>JANNCO010000169.1:0-5688 GCA_031386655.1 Polaromonas sp. | reverse complement strand
AGGCAAGTCATGCTGCAAAATCTTGCGAAAACACGCGCGAAACTAGGTTGTATTGGGCTACCTTCTGTACCGCGCGCCTTTCTCCAGATTTTCATCACGACCACGCTCCATCGCCGCTTGGCGGTTTTGTGTAGTGATCGCTTCGCATCGGCTTGGTCGCTGGTTGAATTGGGTATTGTGTAGCTCGCAGATCGCATAAATTCACGCGGTTTTTGATAGGGTTTTAGCCGTTCTAGGCCGCAGAACCTGCTCAACCAGCTATGCAATTGATAGTACTGACCCATCCAACTACGACACCGAAGCACGGGCTGCTCAAACCAAGCAAAGAACAATGTGACGAGTCGGGTCCGTCTCGATGAAAAATATGCAGCAAGGCGCGCGTTGACAATGCTGACGAAACAAACATCTCAGTTCGCGCGTGTTTGCGAAGTATTTTTCGCAAAAGAGATGCCCGGCTCGAGTCCAGCGTACCGGCGCGCACGCCAAGCCAAACGACCCACCACAGAAAAAGTACGCTGAGCCATGCGACTAATCACAGAATAAGTACGCTAAGCCAAACGACCCACCACAGAACAAACACACTAAGCCCAGCCAGCAGCTAACCCAGCGCGCACCCGGTTGCCACAATCACACTCGCAGCAACCCCCAAAAACTTATTTCCAAGAACCACTACAGTCATGCACTGCAATGCAGTGCCTCAGCAATGTCTACAGTACTATGTAAACCATAGCTGCTTGAGCAGGATTTACCTGGGTTGCCGGCCTAAAGTATTTATAAAAATGCCATTGAAACTACCTGCGGCGCATCAGCCAGTGCCAGCCATTGCTGCAAGACAGGGGCACTGGGTAACGCGCCCAGTACACCCACGCTAGACGCAACGCATGCGCCGCAGGCGTTGCCCCACTGCAGCGCGGTAGGCACGCTGTGCCCCGCTACCCGTGCCGCGCAGTAGCCGCTGGCAAACGCATCGCCCGCACCCACGGTGTCAACCGCTGCGATGGTGTGCGCTGGGGCGTGCCAGCCGTCAGCAGTGTTCACACCCACTGGCCGCGACCACGCCAGGCAACCCTGTGCGCCCAGTGTCACCACCAGTTGCTGCAGTTTGGGCCACGCAGCCCACAGCGCAGCCAGCTGGGTGTGCACGCTGCGGGCGCACTGGGCGACGCTGCCCTGCAGTGGCGCAGGCAGCGCCAGCAAGGCCCGCGCCTCGGTTTCGTTCACGATGATGGTGTGCGTGTGCCCGCGCAGCGCCGCGCTGGGCGGCTGCCAGGGCGAAGGGTTCAGCACCGTGGGCACGCCGTGTGCCTGCGCTATGGCAAAGGCCACCTCCACTGCCGCCACCGACGTTTCAAACTGGCCGTACACCAGCTGCGCCAGGGCTATGTCAGCGGCTGCCTGGCGCGCGTGGGCGGCAGTCAGCAGCAGGTTGGCGCCCGGGTACACGGCAATCGCGTTGTGGCCGTCGGCCCCTATCCAGCCCGAGCCGCAGCCCGACGCGCCTGCCAGCCGGTGTACGTGCTGCGTGCTGATGCCTTCGCGCTCCAGCAGCGCCAGCAGCTGGTCGCCCGCGGCGTCGTTGCCGCAACCTATCAGCGTGCCCGCCTGCAAACCTAGCCGCTGCAAGCACACCGCCACGTTCAGCCCTTTGCCACCCGGCTCAATATGCAAGCCCGTGGCCACCAGCGTCTCGCCGGGCAGCGGCAGGCGCGGCACGTACCAGCAGCAGGCCTGCACAAAGTTGCCCAAGACGAAAACGCGCGGTGCCAAAAAGGTCATGGGGGTGTTGTTGTGATGTTGTTGCAATGATTGTAGGTGGCGCGAAATTTCTTTCCTGCCCTTAGCTCCTCGCGGTCACACAGCACCGCACGGTATGCCCATGCCAAACGGACCTGCGGCCCTTTACTGTTTGTCATAGGCAAACCGAACGTTGCTGCGCTCCACTGGCGGGGTCGCTAGCAGGTGGGTAGCAGTCTAAGATGTGCAGCAGTCTAATTTACCGCGATCACCACCGAACGAAACCCCAGCCAATTACAAGCGACCGGCTGTGGCGCAGCCCTGTCGCCACCGATTCGAGCCCCGGGCTCGAGGAACGGACAAATGGGGATCAGGAATTTAGATGTTTGAGCGCAAAGCGCGAGTTTCTAAATTCCCCCCATTTGGAGTACCGCAGATGCTTGCCGAAGGCCCGGGGTTCGGGTGGCGATAGGGCTGCGCTACAGCCGGACGCGTGCTAGATCAAGGGACATAAGACCTAGAAAAACCCTGCATACATACAAAGAAAAACCCACAAAGACCGTGCATTAACGCACACCGCGTTGGCATAAAAGCAACCTATACTGCCTCGCATGCACGACCTACTCCATCGCTTAGTGGCCCAGTACTCTTTGGCCAACGACAAGGCCGCAAGCCTTTGGCAACTGTCTCGCGTTCACGACAAACCAGCCCATATCGGCGCTAATACAGAGCGCGGGTTGGGCATGCTGGCAGCCTTGCTGCTGGGCGTGGGTTTGATATTTTGGATAGCGGCCAACTGGCAAGACCAGTCGCGGCAATTTAAGTTTTATTTAATTCAAGGCGTGCTGGTGGCCAGCATGGCAGGCGCACTGGCGTGGCCACGGGGGCGCAATGCTTTGTTGCTGTTGGCGACTTTGGCACTAGGCGGTTTGTTAGCTTTTATTGGGCAAACTTACCAAACCGGTGCAGACCCGTGGCAGCTGTTTGCTGTTTGGGCCGCACTGGCGCTGCTGTGGGTGGTGGCAGCGCGCAGCGATGGGATGTGGGCTGTGTGGGTGTTGATTGTGGGCACCGGCATCGCGCTGTGGTCGGGCGACCATTTGATGAACCCGATAGCCAATATGGACCGCATGTTTTGGGGCCACAAGTACCGCAGCTACCTGACCCCGCTGCTGTGGGCGCTGCTGGTGCTGGTGATAGCACTGGTCACCCGTGTAAGCCTGCGTGCGCCCAGCGGCGAGGTGACTGGGCGCTATGCGCTTCGGTTGGCTGTGTTTTTTGCGCTCGGTGCGTGGTGTACCTACGGTTTGTGGGATTTGTTTCGGCAGCAGCCTTCTATCTACATGGTCAACGCCCTGCTGGTGGCAGGCACTGCAGTCATCGCCTGGTTTGCCAAACCGCGTGACATTACGCTGATAGCCATGGTGGCGCTGGCGCTGGATGCGATGTTTTTAGGCTTGGTGCTGCGTGTTTTGTTCTACGGCGGTGGTTCTTCGTCTGACCCGGTTGGTCAAGTGCTTATCTTTGGGCTAGTGGCAGCGGTGACGGTGGGCTTGAGCGGCCAGTGGATTTACAAACTGCAAAAACAAGAGGGCGCAGCATGACAGCAGACACCCAACTCGTGCAAGCCGCGCAAGCCGAAGGCCTGCTGCCACCAACGGCCATGCAAGCACTGGATGAGCCCAGCCCGTCGTGGGTCATCACCGCGCTCAGTTTGGTAGGTGCTCAGTTTGCGGTATGGCCGTTTGTGATTTTCTTGTTTTTGTTTCTGAGCAGCAATGTATTTGACCGGCCGCTGGTTGCGTTCTTTGTGGCCGCTGTGTTAGTGGTGCCCACCGTCGCGGGCCTGCGCAGCAAGCTGCCCATGTTTATGACACATGTGTGTTTTACGGTGATGTTGACTGGCATAGCGCTGCTGGTGTATTCGCTGGGTCGTAACGACTTGGATTTCACGGTGATTTTGCTAGTTCTCTTGGTATTGCAGCTGGGCATCGCCATGCTGGTGCGTGTGCCTTGGGTGCAGCGCTTGATGGGTTTGGGCGCGGCCATCACTTTTATGATGATCGCGCCGGGCTTGTATTTAGAACGCGCCGTGTTTGCTGTGGCCTACAGCTTTCCGCTTACGCTCAACGCAGTGCTGCTAGCCTTGCTGTGGGCCGCGTGGTGCATTCTGGAAGCCCGGCTGTCGCCATCTAAGCTGGCACGCAACACAGCAGGCTTTGCAGATGGCGCAGGTGTCGCGCTTTTGCTTGCCGTGATGTATGGCAGTGGTGCGGTGTTTGCGTACAGCGGCAGCAGGATGGGGTCGGCAGATTCAGACACCGCAGGCCAAGCGGCTTTATTTACTTTGAACTGGGTAGTGGCACTGCAGGTGCTACTGACCATCGCTGCTTGGTGGTGGCTGACCCGCCGCTGGGCTTTGACAGCGCCTGACAAGCGCCGCGAATGGGCCGGGTTGACAGTGGTGTACCTGTGCTTGGTGGTGTTTAGCTTTTTTACCGCGGATGGCGGCGTGGTAGCTGTGGTGGGCACCGCCGCGCTGTCCACTGGCCGCAAACGCATGGTGGGTTTGGCGCTGCTGGTGCTGCTGGCGCAACTGTCTGGTTTTTACTATGCACTGGGCTGGTCTTTGGTCAACAAAGCTGGTGTATTGGCTATTGTTGGGGCATTTCTAGGCGCATTTTTGTGGGCACTGCGCAGACACTTTCGTACAGGCGGTGCGCACACTGCAGGCCATGCCAGTGCAGCATCGCCCCATAGCGCAGTGCGCCCTAGCCTCACGCTCGGTTTGCTAGCCGCTGGCACAGTGCTGGCCTTGGGTGCGGCAAACTACGATGTGATGAAGAAAGAACAAGTTATCAGCAGTGGCCTGAAAATCTACATTCCATTGGCCCCGCGCGACCCCAGATCGCTGATGCAGGGCGACTACATGGCACTGAACTTTGCCTTGCCCGCTGGTATACGCAGCACACTGAACGGCGATGAAGATGACCGCAACTTGCAAAGCGCCACCGTAGTGGCCCAGCTAGATGCACGCGGTGTAGCCACGGTACTGCGCGTAGCTGATACGCCTGCGCGCGAGGCACTGGCCAAAGCTGAAATTTTGCTACCGCTGCAGCGCAAGAACCGCGACTGGACGTTGGTGACCGATGCGTTTTTCTTTCCCGAAGGTAAGGGCGAGCCGTTCAAGCAAGCCAAATTCGGCGAGTTTCGCGTACTGCCCGACGGGCGCGCACTTCTGGTGGGGCTGGCGGATGAACAGCTTCAACCTTTAGCACCGGCTAAAAACAAGCGTACCGCACGCGAGCTAGAGCTAGATGCTGAGCAGGAGAGCAAGATGCAGGAAGAACAAGAGGCTGTACCGAGTGCTGCCAAGGCAGTTTCGTCGGTTAATTAATCGGCTAGTTTCACTTAATTTTTATGAGTTTTAGGGCTTATAGACCGTTGAATATGCTCAAGCAGCTATTGAATTTGTAGCGTTTATGGTTGTTGAACTCCCCTGAGGCAATGCTTTACTTCGTTGTTTACCTTGGACGGGCGGCGTGACATGTCGCTGCAAAAAATCTCCGCGAACACACGCGAGAGGTAGTGGTCATCTTAAGTTGGTGGGCCGCGCCTCGCTACGATTTTTTCATCGACACGCTCACACCGCTCACCCTGGTGGATGTAGTAGGTTGAAGGCACGCGGTGCAAATTTATTGTGGGAAAGGTCAGGCTGAACGACGCCTGCGTATGTGGCTAGTTCAAACAGCGTGACTAATTTTGCTAATGACCCCCAGCCGACTACAAGCGACCGGCTGTGGCCTAGCCCTTTTGCCACCCGTTGAGCCACGGGCTCGAAGCACGGAACGCAGGGGATAAGAAATTTAGATGTCTGAGCGCAGCGAGTTTCTAAATTTCCCCCGGAGTGAGTACTGGAGATGCTTGCCGAAGGCCCGTGGTGTCGGGTGGCAA
>JANNCO010000168.1:0-10491 GCA_031386655.1 Polaromonas sp. | reverse complement strand
AGAAGCTCTAAAATAAGTGCCATTTAGGCTTGTAACCCAAGTAAATCCTGCTCAAGCAGCTATGTAATTTGTAGTGCTTAGAGTTTTGCATTCGTAGTCTTCGCGGTCACGCAGCACCGCACGGTATGCCCATGCCCAACGGACCTGCGGCCCTTTATTGTTTGTCATAGGCACACCGAACGTTGCTGCGCTTCACTGACGTGGTTGCCGGCGCAAAAGCAGCGACTTATCCTATTCACAGTGACCAGCACAGATTGAAACCCTAGCCCTATTACAAGCGTGCTGTTGTGGTGTGTGTCTCATGACAAACAATAAAGGGCCGCAGGTCCGTTTGGCATGAGACACACACCGCAGCAGTGCGCGTTCTAGAACAACGAACCAACCCCGTATGAAAGCCACACAGCAAAAAACATCCACCAAAACCCTTTAACCAGCATTTTCAGCAACAAAATAGGCCAATAACCCAGGCAAATCCTGCTCAAGCCGCTATTAAATCGATAGTAATTTTGACAAACTATAACCATCCAACCAATGCACCTCACAGGCTGCAAGGGTTTCCCCGAGTGTGATGAATTGCCCAATTTGATTAAGATTCGCTCTTTTACGAAAACGATTTCGCCCCTTGCGCGATGCTTCGCATCATGGATTTAGCGACAGCCAGTGCAAAGAAAGCCCACGTATGAGCCAATCCGATGTCCGCCTGCGCGGAATCAAGAAAAATTACGGCAAAGCTGATGTGATCTACGGCATTGATCTGGATATCGAGCCGGGTGAATTTGTGGTGTTTGTCGGCCCATCAGGCTGCGGCAAAACCACCTTGCTGCGCATGATTGCCGGGCTGGAGGAGATCAGCGGTGGGCAACTGTTGATTGCAGGCGATGTGGTCAACGATTTGCCGCCGGCCCAGCGCGGTGTGGCAATGGTGTTTCAAAGCTACGCGTTGTACCCGCATAAAACGGTGTACAACAACATGGCCTTTGGCCTGAAGATTGCCAAAGTAGACAAAGCTGAGATCGACCGCCGCGTGCGCGCCGCCGCCGAGATTCTGCAAATTACTGATTACTTAGACCGCTTGCCCAAAGCCTTGTCGGGCGGGCAGCGCCAGCGTGTGGCCATTGGCCGCACCATTGTGCGCGACCCCAAAGTATTTTTATTTGACGAGCCTTTGTCCAACCTGGACGCCGCCCTGCGAACCAAAATGCGCGTTGAGCTGGCTACGCTGCACCGCCGCTTGGGTGCCACGATGATTTATGTGACGCACGACCAAGTCGAAGCCATGACACTGGCCGACAAAATAGTGGTGCTGAACCATGGGCGCATTGAGCAAGTGGGCAAGCCGCTGGACTTGTACAACCAGCCCGCCAGTTTGTTTGTCGCCGGTTTTATTGGCTCACCGCAGATGAATCTGATCGCCGGTGATTTTGCCCAGCAGTACAACGCTACTACGATAGGTTTGCGCCCCGAGCATTTGAAAACGCAAGAAGGCGGTGCGATCAAGGGCACGCTGAAACATTCGGAGCGTTTAGGTAATGAAACCTTTGCTTATGTTGACGCTGGCGCACTGGGCGAGATCACGGCGCGCATGGAAGGCACGCTGGCCCTAGAGCCAGGCGGCGCTGTAGCGCTGGGTTTTGCCATCGAGCATTTGTACAAATTCGACAGCGCAGGAAAGCGCATATGAGCATTGCGCGATGCGCGCGGTGGGCGATGTATTGAAAGTTTATGAAAGATTTACTTGGCAGATAGGCTGCTGAGTTTTTATGGAGAAAGAAAGCATGTTAAAGAGACACACCATAGCGGCGGCCGCATCCGTCGTTGCCATGACAACCCTGTGCAGCCCCGCAATGGCGGCAGACTATAAAGGCCCTAACTTAAAAGGCCAAACCGTGACCATCACCTGCCCCTGGACAGGTGCGGAAGAAGGTTTCTTCAAGAAGGTGATTGCCGCTTTTGAAGCCTCCACGGGTGCTACGGTCAAGCCTTCTTGCTCGCAAAGCTCAGAGCAGCAAATCGTGATCGACATCAAAGCCGGTTCACCGTCTAACATCTCGGTGTTCCCGCAGCCGGGCTTGGCTGCCAACATGGCCGCTATCGGTGGCTTGGTGCCGCTGGGTAATAAAACCAGCGACTGGGTTAAAAAGAACTATGCCGCTGGCAACTCATGGGCGGAGCTGGGCACGTACGCCAGCAAAGCCGGCAAAAAAGAGTTCTATGGTTTGTTCTACAACGTGAACGTGAAAAGCCTGGTGTGGTACATCCCCGAGAACTTTAAAGAAAAAGGCTACAAAGTGCCCAAGAGCATGGAAGAGCTGCAAGACTTGACCAAAAAAATCGCCGCTGATGGCGGTGGTAAACCTTGGTGCATCGGCCTGGGCAGCGACGCCGCCACAGGCTGGCCCGCCACTGACTGGGTAGAAGACTTGATGCTGCGCACGCAAACCCCCGATGTGTACGACGGCTGGGTCAGCAACAAAATCAAGTTTAACGACCCCCGCGTGATTGAAGCGATCGAGGCCTATGGCTTCTTTGCCAAGAACGACGCTTATGTAGACGGCGGCGCCAAAGCTGTGGCAACGGTGAGTTTCAAAGACAGCCCCAAAGGCCTGTTTGGCTCACCACCCAAGTGCTACATGCACCGCCAGGCCAGCTTTATCCCTGCGTTCTTCCCAGAAGGCAAGGCCGACGAAGCCGATTTTTTCTACTTTCCGTCCTACAACAGCAAAAAGCTGGGTAACCCTGTTTTGGGCGGCGGCACCATCATGACCATTACCAAAGACAGCCCTGCCACACGCGCTTTCATGGAATATCTGGAGCATCCACAAGCGCACGAAATCTGGATGGCAGAGGGTGGCTTTTTAACGCCGCACAAAGGTGCCAACCTGGACAAGTACAAAAGTAAAGCTCTGAAAAAGCAAGGCGAGATTTTGTTGGGTGCCACCACCTTCCGTTTTGACGGCTCTGACCTGATGCCTGGCGCTATCGGTGCAGGCAGCTTCTGGAAAGGCATGGTCAACTATTCTGGCGGCCAGTCTGCCAAGGCGGTGGCTGACGACATCCAAAAAAGCTGGGACGCTATCAAGTAATCCCATGAAAGCGCTCACCGTGTTGGTACTGCCCTGGTGCAAATACCGGCATGGTGAGTGCCCAATGTCAGTCAAATCATCTATCTGGCCCACAACATGACTGAACAAGTCTTCCAAGCCCTCGCTGCCGTTGCAGTAAGCGTGGCGTTTTGTCTGTTGTATTTTGCGGGCTCCAATTTTCTGCTCGACAAGTTCACCCAGCGACCCAAAGGCAACCCTACAGCCAAGCGACCGTTGGCCGATGTGCTGGAGTCGGGTGTGCGGCCGTGGCTATTTTTAGCGCCAGCGCTGCTGTTGCTGGGCGTGTTCTTGCTGTACCCATTGGTTGAAACTTTTCGCTTGAGCTTCTACGATGCAACAGGCGAGACCTTCGTGGGGATCAGCAATTACACATGGGTGTTTGCTGACCAGTACTTTTTTATTACTATCCGCAACAACATACTGTGGCTACTGGTCGTGCCTGCCGTAGCTACCGTATTGGGGTTAATTGTGGCCGTGCTAGCCGACCGCGTGTGGTGGGGCAACATTGCCAAAACCATGGTCTTCATGCCCATGGCGATTAGCTTTGTGGGTGCCAGCGTGATCTGGAAGTTTGTCTACGACTACCGTGGCCCACAGTCAGGACAAATTGGTATTCTGAATGCTATCGTCATGGGCATGGGCTTTGAGCCTCAGGCTTGGGTCACCCTACCTTTTTGGAATAATTTTTTCTTGATGGTGATATTGATCTGGATTCAAACCGGTTTTGCCATGGTGATTTTGTCGGCTGCGCTGCGTGGCGTGCCAACCGAGACGATTGAGGCAGCGCACCTGGACGGCGCCAGCGAGCTGCAGATATTTTTTGAAATCATGGTGCCACAGGTGATGTCGACTATTTTGGTAGTGTGGACAACGATCACCATCACCGTGCTCAAAGTGTTTGACATTGTGATGGCCATGACCGGCGGGCAGTGGGACACCAGTGTGCTGGGCAATTTGATGTACGACTGGATGTTTCGCGGTGGCGGTGACTATGGCCGCAGCTCCACGCTGGCCATGGTGCTCATGTTTGCGGTCATCCCAGTGATGGTATTTAACATTCAGCGCTTTCGGGCAGAAGAGGCGCAGAGATGAAAAAATATTTCAGCTTGCAGTCTATCGTGGCGCAATTGCTGCTAATGGCGATCGTGGTGATATGGGTGTTTCCCACTTTGGGATTGCTGGTGTCCAGCTTTCGGGTGAAAGAGCAGTTGGTCTCCAGCGGCTGGTGGACAGCGGCGTCCACACAGCAGCGCGCAGATATGCGCCGCACCGGTGGCGCGCAAAGTGTGCAACAGGTGGGCGATAAATACGTCATCAGCGGGCGCTTGTTTGCAGCTGCATCGGCTGCGAAGATTGGCAAATTTTCACTCAAATCCTCCAAACCAGACGAATTTGCAGTGGGTACCACGGCAGCCGTACCCGATGGACAGATTTTTGACGAAGAAGATGGCAAGCCCGATGGCACGCTAACCGTCAATACCGATGGCACTTACCGACTGGAGCTGACCGCTGCGTACGAAAAAACCAATGGTGTGCGGGTGTTTTATGTGGCGCAGTCACCGCCTGAATTTTCAACACAAAATTACCAAAAGGTGATTGCCTCGGAAGGAGTGGGGCAAGCGTTTGTCAACACCTTTAAAGTGACCATTCCTGCTACCTTGATTCCGATTTTAATTGCCGCCTTTGCCGCGTATGCCTTTAGCTGGATGCAGTTTCCGGGGCGCAAGTGGCTGTTCATTGTGGTGGTGGGTTTGCTGGTAGTGCCCTTGCAGATGTCTTTGATTCCATTGCTGCGGCTGTACAACGAAGCTGGCGCAGCTATTGGTATCGATTCCAAATCTTACCCGGGCATATGGCTTGCACACACAGCTTTCGGTTTGCCCTTGGCTATTTATCTGCTGCGCAATTACATTGCCGCATTGCCGCGCGATATTATCGAAAGTGCGCGCATGGATGGTGCATCGCATTTCCAGATTTTTACCAGCATTGTGCTGCCATTGTCCATACCAGCGCTGGCCAGTTTTGCCATCTTTCAGTTCTTGTGGGTGTGGAACGACTTTCTAGTGGCCTTGGTGTTTTTAGGCAAGGGGCCTGAGCAGGTAGTGCTGACGATCAAGCTTAACGACTTGTTGGGCTCGCGTGGCGAGAGCTGGGAGATTTTGACGGCCAGCGCTTTCGTGTCCATTGCAGTGCCTGTACTGGTGTTCTTCTCACTGCAGCGCTTTTTTGTGCGAGGCTTGTTGTCAGGCTCTGTCAAAGGCGGTTAAGTCTGAGCTGCGCCGCCTGCTCCATGCCAGCGTTGCTGACACCGCAGCACGAACCCCTCATTTTTATTTCAATGTGATCATTTTTTATGCAAAAAGCTCCAAACGATAACTGGTGGCGCGGCGCCGTGGTGTACCAGATATATCCGCGTTCGTTCCAAGACAGCAATGGCGACGGCATTGGCGATTTACCTGGTATTACCCAGCGCCTGGAGTATGTGGCCAAGCTGGGGGCCGATGCAGTGTGGCTGTCACCATTTTTCAAAAGTCCCATGAAAGATTTTGGCTACGATGTGTCAGACTATTGCGATGTAGATCCCATGTTTGGCACGCTAGATGATTTTAAAAAACTACTGGCACGCGCGCATGAATTGGGTTTAAAAATCATCATTGACCAGGTGCTGTCGCATACTTCTGATCAACACCCCTGGTTCGTCGAAAGCCGCGCCAGCCATACCAATCCCAAAGCTGATTGGTATGTATGGGCCGACGCAAAATCTGACGGTACGGCACCCAACAATTGGCTAAGCATATTTGGTGGCACAGCGTGGCAGTGGGATACAGGACGATTGCAGTACTACCTGCATAACTTTCTAACCTCGCAACCCGACTTGAACTTTCATAACCCTGCAGTGCAAGATGCCATATTGGGCACCGTAAAATTCTGGTTAGATTTAGGGGTCGATGGCTATCGCCTGGACACGGCTAATTTTTATGTGCACGACGCGCTGCTGCGCAACAACCCGCCACGCGGTAAACCGATTGGCGAAAATCCAGCGGTGAGTTCGTCTAATCCCTACAGCTGGCAATTTCATCAATTTGACAAAAACAGGCCAGAGAATATTGATTTTTTGAAGCGCCTGCGCGTCTTGGCAGACCAGTACCCCAACACCACGCTGGTGGGCGAGATTGGCGATGACGATGGGTTGGTGCGCGTGGCTGAATACACCAACGGCGGCGACAAATTGCACATGGCGTATTGCTTTGACTTATTGGCAACGCGGCACGATGCGCCTTATCTGCACGGGGTGTTCAGCCATTTCAACGAGGTAGTGGGCGACGGCTGGCCCTGCTGGGCACTGGCTAACCATGACGTTACGCGTGTTGCCACCCGATGGGGTGGAGACAAGCCCCACCCGCAGTTGCTGCGTTTAAGCGCAGCCATGCAAATATCACTGCGCGGCTCGCCGTCGTTGTACCAGGGTGATGAGTTGGGCCTACCCGAGGCTGACATTGAATTTGAAGACCTGCAAGACCCGTATGGCATAGAAATGTGGCCTAACTTAAAAGGCCGTGACGGGTGTCGCACACCTATGCCTTGGGATGCTTCGGCACCCTCGGCAGGGTTTTCGTCGCACGCGCGGCCGTGGCTGCCGGTTGCCAAACCACAATTGCCTTTGGCCGTAGACCAACAGCAAACCAACGCAGATTCACTGCTGCATTTTTATAAGCACCTGTTGCACTGGCGGCGTACGGTACCGGCCCTGGTGACCGGCACCATGCAGCTACTGCCAGTACACCCCCAAGTGCTGGCGTATGTGCGCGAGCAGGGTGGGCAGGGCGTGCTGTGCGTGTTTAACTTTAGCGACCAAGCTGCGGTAATGAACCTGCCCCTCGCGATGGGCGCTGCAACGCCACTGCAGCACAGTGGTTTGCAGGGTGCTACTTTGCAGCATGGCGCGGTGCACTGCGCGCCGTGGGGCGGGCTATTTGCCGCGCTGGCCTAAAAGTTAGCACCAACTGCCCGTGCTATCCACCCAGTAAATTCAAGTGACTGTAAATATCAAGTATTTGGCAGCTAGCTTGGGCGTATCACCGTCGACGGTAAGCCGCGCTTTGAATGGCTACACCGATATCAGCGAAACAACGCGCGCACGGATTGTAGAGCGTGCCAAAGAGCTCAATTACCAACCCAATATAGGTGCCCAGCGTTTGGTCAAAGGACGAGCCGATGCAGTGGGCTTGGTGTATCCACTGGACACTGACTATTTGGGCAATCCCAGATTTCTGGCCATGATTGCCGCGTTTTCTGACAGGCTGGAAAAGGCAGGCGTTGACCTGCTGCTGGCAGCAGCGCGCGGCAACACCGAGCTGGTCACCTACGACCGCCTGGTACGCGGCAAGCGCGTAGACGGTGTGTTGCTGGCCAACACTCGGGTGGACGACCCGCGCATTGACTACTTGAAGAAAGCTGATTTCCCGTTTTTGGGTTATGGCCGCTGTGGCGCGCGTGATGATTTTGCTTGGTACGACGTAGACAATGAGGCGGGTAGCCGCATGGCGGTACAGCGCTTGGCGGCATTGGGCCACCAAGCCATAGCGCATGTGCATTCACCGCTGGAATTTAACTTTGCTGCACAGCGCAAAAAAGGTTTTCTGATCGGCATGAAAGAAGCCGGTTTGGAGGTTGATTCAAATAAGGTGATTGCGGGTGGCATGGACCGCCGTGGAGGCTACGCCGCTGCTGAATATTTGCTAAGCCTGCCTGCACGCCCCACCGCTATATTGGTGGATAACAATTTGGGCGGCGTGGGCATCATCCGCTATTTACTAAACGCAGGCATACAACTGGGCCGCGATATATCTGTAGTGGTAGACGGTGGCATACCCGAAGACACCTTGCTTAACGACTTGAGCGTGGCCTGCATTTTGCAGCCCACACCCCTGGAGTCTGGCGTGACTATGGCCGAGATGTTGCTAAATATTATAGAAGGCGTACCACTGCAGGCAAACCATGTACTGGTGCAGTCACAGTTTGTTGAAGGCGATTCGATGGGCCCTGCGCCTTCACGCCGCCCTGGTTAAGCGGTAACTTCAACTTGCTCGGCAGTGCTTTGCTGCAACGCCCACATGCGTGCATAGCGACCCTGCATGGCCAGCAACTGCGCGTGTGACCCACGCTCCAAAATACGGCCTGCATCCAGCACCAGTATTTCGTGTGCGTCCACCACGGTGGATAAACGGTGGGCAATGACCAACGTAGTTTTGCCACTGGCTACGCTTTGCAGTTCAGCTTGGATAGCGCGCTCGTTGGCGCTGTCCAGTGCCGAAGTAGCTTCGTCAAAAATCAATATCGGTGGGTTTTTAAGCAGTGTGCGGGCAATGGCTACGCGCTGCTTTTCTCCGCCCGAGAGTTTCAACCCGCGTTCGCCCACCATGGTGGCATAACCTTTGGGTGTGGCGTTGATGAAGCTGTGGATATGGGCGGCTTGTGCAGCGGCTTCTACCTGGGCACGGGTACTGCCTGGTTTGCCGTACGCAATGTTGTATTCCACCGTGTCGTTAAACAGCACGGTGTCTTGCGGCACGATGCCAATGGCGCGCCGCACGCTGGCTTGCGTGACGTGTTTGATGTCTTGCCCTGCTATGCAGATGGCGCCTTGCTGCACATCATAAAAGCGGTACAACAGCCGCGCGATGGTCGATTTACCCGAGCCACTGGGCCCCACCACCGCCACTGTTTTACCAGCCGGAATCATGAAGCTGACGTTGTGCAGAATAGGCCGGTCAGCCTCGTAGGCAAAGCTTACGTTGTCAAACTGTACTGTGGGTGATGCTTCTATTTTTATAGCTGTTGCAGCAGGTAAATCGGCAATTTCACGCTCTTTTTGCATTAAAACGAACATCTTGTCCAGGTCGGTCAAGCTTTGTTTGATCTCGCGGTAAATCACCCCTAAAAAATTCAGCGGAATGTACAGCTGAATCATAAAAGCGTTCACCATCACAAAGTCGCCAATCGTCAAACGGCCATCTACCACGCCTTGGGTTGCGCGCCACAGCATGGCCACCAAACCTACCGCGATGATGATTTGCTGCCCGGTGTTTAGCAGCATCAGCGTGGTTTGGCTTTTCAAACGCGCTTTGCGCAGTTTTTCCAAACTCTCGTCGTAGCGCGCAGCTTCAAAGCCCTCGTTATTGAAATATTTGACGGTTTCGTAATTGAGCAGTGAATCTATCGCTTTGCTGTGCGCTGCCGAGTCAAATTCGTTGGCCTGCTTGCGAAACTGTGTACGCCATTCGGTAACTGTGACGGTAAAGGTGATGTACAGCACCAGCGCCGTGATAGTGATGCCCGCAAACCAGATGTCAAACTTGACTGCCAAAATCACCAGGACCAAGACTACTTCAATCAGCGTAGGAATAATCGAGTACAGCGAATACGAAATGAGCGACTCGATGCCGCGCACGCCGCGCTCCACATCGCGCGACATGCCGCCTGTTTGCCGTTCGAGGTGAAAGCGCAGGCTGAGCGCATGCAGGTGCTGAAATGTCTCCAGCGCAATAGTGCGCGCTGTGCCGTGCGTAGCTTTGGCAAACACCAGCTCGCGCAGCTCAGTGAACAGCGAGGTTGACAAGCGTAGCGCGCCATAGCCCAGCAGCAATGCTACGGGTACCACCAGCAATGTTTGCTGGCTGCCAGGCTGCAAACTCAAGCTGTCCACCAACTCCTTGAGCAGCAAGGGCACGCTGACGTTGGCTGCTTTGGCCCCCACCATAAAGGCCAGCGCCGCCATGACGCGCCATTTGTAACGCCACAGGTAAGGAAACAGGCGCTTGAGGGTGGCCCAGTCATTGCTGGATGCAGCAGGCAGGCCGGGATTGGGGGTAGATGCAGAGGTGGAGGGCGAATGAGGTGCCAGTGAGCGCATGGGACAATGTCGATTCTTTAATTACCCTAGATTGTGCCTATGTCTGACAATTCCAGCGCGCCCACGGTTATGCCTACTGACAAAGAGCTGGTGCTCAAAGTCATTCCCATGCCAGCAGACAGTAACGCCAACGGCGATATTTTTGGCGGCTGGGTGATGGCCCAGGTGGACTTGGCTGGTTCGGTGATTCCTGCGCGCCTGGCCAAAGGGCGCATTGCCACGGTGGCAGTCAACCAGTTTATTTTCAAGCAAGCCGTCAAAATCGGCGACCTGCTGAGTTTTTTTGCTGAAGTCGAACGGATAGGCAATACATCAGTGACTATGAAGGTAGAGGTCTACGCGCAGCGCATGCGCCAGCCAGAGCCGGTGATCAAAGTAACCGAGGCCAACCTGACTTATGTGGCGATTGACATGGAGGGCAAGCCGCGCCCGCTGCCTAAAGAGTAGCCAACCGGTTTTAAAAAGGGCCTGGTC
>JANNCO010000071.1:0-3204 GCA_031386655.1 Polaromonas sp. | reverse complement strand
CGCAATTTGGCTGAATGCCTAAGCTTGCAACTGCGCGCTTTGCCGCTGCACACACCTGCGCGCAGTGCAGCGCTGGCCGTGTGCGCGCAACCCACTGACTTGCTGGCGCGGCGCGATGTCAAACGGTTGGGTTACTTGTGCGGCCTGTCTGCCGACGAGGTTAAAGAAGCCATCGCATTGATCGTGCGCCTGGACCCCAAACCAGGCCGCCAATTTGCCGATGTAGAGCGCAATATCATCACACCTGACGTTATCGTCACAGCGGCAGGGCGCGGCAGTGCAGCCAAGTTCAGGGTGCAGCTTAACGCGGCGGTGATGCCGCGGCTGCGGGTGCATGATATTTACGCACAGGCTTTGAAGTCTGGCAAATCTGGTAGCCACGCTAATTTGCAAGGCCGCTTGCAAGAAGCGCGTTGGTTTATTAAAAATATCCAGCAGCGCTTTGACACGATCTTGCGGGTAAGTAATGCGATTGTGGAGCGGCAGCGCAATTTTTTCACGCACGGCGCGCTGGCCATGCGCCCGCTGGTGCTGCGCGAGATTGCCGACGAGCTGGGCTTGCATGAGTCTACTATCAGCCGTGTCACTACCGCCAAATACATGGCTACGCCTTATGGTACGTTTGAGCTGAAGTATTTTTTTGGTTCAGGGCTGAACACCGAAACAGGCGGCAATGCGTCCAGCACCGCGGTGCGTGCCTTAATTGCGCAATTTATTGCCGCAGAAGACCGCAAAAAACCACTGTCTGACAATGCCGTTGCCGACATGCTGAAAGAGCAGGGTATCGAATGCGCCCGCCGCACCGTAGCCAAATACCGCGAAGCCTTGCGCATCGCGCCGACTAATTTACGCAAAACACTCTAGCGCACCCGCTACAGTGATGATGACGGGTTTGCCAGGCAAGCCGCAAGAAAGTTTCTATGTCCATGAACCATCTCCAACTTTTTCTACCCTGCGCAGGCGGCGTAGAAGAACTGCTCGGCCACGAAGTGCATGCCATCACCAAGCAGCCTGTTAGCGTGCTGCGCGGCGGTGTCACGCTAGAAGGCTCGTGGCGCGACGTGATGCAGCTGAACCTGTGGAGCCGCTTGGCTGTGCGTGTGATGGTGCAACTGCAGCACCGCCCGTACCGCCACGAGAAAGACCTGTACGACGCCGCCAGCGATGTAGCGTGGGAGCTGTGGTTTACCAATAAAAACACTTTCAAAATCGACATGACGTCGCAGCACAGCCCGCTGAAGAGTTTGAACTTTGCGGCGCTGACGATTAAAGACGCTGTGGCCGACCGCTTTCGCAACAAGTCTGGCGCACGGCCCGATGTAGACACGCACTGGCCCCATGTACGCATCCATGCGCATCTGAACACCGACACCGTCACACTGTATATTGACACCAGTGGCGAACCGTTGTTTAAACGCGGCTGGCGGCTAGACAAAGGCGATGCACCTTTGAAAGAAACTTTGGCGGCTGCCATGCTGGCCGCCAGCGGCTGGCAGCCCGACCAGCCGCTGTACGACCCTTGCTGCGGAAGCGGCACCATTGCCATAGAGGCTGCGCAAATAGCGCTGAATATTGCACCTGGTTTGTTGCGGGAATTTGCCTTTGAGCGGTACTTGCCATTCCAAAGGCATGTGTGGGAGCCTATCAAGCAGCAAGCCGCTGATGCCGCACTGCCCGGCCCGGCAAACGATGGCGAGATCACCATATTTGGCAGTGATGTAGCCCACCGCATGGTAGATTTTGCACAACGTAATGCCGAGCGCGCAGGCGTAGCCCACGCCGTGCAACTCCGCGGTGGTGATGCACTGCAACGCATGCCGCCGTGTGCCGCAACGGCCACAGTCAAACCTGTGATGATGATTAACCCGCCGTATGGCGAGCGTATTGAGGTGGCGGGTGTGTCGGCCAAGCAAGGGCCTGATGCCGATGATTTTTTTGTGCAGCTGGCCACGCACTGGAAAACGCACTTTGATGGCTGGACCGCATGGATCCTTGCGCCAGATATGAAACTACCGGGTCGCATGCGCCTGAAAGAATCACGCCGTGTGCCGATGTGGAATGGTCCGATTGAATGCCGCCTGTTTAAATTCGACGTGCAAGGCCGCAGGCCACCGACGGATAAAGATGTACCGCCCCCAGCCCATTCGCGCCCAGCAGGCAAAGGTGACGCCGTTTGAGCGAGACTGCGGCCCTGAACACACAAAGCATGGCCAATGTGGCCGATGCGGCAGTGGCTTGGATCGTGCTGGACACCAATATTGTTTTAGACCTGTTTATCTTCTGTGATCCACGTTGCGATGCTTTAAGGCTCGCACTGCGCGAGAAGCGTTTGCAGTGGATCAGCACCCAAGTGATGCGCGATGAGCTGGAACGCGTGCTGGCCTACACCCATCTGCAGCCACGCATGGCGTTCTACCAAGTGACTGCAGCGCAGGTATTGGCGCAGTTTGATGCGACTGCCCAATTTGTAGACACTGCCCCACGCGCCGTGTATGTGTGCAAAGACGAGGACGATCAAAAATTCATCGATCTTGCGGTGCAGCACCGCGCTGCGTTGTTGAGTAAAGACAAAGCAGTGCTGTGCATGCGCAAACGCTTGGTAAATTTAGGGGTAGTGGTGACTAGTCAATGGTTAGCTTAGTTGACGATTGCGCTTCGTTGAGTTGGTTGCTTGGTTTGGGTGCGCGCCGGTACGCTGGACTCGAACCGGGCATCTCTTTCGCGAAAAATATTCCGCAAACACGCGCGAACTGAGGCTTTTGGTGCGCGAGCTTCAACAACGCGCGCCTTGCTGCATATTTTTCATCGAGACGGACCCGACTCGTCACATGGTTCTTTGCGTGGTTTGGGACAGCCCGCGCGCTGGAGAAGCCCACAGATGATGCAAGTACTATCAATTGCATAGCTGGTTGAGCAGGATTTACCTGGGTTGGTGGCCCAAAACACTCTAAAAAAAGGCTCCAGAATACGCCCAGCGTGCCTCACAGCAGATAAACCCACCAACCCAGTATTCGCGGTGCACGTCTGTGCAGGCCTTGGGGTTGCGCCCCAATCAGGGCGGCGGGCTTGAAGCGCGGAGAAATTTGGATCAGGAAACGTCGTTGTTTGAGCGCTTGCGCGAGTTTCGACGTTTTCCCAAATTTTGAGCACTGCAAAGCTTACCCCGAAGGGGGCCGCCGACCGGGGCGCAACCTCAGGGCCTGC
>JANNCO010000064.1:0-4479 GCA_031386655.1 Polaromonas sp. | reverse complement strand
CACGCTAAAGCTGCGCAGCCCTTTGCGGCCATTTCTGCCTTGCGACGCAAACCAGTCGGCACCCTTTTCTACCAGCTCGCGCACCCAGTACAGAGTTTCAAAATTATGTTCTAGCGTAGGGCGGCCAAACAGGCCTACTTGTGCAATGTAGGGCGGGCGCATGCGCGGCTCACCGCGTTTGCCTTCAATACTTTCGATCATGGCAGATTCTTCGCCGCAGATATAGGCGCCTGCGCCACGCCGCAGCTCAATCAGCGGCAGCTTGAACGGTGGGTTGGCCTGCAGGGCGGCCAATTCAAATTCCAGCATGTTGCGGCAGTCGTGGTATTCATCGCGCAGATAAATGTAGATCGCATCGATGCCTACTACTTGCGCTGCAATCAGCATGCCTTCTAGGAAACGGTGTGGGTCGCTTTCTAGATACGTGCGGTCTTTGAAGGTGCCGGGTTCGCCTTCGTCGATGTTGATTGCCATCAGTTTGGGAGCCGCCTCGCCCCGCACAATGCGCCATTTGCGCCCTGCCGGAAAGCCTGCACCACCCAGGCCACGCAGGCCAGAGTCTTCCATAGTTTTAAGGACGCTTTCTGTGTCTTTGCTGCCATCGGCAATGGCTTGGGCTAATGTGTAGCCGCCACTAGCTTGGTAGTCAGCATAGTTGACATAGTCTGGCCATGCTACATTTTTAGTAGCTGGTTGAGCAGTTTTTACTTGGGTTAACAGCTGTTTTTGCTTTAAAAATTCGGTCTGTACTGCTTGCACAGTGGCAAGTGGCACTACGGTTTGGTGCACAGCAACAGCAGGTGCAGTTTCGCAGCGACCAATACAAGGTGCGGGAATCACGCGCACATTGTCATTGCCCAAAATAGCTGGCAAACGGGCCAGTAAATCCTGCGCACCCGCCAGCTCGCACGACAGCCCGTCGCACACGCGCACGGTAATCGCAGCGGCGGTGTCGTCACCGCGTACCACATCAAAGTGGTGGTAGAAAGTAGCTACCTCATACACTTCGGCCATGGGGATGTTCATCTCTTTGGCCAGTGCCACCAGGTGCCGGTCATGCAAACAACGGTAGGCGTCGTTCAGTTTGTGTAAATGTTCTATCAATAAATCACGTCGATGGCCTGCCTCGGGTTTGGGGCCCAGCAAAGCGCGCACTTCGTCGAGAGATGCATCGTCGGCCTGCCGCCCTTTAAGTTTGCTTTTTTGGCGAATGCGCTGGCGCATGTCGTCAATGTAGCAATGGCTACGGCTTGAATTTCATTGGAGGGTCGGGGGTGATTCATGGCAAATCGCCTGCACTGATTTGATGTCAGCGCAGGACTTGGATGTTGTCAAACACTAAAGCGAACTTCATAGCTTTTAGTCAGCTACGAAGCCCGCTTTTTACTGTATCGCTTATCCGCAGCAGCGGTTTAAGCAAAGAACTTGGCCACACTTAGCAAAGTGCGATAGACGCCCCATGCCAGTGGCAAACCTACCGCCAGCCATGCAAAGGCCACCACAGCAGGGCTTACGGTAGACGTATTGCTGCCGGCAGAGCCGACCTCTGACGCCACCATTTTCTCGTGCGCCAGTTTCTTCTCTGCAGCCAGCTCTTCGTCGGTCATGAACCATTTGGCATCCAGCGGTTTCACCAGCAAATTGCAGATCAAGCCCACTACCAGCATACCCACCAGGATATACATGGTTTGGTTGTACACCTGCTCGCGCGGGATGCCCATGCCCAGCTGGTATTCGCGCATGTAGTTGACCACTACGGGGCCCAGCACGCCAGCAGTGGCCCACGCGGTGAGCAAGCGGCCATGGATAGCGCCGACCATTTGCGTACCAAAAATGTCGGCCAAATACGCGGGTATGGTGGCAAAACCGCCGCCGTACATGCTCAAAATTACGCAAAACGCGCCCACAAACAGCACGATGGATCCAGCCGATGAGCTTCCTGGCACGCTGAAGTACATCAAACCACCAAGCACAAAAAACACTATGTAGGTCATCTTGCGGCCCATCTTGTCAGACAGGCTGGCCCAGAAAAAGCGGCCACCGATATTGAACAAACTAAGCAGCGCGGTGAAGCCTGCAGCCACCGTAGCAATGGCGGCTAACTGGGTTTTGTCCAATTCGCCGAACTTTTTGGCCACGCCTATCAGCGAACCGCCAAACACTTCTTGCAGCATGGGCGAGGCCATACCGATCACGCCAATGCCCGCGCTCACGTTCATGCACAGCACCATCCAGATCAGCCAAAACTGTGGAATGCCCCATACTCTTTTTACATGCACATGGCGTTGCGTGATCATCGCGTTGTTTACTTGCGCAGGCGGCGGTGTCCAGCCAGCGGGCTTCCAGCCGGTTTCTGGCACGCGGTAGCCTAAAGCACCGGCCATCATGAACACAAAATACACCAAGGCCATGACTACAAAGGTTTGCATCACGCCCACTTCGGTAGGTGAGGCAAAATATTTCATCAAGTCAGCTGCCAGGGGCGAGCCAATCATGGCGCCGCCTCCAAAACCCATAATCGCCATGCCTGTGGCCATACCGCGACGGTCTGGAAACCATTTGATCAATGTTGAGACCGGCGAGATGTAGCCCAAGCCCAGGCCAATGCCACCGATGACACCGGAGCCCAGAATCATCAGCCAAAACTGGTGCAGATAAATGCCCAGCGCCGAGATCAGCATGCCGCCGCACCAGCAACATGCTGACACCACGCCCGCCTTGCGTGGGCCAGCGCGTTCCAGCCAACCGCCCCAAGTAGCTGCAGAAGAGCCCAAAATCACAAAGAACATGGTGTACATCCAACCCAGGGTGGAAATTTGCCAGTCGCAGCTGGTGGTAAACAGCTGCCCCCAAAAGCCCACATCCGGGCCGCATTTGATGGTTTCTTTGATGCCCAGCGCTTTGGACAATGGCAACCAAAACACTGAAAATCCATAGGCCATACCAATACACAAGTGAATGGCCAATGCGGCGGGCGGTACCAGCCAACGGTTAAAACCCGGCCCCGCAATAATGCGTTCTTTGTCTAAAAATCCTGTCATGCTGTCTCCGATATTTGTTGATGAACTCACTAATAACCTATTCTTTTAGTGGCTATTGGAGTATCACGCAGCATTGCGATACAAATCCAATTGTTTCAAAACATGGTGTGATTCAAAAATTAAATACTTTCTCCAATATGACTTGAAAAGTACTAAAGTATGGCGTGAAGCTTCGGGTTTACCTTTAGATGCGGCCATGATGGTTGGTTAATTAAGTTGGCAAAAATGACAGCAATGATGCGCATACGTCTCTGCTCTCATGGCGCTTGGGCAAGCTTGGGCAAGCTTGCCCAAGCTCAACAACTTGCACCGCAATGATAAATAGTTCACTATAAAATCAATAGCTGCTTGAGCAGGTTTTACCTGGCTTAAAAGCATAAAACGCATTAAAAAATTAGGTCAGAAGCATAAAAAGCAAGCCACCAGGCAGCGCTAGGCCTGCCAGCGCGCCAGCGTCTTCTATAATCGTAATTTCCACTGATTCAGAAATAAATACTCTGGACTACAGACATGACCAAATTTGTTTTTGTCACTGGCGGCGTTGTGAGTTCTCTGGGCAAGGGAATCGCTTCCGCGTCACTGGCCGCCATTCTTGAATCGCGCGGCCTCAAAGTCACCCTTATCAAGCTTGACCCGTACATCAATGTAGACCCCGGCACCATGTCGCCGCTGCAACATGGCGAAGTGTTTGTCACTGACGATGGCGCGGAAACTGACCTTGACTTGGGCCATTACGAGCGGTTTATCAACACGCGCATGAAGAAGTCTAACAACTTCACCACCGGGCAAATTTACCAGTCGGTGCTGGACAAAGAACGCCGAGGTGACTACTTGGGCAAGACAGTGCAGGTCATTCCGCACATCACCAACGAAATTCAAGACTATGTAAAGCGTGGCGCTGAAGGTGTGGATGTAGCGATTGTGGAGATTGGCGGCACCGTGGGTGATATTGAATCGCTGCCGTTTCTGGAAGCTGCGCGCCAGCTTAGCCTGCGTGCAGGGGTGGGCAATACCGCGTTTGTGCACCTGACTTATGTGCCGTTTATCAAAGCCGCCGGTGAGCTGAAAACCAAACCCACCCAACACACTGTACAAAAGTTGCGCGAAATTGGCATTCAACCCGACGCGCTGCTGTGCCGCGCTGACCGCGCCATTCCCGCCGAAGAAGCTGAGAAAATATCGCTGTTTACCAATGTGCAGCCTTGGGGCGTGATCAGCATGTGGGACGTAGACACCATCTACAAAGTACCCCGCATGCTGCACGAGCAGGGCCTGGACCGGTTAATCTGCGACAAATTGAACCTGCACACCCAGCCTGCCAACTTGACGCGCTGGGACAACCTGGTGTACGCGGTAGAGAACCCGCAAGTGGAGGTCAACATTGCCATGGTGGGCAAATATGTAGATCTGTCAGACAGCTACAAATCGCTGAACGAAG
>JANNCO010000038.1:0-13731 GCA_031386655.1 Polaromonas sp. | reverse complement strand
GGCAATTTTGGAGCAGCTGGCAGAGAAGATTTAAATCTGATTACTATGATTTAAATAGCTGCTTGAGCAGGTTCTACGGCCTGCGTAGGCTAAAACGCCTGTAAAAAAGCCTGTCAAGAGCTATCTTGGCAGGCTTTTTTTTTAGCTGGATTAAAGTCGTTCGCAACATTAGCAACTTAAATCCACCGGTGTAAATTGCCTATTGAGTTTGGTGGTGTGTGTTTTGCGCGGTAGAACAATTGCTGCTCAGCATGCTGTACCTATATAGCTTGCCATTGTGAGGCTGATAAGTTAAAATCACACATTGTTCTACACATAAAATGGTGTAAAAATGGCTACTAATCTTGCAATTGACGATCAGCTTATAGAAACTGCACGCAGTGTGGGCGGGCAAAAAACTAAAAAGGCCGTGGTGACCCAGGCGCTGATGGAGTACATCCAAAAACGCCAGCAGCAGCACATAGTCAGTCTTTTTGGCGGTATTGATTACGATGCCGATTACAACTACAAATCGCAGCGGCAACGCAAAAGCAAATAACTCGAAAGCAATTAAAGAAAAATTGCCAATGCAAGTCGTAGTCGATACTTCAGTGTGGTCGCTGGTGCTGCGCCGAAGCGCTACCCCTATGCCGCCATCTTCGCAAGCTGCCGTGGCTGCATTAAAAGATCTGATAGCTGATACGCGCGCTATGCTGGTAGGGCCGGTACGCCAAGAACTGCTTAGCGGCATTAAAGAAACAACCCAGTACGAAAAACTGCGCAGCGCGCTGGCCGCCTTTCCAGACGAGCCCATGAATGTGCTGGACTACGACATAGCAGCAGAGTTTTTTAACACTTGCAAACGCAAAGGCATTCAAGGGTCAAACACTGATTTTTTGATTTGCGCTTTTGCTGTTAACCGCAAGCTACCCGTTTTCAGCTTGGACCAAGACTTTGTGCATTTTCAAAAATGTTTGCCGTTGGAATTGTTAGCTTTGTAGGAAAACTCGGCGATTTTAGAGCAGCTGGCGGAGAAGATGTAAATCCAGCTACTATGATTTAAATAGCTGGTTGAGCAGGTTCTACGGCCTGCACAGCCTATAACGCATGTAAAAATCCTGCCAAGAGTTATCTTGGCAGGATTTTTTGTAAGAACGATTGAAATTCATTTGTAATATTAGCAACGATAGATCGACTGGTGTAAATTGCCTGTTCAACTACAATAAACCCATGCAATTGCTAGTGTTTATAAGCTAGCCAAATCAAACGTCGGAGTTTCTTTATGCTTAAAAGTTACAGTGCAGAAATCAATGGGTCGCAACTCATTTGGATCGACAAGCCTCCGAAAAATCTGAAGCGCCAGACTGTATTGGTCGTGATTGAGAATACTGCCCCATTGGCAGCCATGTCTAAACCTTATGACTTGACAGACCTGGTGGGGCGACTCACTTGGCAAGGCGACGCCATTGCCGAGCAACGCGGGCAGCGCGATGCTTGGTAAGAGGTATCTGCTGGACACCAATGCCCTGGTAGCACTTCTTCAGGGGCACAAAGGCTTAGTCGAATTACTAGATCAGGCGCAGTGGCTTGGCGTTTCTGTCATCAATGTGCTGGAGTTTCTAGGTTTTGATGGCTTGTCAGAAGCTGACCGTGCTTTGTTTACAGAGCTAACTTCACGTTTAGTGGTTGTCGATTTGATCTATGACAACACCGCTTTGATGGAACTAGTTGCAGACTTAAGAAAAACCCGCGCTGTTAAATTACCAGACGCTATTGTTATGGCTAGCGCAGCAGTTCATGATGCCACCGTTATTACCAACGATGCAGTGCTGCTGAAACTAGGCACGTCTGAATCGGTTTATGCGGCTCAATCTTTTTGACGTTCGCTGCAGTAAGCAGCTCAAACCCAGCTATTTTGGAGCAGCTGGCGGAGAAGATGTAAATCCAACTACTATGATTTAAATAGCTGCTTGAGCAGGTTCTACGGCTTGCGTGGCCTAAAACTGTCAAAAATATTATCTACTTTTCACTGTCCAAATGTCCCATCTGGTAGGCGTCGTAGCGCGTACCAGCTACAGCGCCAGCGGGCAGGGCGGCTTCTATACGGGCTATGTCTTGGCTGCCAAGCGTGAGGGCGTGTGCACCTAAAGACTCTGCCAACTGCTGGGGTGTGCGGGCGCCGATAACAGGCATCAGGCCCAGGCCTAACATTCGCCCACGCGCCATCACCCATGCAATGGCTACCTGGGAGGCGCTGGCGTGCAAGCCTGTGGCCAATTCTTGCAGTACCTTGACCAGCTTTTGATTAGCCACCGCGTTGTCGCCTGTAAAGCGGGGCAGGTAGGTTCTAAAGTCGCTGGGGCCGGTGGGTTTAGACCCTGCCAGCAAGCCGCGCGACAATACACCGTAGGCCGTAACGCCAATGCCCAGTTCTTTCAGCAGGGGGAAGATAGCTGCCTCGGGTCCGCGGCTGATCAGCGAGTATTCAATTTGCAGGTCGCTGATAGGGTGCACGGCGTGGGCTCGGCGTATGGTGTCTGCACCCACCTCGCTCAGACCAATATGGCGCACAGTGCCCGCTTTTACCATGTCGGCCATCGCGCCGATGGTGTCTTCAATCGGCACGCTGGCATCTAGCCGGGCCATGCGGTAAATGTCGATATGGTCGGTGCCCAAGCGCTGCAGGCTGTAGGCTAAGAAGTTTTTAACCGATACGGGCCTGCCGTCTACACCCGTCCAGCCGCCAGCGGGGTCGCGCAGCGCGCCAAATTTAACCGACAGCAGGGCTCGGTTGCGTTGACCTTGCAGTGCTTTGCCGATCAGCGATTCGTTATGCCCCATGCCATAAAAGTCGCCGGTGTCCAGCAGGTTAATGCCTGCGTCCAGCGCGGCGTGGATGGTGGCGATGCTGTGCGTATCGTCGCTGGCACCGTACATGCCCGACATGCCCATGCAGCCCAGCCCGATGGGGAAGACGCTGGGGCCATTGCGACCCAGCTGGGTGGTAGCAGATGGGGTGCTGGAAGATGTTGTGGAAATAGTGGCTGTGGAATTCATCAAAGTCCTTTCAGAGCGGTTAGCCCAAAGTGTGGAGGGGATGAAGTGACTGTATTGAAGTTATATAAAATAATAAAGTAGCATATTTATAATTAACTGTTATTGATTACGATAACAATATGTTTTTTGCGCTCAGGAGTTTGGCATGCAGATTGACCGTTTCAGGGCCATGGAAGTGTTTAACCAAGTGGTCGCACTGGGCAGCTTTACCGCAGCTGCCACGGCCTTGCATTTGCCCAAGGCGCGGGTGACCACGATAGTGCAAGAACTAGAAGCCCACCTGGGTGTGCGCCTGCTGCACCGCACTACCCGCCGCCTTAGCCTGACTGACGACGGCGCGGCCTACCACCAGCGGGCGCTGGCCATGGTGCAAGACATGGCGGAGCTGGAAGGCACGCTGCGCCAAGCCGTAGCCACGCCCGCAGGCCGCTTGCGGGTGGACATGCCTGCAGCAGTAGGCCGCCATGTCATTGGCCCTGCGCTGCCACAGTTTTTTGCTCGCTACCCCGACATGGTGCTAGAGCTGGGCAGCTCTGACCGCCCGGTAGATTTGATAGCTGAAGGCGTAGATTGCGTCATACGCGGCGGCCTGGTGCACGACGACACACTTGTCGCCCGCCCGCTGGGCAATATGCAGGTGGTGACCTGCGCTGCGCCCAGCTACCTAGCGCGCTACGGCACACCGGCCACACTGCAAGCTCTGCAGCAACACCGTTTTTTAAATTTTCATTCCGCTAAAACTGGGCGTGAATTTCCGTTTGATTTTGCCCAAGGCGACGCAGTGCATCAAATTCATCGCCCACACTGGGTGTCGTGCAGCGACGCGGGGGCGTACGTAGCCGCAGGCTTGGCGGGCATGGGCATCATGCAGTCGCCGCGCACTCGCCAGATGTGCGACTTTCTGGCAAATGGCAAGCTGGTGCAAGTGCTGCCCGACTGGTCTGCAGGCAACCTGCCGCTGATGGTGCTGTACCCCCGCAACCGCCACCTTACGGCCAAGGTCAACGCGTTTGCGCTGTGGGTAAAAGAAGTGTTTGAAGCTGAGTTTGCAGCGATAGCTCGGTCTGCAAGCTGAATGCATGTACTATAAATTCGATAGCTGCTTGAGCAGGATTTACCTGGGTTAGAAGGCTAAAACGTATTATTTTAATGCTCTAGGGCGATTCGCAGCAGCAGCTTGGGGTGGCATCTGCAAGCGCCCGGCTTTTTGAACTGCAGGCTTGGCCGCAGGTTTTTTTAGTGCCTGCTGCACAGGGGCTTGCTTTGCTGCTGGGCTTGCGCCGTAGCGCAAACCGTCCACGATCAGCGTGATCATGCGGCGCACATAGTCGGTTTGGTCGTCTTTGGCCGACATGCACAGATTGCCAACTGCGCGCAGTAAATCGTAGGGCTCAATGTCGGTACGCATCTCACCCGTTGCAGCTGCAGCGTCAAGCAGTGTCGCCAGTGCAGGCCGAAGTCGCTTGTCGAAGTAGGCGGGCAGGGTGCTAAAGGCCGGGTCTCCTGAGTGCAGGGCTTTGGCAAGCCCGCGTTTGGTTGCAATAAAGTCTGCGTAGCGCTGCATCCAAAGGGCCAGTGCCTGGCCCGGCGAATGTTGTGCCGCCAGAGCCGGGGCGTCGTCTGCACAGGCGTCCACTTCATGCCGAAAAACTGCCACGATCAAATCCGAGCGTTGCGGAAAGCAGCGGTACAGCGTGGCGATGCCTACGCCTGCCTTGATTGCAATTTCTCGCACCGGAGCGTCCACCCCAGACACCGCAAATACCGCCAGCGCTGCGTCCAGCAGCGCATCGGTACTGCGTTGCGCGTCTGCGCGTAAGGCCCGCGATTTTGGGGTCTCGTTGCTTGCACTGTCGGTTTGAACTACTTCGTTAATGGTCATTTTTAACCCACCTTTTCTCTTGCTTGACAAACGGATCGTCGCTCCGTATGATTCGGATCATTGTTCCATTTTACAGAATACCATGCTGTTTTGCAACAATTTCGCACTCAATTTTTAAAGGAAACCACCATGCACAATAAACCCGTCGCCCTTGTCACAGGGGCCAACAAAGGCATCGGACTTGAAATTGCCAGGGGACTCACAAAGCACGGCTTTACCGTGCTGGTGGGGTCCCGCAACCTGCAAAACGGAGAAATAGCCGCCCAAGACATAGCCGCCCAAGGCATTGGCGCACAAGTGCATGCGCTTCAGCTCGATGTCACGAACCAAGCATCCATTGCGGCCGCAGCACAGCGCATACGCAGCGAGTTTGGTCGCCTCGATGTGCTTGTCAACAACGCAGGCGTGTCGCATTCTGGCAAACCGGGCAGGGCATTCGACGAAATCATGCAAACCAATTCAATCACCACTGCCCCGCTGGACGATGTGCGCACAGTGTGGGAAACCAACGTCTTTGGCCTTGTCGCCGTAACGCAGGCCATGCTGCCACTGCTGCGCGAAGCACCTGCGGCGCGCATTGTCACCACTGGCAGCACCGGCGGCTCGCTGACGTGGAATTCGAACCCTGACAACTCGCACCGCGCCATGTTTGGCAATTACTCTGCCTCAAAATCGGCGGCACACGCCATCACGTTGGCCTTCGCCTTGGCGCTGGAGTCCACCAACATCAAGGTCAACATTGCGTGCCCCGGCCACACTGCTACAGCGCTTAATAATTTTTCGGGCGCACGCAGCACCCAGCAAGGCGCACGCCGCGCAGTGCAGCTTGCGCTGCTTGATGAGACCGTACCTACCGGGACGTTCTCGGATGAGGATGGCCCGGTAGCGTGGTGACTATGGCGACTCAACTCGCTGGAATTTGGCTACACCGCTGACCACTGCAGTAGCGTCCCACCCGCCGCCCAGTGCCTTGTACAGCGCCACCACCGCGTTCAGCTGGTTGCGTTGCACGTCTATCAGGGTGATCTCAGCCTGGGCCAAGTCGCGCTGCGCGTTAAGCACTTCCAGATAGTTCACGTAGCCGTTTTTGTAGCGCAGGTCAGCCAGGCGCAGTGTGTTGCGCAGGGCGTCAATGCGCTTGGCCGTGGTCGTGGCAATGTCTTGCCCGGCGGCTGAGTTGTTCAGTGCGTCGTGCACGTCACGAAAGGCGTTTTGTACGGTTTGGGTGTACTGGGCCACTGCTTGTTGCTGGCGCGCGTTGGACGCTGCTACCGCAGCGTTGATGGCACCACCACGAAAGATGGGTTGCGCCAGGTTGGCCAGCAAGTTCCAAAACATCGAGGCGGGGTCAAACAGGTTGGACAGTTCCCTGGATTGCTGGCCCACAGTGGCAGTCAGGCTGAGCTTGGGAAAATACGCTGCCCGGGCTTGGCCAATGTCGGCGTTGGCAGCCATTAAGTTTTGCTCCGCGCTGACCACATCAGGCCGCAAAGCCAGCACGTCAGACGGCAAATTAGCCGGAATAGCTTGGCGTGCGTACAGTGCGCCCAGCTCGCTGCCGCGCGCCAGGTCGGGCCGCACAATAGCGCTGGGCGAACGCCCTAGCAGCAAGGCCAGTGCAGACTCGGCGTTGCTGCGGTTTTGCTGCACTTGCAGCAGTGTGGCTTGCGCACTGGCGGCTTCTGATTCGGCCTGGCGCACGTCCAGCTCGCCCACTACGCCACCTTGTAGCCTGCGGGTTTGCAGGCGCAGGTTGTCTTGCCGGGTGGTTAAGGTTTGCTCGGCCAATGTACGCTGTGCGTCCAGCGCGCGCAGCGTGAAGTAGGCTTGTGCTACGTTGGCATGCAATGTGGTTAGCACGGTGCCGCGTGCGGCGGTTTGGCCCAGCAGGCGGGCACGGGCAGCCTCGTCGGCGCGGGCGTATTTGCCCCAAAAATCAATTTCGTAGCTGGCAGTCAGGCCCAGCTGCCGGTCATTGGAATACAGCGTGCCAGCGCTGGCAGGGTTAGGGCTTACACTGCCAGCGTTTTCGCTGCTGCGCCTGCGTGCGGCGTTGGCATTGAAATCTAGTGTGGGGACAAAATTGGCTTGGTTTTGGTCTAGCGTGGCCCGTGCCTCGGCAATGCGTGCGCTGGCCAAAGCCAGGTCTTGGTTGTTGCTGGCGGCCTCTTGCAGCATGGCGTCCAGCACCGGGTCACCAAAAGCCTTCCACCACACCAGCCAGTCTACTTGCGCGGTGCCGCCTGTAGTAGGTAAGGTAGTGGGCACGTCCAGTGCAGGGCGTTGGTAGGGCGTCGAAGTCAAGCTGCCGCAGGCAGATATTGCACAAGCAGCTACGATAGTCATAGCGAATGAGGGCAGCCGCAGGGTACGCTTAAGCATGGGGCGCTCCTTCGCCGTGCAGTGGCTTGTTCAGATTTTTAAAATCTTCTGGTCGGCTGCGAAAATGCCAGTCGTTGACCAGTTTAAAAAACAGGGGCACCAAAAATATCGCCAAAAAAGTGGCCGCCAGCATGCCGCCCAACACACCCGTGCCAATCGACTGGCGCGCCGCAGCCCCTGCACCACTGGCAAAAGCCAGTGGCACCACACCTAAAATAAACGCGAGTGACGTCATCAAAATCGGCCTGAATCGCAGGCGCGCAGCTTCCAGCGCGGCGGCCACTGGCGTCATGCCTTCTTGTGTTTTATATAACGCAAATTCAACAATCAAAATTGCGTTCTTGGCCGACAAGCCCAGCAAGGTAATCAGGCCAATTTGAAAATACACATCGTTGGTAAAGTTGCGAAAATATACTGCGAGCAGCGCACCAAAAATACCAAAGGGCAAGGCCAACAAAACCGACAATGGCAGTGTCCACTTTTCATACTGCGCTGCCAGAATCAAAAAGATCATGACAACACCTGCGCCCAGCGCCAAGCCTGCCGCACCGCTGCTGCGCTTTTGCTGAAAGGCTGAACCGCCCCAGTCATAGCTCATATCTGCTGGCAATACATTCGCGGCGGCGCGCTCCATCGCGGCAATCGCCTGGCCAGAGCTGAGCCCAGGTTTTGGATCGCCCAAGATCTGAATCGAAGGCAGTGCGTTAAAGTGCTGCACCGAGTCTGGCCCGCTGGAGAATTTGATCTCTGACAGCGAACGGATCTGCACCATTTGCCCGGTTTTGCTGCGCACGTACAACGCACCAATGTCGTCGGGCTTGGCGCGAAATTCGCCTTCAGCCTGCATCAGCACTTGGTAAATACGCCCATTTTTATTAAAGTCATTGACATAGTAGCTACCTAGCGTGGCAGCCAGTGTGTTGTAAACATCGCCCACGGCAACACCCAGTGCGCGCGCTTTTTCGGTGTCCACATTCACCTGTATTTGCGGTGAGTTGGCTTGCCATAATGTTTTGACGCCCTGCAGCTCGGGCTGCTTGTTGGCCTCGGCCAACAGCGTGGGCAGAAACTGCGCCAGTCGGCGCACGCCACCATCACCTTTGTTCTGCAAATAGAATTCAAACCCGCCCGTTTGGCCCAAGCCTTGGATGGCAGGCGGCGCAAAGGCCAATGCCAAGCCTTCTGTGATGCCGTTTGTTTTCATGAATGTTTCTCCCACCAGCTCTTTGGCTGTTTGGGTGCGTTCACCCCAAGGCTTGAGCGGGAAAAATATGGTGGCGGCTGATGACTTCAAACCGCCGCCACCCAAAAAGTTAAATCCCACCAAAAGAAACACACTGTCGATATTTTTGTTCGGTGACATCGCAGCTTCTACTTTTTTCACCACCGTGTTGGTGCGCTCCAGCGACGAACCCTCGGGCAAAATTACCGCGCCAAGGTAGTAGCCCTGGTCCTCATCTGGCACCAAGCCGCCAGGCACTTGCGTATACAGCAACCCGGTCAGCGCGCCCATGCCAACAAACAGCATCAAGCCCAGCACACCACGCTTTAAAAAGAACGCCACACCGCGCGTGTAGCTTCGGGTAAAGCGGTCAAAGCTTTTGTTAAACCAACTGAAAAATTTGTTTTTGCGTTCTGCACCAGGCTTTAGAAATAGCGCGCACAGCGCGGGCGTCAGCGTTAGCGCCACAACGCCTGACAGCACCACCGCAATGGTGATAGTGACGGAAAACTGCCGGTATAACTCGCCCGCCAAACCACCCAGAAAAGCCACCGGTATAAACGCCGAGCACAGCACCAGCACAATGGCAATCACCGGGCCGGTGACTTCCTGCATGGCTTTGACAGCTGCATCGTGCGGGCTGAGGCCCTCTTCATGCATCAGCCGCTCAACGTTCTCCAGCACCACAATAGCGTCGTCCACCACGATGCCAATGGCCAGCACCATGCCAAACAGCGTGAGGGTGTTGACGCTGTAGCCCAGCAGTTGCAAACCTGCCAGCGTACCAATCAATGACACCGGTACGGCCAGCACCGGAATGATAGTGGCGCGCCAGCTTTGCAAAAACAGATACACCACCAAAAACACCAGCACCATCGCCTCTGCCAGTGTGATCAATACCTCTTTGATTGACGCTGATACAAATGGCGTGGTGTCATAGGGCGCGGCATACGTCAGGCCCTCAGGAAACTTGGCTTTGAGGTCTTGCAGAGTTTTCTCTACCGCTGCACGCGTGTCCAGTGCGTTGGCACCGGTTTGTAAAAACACGCCAATTGACACCGCGTTGTGACCATTGATACGGCCATAAAAGTTGTAGTCTTTGCTGCCCAGCTCAACACGTGCAACGTCTTTCAGGCGCGTCAATGCGCCATTGGCTCCAGTTTTGACTACGATGTTGGCAAACTGTTCAGGCTCCAGCAAGCGGCCCTTGGCTGTTACGGTCAGCGTCAGCTCCTCGGTGTTGCCTGGTGGTGAGCCGATTTTGCCAGCGGCATACTGGGCGTTTTGCTCGGTCACTGCGCTGCTGATGTCGGACGTGGTGATACCCAGCTGCGCCATGCGGTCAGGCCGCAACCAGATGCGCATGGAATAGTCTTTGGCACCAAAAATCTGTACGTTGGTGGTGCCCGGCACGCGCTTGACAGCGTCCAGCATATTTTGCGACACGTAGTTGGAGATAAACAAGTCGTCATAGCGGTCATCGGGTGAATACACCGCCACCACCATCATGAAATTAGCCGAGCTTTTGGATACTGTCAGGCCCTGGCGCTGCACTTCTTGCGGTAGCTTGGACAACACTTGGTTAACGCGGTTGTTCACGTTGACCGCTGCAATGTCCAGATCAGTACCCACATCAAACGTCACATTGATGCCCACCACGCCATCGCCTGACGAGGTTGAATCCATGTACAGCATTTTTTCAACACCGTTGATGGATTGCTCGATGGGGGCGGCAACGGTTGCCTCCAGTACGTCTGCCGATGCGCCCGGATAGATGGCCCGCACATTGACCACAGGTGGCGAGATTTCGGGGTAGACCGAAATTGGCAAGATGCGCATGGAAGCCAAGCCTGCCAACACCAGAAACATAGAAATTACAGCCGCAAAAATTGGGCGCTCGATAAAGAATTTTGAAAACATGGTGTTAATCTTTACTTAGACGCGGCAGGTGACGCACTGGCTGGGGTTGCAGGCGGTGTGGTTGCTGTGGTTGCTGCAGCCGATGCAGCTGGCGCGCTCGCCCCGCTTGCTGCTGCACTGGTTGCACCGGGTGCACTGGCCACATACGCCACAGGTTTCACAGCCATACCGGGCTGGTTAGCTTTGATAAATCCCTCTACCAACACGCGGTCGCCGTTTTGCAGCCCTTTGGTCACAATCCAGCTGCCGCCCGCCCAGCCGTCCAGCTCTACGGGCTGGGGTGCCAGTTTGTTGTCTGGTGTGACTTTAAAAACAATCTTGCCGTTGGGGCTGTCGATCACTGCGCGCTGGGGCACGCTGATAGTCTCGGGCCGGGTAGCGCCGCCTAACAGCACGCGCACGAACTGGCCGGGGCGCAGGCTGCCATCGGTGTTGGGAATTTCAGCCCGCACATCAATGCTGCCAGTTTGCGGGTTCACACGCTGGCCTGAAAAGTTTAGCTTGCCCGCTTGTGGGTGCAAGCTGCCATCCGCTAATTTAACCCGTACACCAAAACCCAGGTTGGCACCCGATTTTTGAGTGGGCACGTTCAATTTGCCATCTTTCACGCGCTTGTTCAAGCTAATAAAGTCACTCTCCGACACGCTGAAATTCACAAACATCGGGTCAGTTTGCACAATGGTGGTGAGCAAGCTGTCTGCAGCGGTCACCAAGCTGCCGTCAGACTTGTTAGCCGTCGTGGTGATGCCGCCAATCGGTGCGACGACCTTGGCGTAGCCCAAATTGAGCTGCGCCTCACGCGCCTGTGCCTGCGCTTGCTTAAGAGTTGCCTGGGCAATGTCCAGCGCAGACTTGCTGTCATCAAACTCTTTTTGACTGATAGCTTTCTCGGCAATCAATGGCACCAGTCGGGCTTGGTCGCGCTGGGTTTGAGCTACTTTGGCTTGCGCCAGCGCAACTGCAGCGTCAAGCGACGCAGCCTGGGTTTGAAAATTGGCCGGGTCAATTTGAAACAGCGGCTGCCCAGCTTTGACTGTGGAGCCCTCGGTAAACAATCGCCGCTGCAAAATGCCTGCCACCCGTGCACGCACTTCGGTCTCGCGCGAACCCGCTGTCTGCCCAGCGTATTCCAGTTCAATCGGCAGGCTAGAAGATACAACCGTGATAACTGACACCTCAGGCGCGGGCATGGCCCCACCTGGGCCACCCGGTGCACCAGATGCTGGTTTTCCGCAGCCAGCCAGTGCCACAGCAAAGACAAAAGTTACCGCGGCAAGCGGCCTGATAAATAGGGACTGGGATGCTGGTGAAAAGGTTAAAAATGTTGAGCGGTGCATGGGATAGCTTTCGAATTCAAGAAGTTTTTCTTGAATCAATACATGAAATGATTCACAAGCATACGGGTTTTCCCGTAATTTCATGTAGGACACTGCGCTGTGTAGCGTAATGAAAGTGTTTAAGTTTTGGCCTCAAAGCTGCAATGTAAGAATTTGCTTTGAAGGACTAAAAGTTGACGAGGCTTGGTGTGCTATTTATTCCATAGCGGCTCAAGCAAATTTTTTGAGCCTGGGTGCTTATTTGAGGGATGGTTTTTTCTTAGGCTTTACCAAGGTGGTGTTTACAGTCTTCAATGCGGTGACAACATCGCGCATTCTGTTGGTCAAGATGGCATCAGTAATAACGCCAAACAGATGTTCAGCGCGTGGTGCGAGCGAGGGTTGATCACCAAGCCACGTGAGTGCGCCTACCAACGCGAACAGATCAGCGCCATCGATGTCGGTTCGCGCCAAGCCCGCAGCCTGTGCGCGGGCAAGTAGCCGTGCGCCTGCCGAGCGCATCGTGACGCACGACGCTTGGAGAGCACAATGCGGGTCGTCGATGGCCGCCACCATCGACGCTATGACGCCGCGATGACTGCGCGCCACGGCGACAACTTCGCGCAGCCATGACACGAGAGCTTGATCAGGCGAATCCGAGGCTTCAAGCTCGTCTGCTCTTGTCGTCAGTGCGTCAAAGCTGGCGCGCAGAAGAGCCTCTAGCAATGCCTCGCGGGTCGGAAAGTGACGGTACAGCGTGCCCAGTCCGACACCGGCTTTGCGGGCAATGTCGCGCAAGGATGCGTTGGCACCACGCTCCAACACTACGTCTCGCGCAACGGTAATTAACAGGTCGTAGTTCTTCTTTGCATCTGCTCGCATAGGACACCTCTTGACTATCGGATCAGTGTTCCGTATGATAAAGCTTATTCGGAGCACTGCTCCGTTCATCATAACCTGTTTGCGATAAAGGAGTAAACCATGTCTTTAACTACGATGAAAGCGATACGGCAGCACGGGTTCGGCGGCCCTGAGGTGCTGCGGTACGAGGATGCACCAATGCCTGAACTCAGTCCAGGAGAAGTACTTGTCCGCGTTCATGCGATCGGCATCAACCCGCCCGACTGGTACTTGCGGGATGGCTACAAAATGCTGCCTGTTGAATGGCAACCCAAGGTGAGCTTTCCTATGATTCTGGGCACCGACGTGTCAGGCGTGATTGCAGCTGTTGCAGAGGATGTCAAAAACTTCTCTGCAGGCGACGAGGTGTATTCGATGGTTCGCTTTCCCAGCGGCTTGGCTGGCGGCAGCAAGGCCTATGCCCAATATGTCAGTGTGCCCGCGTCAGAAGTGGCCATCAAACCCGCTGGCATTGACCATGTGCACGCTGCAGGTGCGCCGATGTCGCTGCTGACTGCCTGGCAGTTCATGATTGAGTTGGGGCACAACGTACAAAACCCGCTTCAACCCAACAGGCATGAGCCCGTACCGCTGCAGGGCAAGACGGTGCTGGTCAATGGTGCCGCAGGTGGCGTGGGGCACTTTGCGGTGCAGCTGGCCAAATACAAGGGCGCGCGCGTGATTGCAGTAGCCTCGGGCAAACACGAGCCGCTGTTACGCGACCTGGGTGCCGACGAATGCATTGACTATACGAAAACCTTGCCCGAGGATGTCGTGCGAGACGCTGATCTCGTCATCGATTCATTGGGTGGCCCGACCACTGGCCGGTTTTTGCGCACGCTTAAGCGTGGCGGTGCGTTGTTCCCGATTTTCCCCTTGGGCTTTACGGGTGCCCAAGATGCAGAAAAACTGGGCGTCACAGTCTCTGCTGTTCAGGTGCAGTCCAGTGGCGCGCAGCTTGCACAAGTCGCACGTCTGCTGGACGCGGGCACCGTTCGCGTCGCGATTGACAGCACCTTTGCACTTGCAGACGCGCGCAAAGCGCACGAACGCGCGGCCCGTGGGCACGTGCA
>JANNCO010000011.1:0-2202 GCA_031386655.1 Polaromonas sp. | reverse complement strand
TACTTGCTTGCCTACCTTATCCGCTTCGCTGAATGCACTGCCTGCCAGCTCAGTGACCTTGGTAGGTAATCCACCGCTGTATTCGCACTTAACCAATACGCAGCCTTGGTGCTTGGTGTGGACAGCGCAGCGGCATAAAGGGGGAGGCCGAAGGCCGGAGGACAGCCGCGGAGTTGTTCACGCCAAGTGCCAAGGCGTGCACAGAACTGGCGCTGAAGGCACGCTAAGCGTATTCTGAGGCTAATTTATAGAGTGTTTTAGGCCTCTAACCCAAGTAAATCCTGCTCAACCAGCTATGCAATTGATAGTGGTCACCACCCCAGCCACCATACCGAAGCACGGGCTGTTAATAACCAAGCAAAGAACAATGTGACGAGTCGGGTCCGTCTCGATGAAAAATACTACGACAGGCGCGCGGTACATAAGCTAGCCAACGAAACACAGAAGTTCGCGCGTGTTTTCGGGATATTTTTCGCGAAAGAGATGCCCGGCTCGAGTCCAGCTTTCTAGCGCGCACGCGAAGCCAAACGGCCAATCCACCGAAGCGCACGCTTAGCCTAGCGACCATCTCTTCGGCGCGCACGCTTAGCCAAGCGACCAACATCAAAAAGCGCAAGTTAAGCCAAGCAACTAAGTAAACCAGCGAGCACACTCCAATTGCATAGCTAGTCAAGAGCAGGATGGGGCAAATTATTTTAGGAACAGCTATAACTTCCGTCCTTTAGGACTGAACTGATCGAAGGCTTTGTAAGCCCGCTTTGGCGCCAGCCACATCGCATACACTGATGTCCCCTAATGTGAATCGAAAATTATGAGCTTAAAGTGCGGCATCGTCGGCCTACCCAACGTCGGCAAATCAACCCTGTTTAACGCCTTGACCAAGGCCGGCATTGCGGCAGAAAACTATCCGTTTTGCACTATCGAGCCCAACGTGGGCATCGTTGAGCTTCCCGACGCCCGCTTGCAGCAGCTGGCCGCCATCATCAGCCCCGAGCGTATCGTGCCCGCGATTGTCGAGTTTGTCGACATTGCGGGCTTGGTAGCGGGTGCCAGCACCGGCGAAGGCTTGGGTAACAAATTCTTAGAGCACATCCGCCAAACCGATGCCACCATCAACGTAGTGCGCTGCTTTGTGGACGACAACGTGATTCATGTGGCGGGCAAGGTAGACCCGATCAGCGACATTGAAGTGATTCAAACCGAGCTGTGCCTGGCTGATCTTGCCGCGGTAGAAAAAGCCCTGCACCGCGTGACCAAAACGGCCCGTTCGGGCGATAAAGAATCTATCAAACTGGTGGCGATCCTAGAAAAATGCCAAGCCGCGCTGAACGAGGCCAAGCCGGTGCGCACCATCGACTTCAGCAAGGAAGAAAAGCCACTCTTGGCGCAGTTTTTCTTGATCACCGCCAAACCGGCCATGTTTGTCGCCAATGTGGCCGAAGATGGCTTTGTCAACAACCCTTTTTTAGACCGCCTGACCGCTTTTGCCACCGCACAAAACGCGCCAGTTGTCGCCATTAGCGCGAAGATGGAAGCCGAAATGAGCGAGATGAGCGATGAAGACCGCCAGATGTTTTTGGAAGAGCTGGGCCAAACCGAGCCAGGCTTAAACCGCCTGATCCGCGCCGCCTTCAAGCTACTGGGGCTGCAAACCTACTTTACAGCGGGCGTGAAAGAAGTACGCGCCTGGACCATTCACGTAGGCGACACGGGCCCGCAAGCAGCGGGCGTGATTCACACCGACTTTGAAAAAGGCTACATCCGCGCGCAAACCATTGCGTTTGATGACTACATAAACTTCAAAGGCGAGCAAGGGGCCAAAGACGCGGGCAAGATGCGGGCTGAGGGCAAGGAATATGTGGTCAAAGATGGCGATGTGATGAACTTCCTGTTTAGCAGCTGATATCTCGCGTTTTTTGAGCGTTTTGGGTCTTCTGGGCCGTAGAACCTGCTCAAGCAGCTATTTAATTTGTAGCAATCTTGTGTGTTGAGCTCCCCTGTGGCAAGGCATTGGCTCGATGTTTACCTTGTGCGGATGACGTGAGAATGAACTCCCCTGTTGCAATGCATGGTGTCCTTGTTTACCTTGGACGGGCGGCGTGACATGTCGCTGCAAAAAATCTCCGCGAACACACGCGGGAGGCAGTAGTTATCTAGGGTTGGTGGGCCGCGCCTCGCTACAATTTTTTCATCGACACGCTC
>JANNCO010000510.1:0-7317 GCA_031386655.1 Polaromonas sp. | reverse complement strand
GACACAACAGCCGCCAGCAATACTGTGCCTAGTGTGCGCGCTGAGTTAGTCTTTACTACCCGTGGTGCATGTTCGGCAGCTTGCGACTTGGCGATATTTAAATGGGTGTTGACGGCGCTGGCAAAAGGTAGAGTGGTCATGATGAACTTCTTGAGAAAAAATGAAAGTGTTTTGTTAACTAATACTCCAATCATAGGGTTTACCTTAATGCGTTGCAACTTTAGAATAGTGATGCTTACTATTCATAAATCATATGATTAAAAGGTTGTGCTGCAGGCGGACTGCCCCAGGTTAGGCCATTGAACTATGGATGGGCCATGGTTGAAATATTGCATAACGCTAACTACCCGACAACACACTACAAACGATGCCGCCAACACCACCACCCTTGGTTGTCACTGCCCGCCAAGCCGCTGGCAGCTCTGCAGGGGCAGCGCGCCCGCACCCACGCCCACTTAACTTTCGCACGCTGGATTTAAATTTGCTGCGTGTGCTGGACGAGGTGTTGACCGAGCGCAGCTTAACCCGCGCTGCACGCAACCTGGCCATGACACAGCCTGCGGTCAGCAATGCCATCAAACGCCTGCGCGATGTGCTGGGCGATGAGCTGGTGCAGCGCGCAGGCTTTGGGGTGGAACCTACGCCGCGCGCACTGGTGCTGTGGCCCGCCATTCGCAGTGCGCTGGCGGGCTTGCAGAAGTCGCTGGCACCGGGCAGCTTCGACGCCAGCACGTCAGACGCTACTTTTGTACTGGCTATGGCCGATGCTACAGCCTCTGAACTCATGCCGGGCCTGGTGGCTACCATGGCGCGCGATGCGCCAGGCGTGTCGATGCGTGTATTGCCGCTGACCACGCGCGACCCGCGCCGCCTGCTGGACGAAGACCGTATCGACATGGCGGTGGGCCATTTTCCGGCGGTGCTGGCCGACCTGACAGCGCAGGCGCAGTCAGGCTTTATCGCTGCGGCGGGGCAGGCACGCGACATGCTAGGCAACTACAGCAGCCAGAGCCCCGCCAGCACCCAGGGTGCCCACAGCGCTGGAGCCAGCTTTGAGCACGCACGCCTGTACGTGGGCGAATACGTGTGTGTGATGCGCCGCGGCCACCCGCTGGCGCGGCGCAAAACACTGTCCCTTGCGCAATACTGCGCAGCGCACCATCTGCTGGTCAGCTTCTCGGGCAAGCCTTTTGGTTTTGTCGACCAGGCACTCACCTCGCTGGGCCGCACACGGCGCATTGTGCTGACCGTGAACCAGTTTTTTACCGCAGGCCGGGTGGTGGCCAATTCAGATTTGCTCACCGTGCTGCCGCGCCAGTTTGTACGCGTAGCCGACGCCGCGGGCGACCTGGCCGTGCGCGAACTGCCCTTTGTCATGCCGCTGGTGCATGTCGACGCGCTGTGGCACCACCGCAAAACCGCCAGCGCCGCCCACCAGTGGCTGCGCGCCAGCGTGCTGCAGGCAGCACAGGCGGCTTTAACACAAAGTATTTAAAGCAAAATAGGCTGTCAACCCAAGTAAAACCTGCTCAAACAGCTATGAACTAAATAGCATTTTTGATATGCAACCCTTGAATTAACTTGCCCTAACGCGCTGAAAATGCACCATAGTATTTTATTTCTGTACGCTCAGTACCTGAATTGCTAGGCACTGGCCTTATTCCTCAGCCATCGACATTTTGAAATGGTCGAATAAAGGCTTAAGCAGATAGTTCAGCATTGTGCGTTCGCCTGTTTTGATGAACATATCGACGGGCATGCCCGGGCGAAGCTGTACGTTCGCTAGCAGCTTCATGCTGTCGGGAGCGACTATGGCTTTCATGCTGTAGTAAGGCTGCCCGCTTTTTTCATCCACTAGCCTGTCGGCCGATACGTGCGTGACAATGCCAGGAATTTGAGGGGTGAAATTTTGGTTGAACGCTGTAAACATCAACTCAACCGGCAAATTAGGATGCACTTTGTCGACCAAATGCACCGGCAGTTGGCCGTCAATGGTCAAGGCATCGCTGCTGGGCACAATGTCCATCATGCGAAAGCCCGGTGCCACTACGCCGCCGTGGGTAAAAATATTCATGGCCACCACCGTGCCATCGACCGGAGATTTAACCAAAACACTGCCAAGGTCGTAGTCCAAGCCCGCCAAACGATTGGCTAAGCTGTCTGCTTCTTTTTGCGTTTCAGACAGTTGGGTGCGCACTTCTTTTTGATACTCTTGCTGGCGCTGCAAGCGGCGCAGTTTATATTCTGAAATTTGTTTTTGGCTACGGCCTATATTGCTAATGTCTTCCGATGCCGAGGTGCTTAGCTGCGAATACGTACGCTCCAGATCGAGTTGTTGGTTGCGCGACACGTAGCCTTCTTTGGCTAGGTTACGTGTACTGTCCAATTGCTCTTTAAGAAAAGCCAGCTGGGTATTTTTGCCAGCGTGTGATTGCTCAAAACCCTTGTTTTGCTGCTGTAAGCCTGCAACGTTTTCGTCTAGGGCAGACAGCTCTGTTGCAATAGCCGATTGGCGGGAGTTGAACAATTGCTGTTGCAACGCAATGCTATTGGCTACGCGCGGGTCAGCTTTGGCACTTTGAAGTTCTGGTGGAAACACGATTATTTTTTTGCCGTCACGTTCAGCTACAAGCCGCGCCTCGGCCGTGCGTGCACTGAAGTATTGCACGCGCACTATTTCAGCGTTGGCTTTGGCTTGCACCGCATTCAAGCGCACCAGCACATCGCCGGCTTTAACCACGTCACCTTCTTTGACCAAAATTGACTCGACCACGCCGCCAGTGAGGTGCTGCACCGCTTTTTTGCTGCTGGCCACTGTGACCGTGCCGCTTAAAGGTACCCCCTTGTCTAACGGCGCGAGTGCGGCCCAAACCATGAATCCACCTATGCCCAGTACGATCACACACCAGCCTAGCCGAACATAAGGCTGGGTGTCGGTATTGACAACCAAGGTTTCTGGGCCGCAGGGCACACCTTGGGGCATAAGCACAGCATGGTTCAATATATTGTGGGCTGACATTTTTTGCCTCGTAATTGCTATTATTTTTCAGCGTGCACCGACACTGCGGGGGCGCTCGCTGCAGCCAAACTGGCGGCAGACTTGGCTAACTGTGCAGGGCGCTGCGCAGTCGTAGTAAGTTCTGTCAGCACCTCTGCAGTAGGGCCAAACCTATGTGCTACACCACCTTGCAGTAGCAGCAATTTGTTGGTCACGCCAATAGCGCTAGTGCGGTGGGTAATCAGCACGACGGTTTTGCCGCGCGTTTTAAAGTCAACCATAGCCGCCACCAAGGCTTGCTCACCCGCATCGTCGAGGTTGGAATTAGGCTCGTCGAGCACCAGCAACGAGGGGTCGTCGTACATTGCCCTGGCCAAGCCAATGCGCTGTTTTTGACCGCCCGACAGACCAGCTCCACCATCGCCCAACAGCGTGTCATAGCCCTGCGGAAACTGCAAAATAATATCGTGCACCGCTGCACGTTTGGCAGCTTCAATCACCTTGCCAGAATCTATGTCGCCATAGCGCGCAATGTTCTCGCTGACCGTACCGCCAAACAGCTCAATATCTTGTGGCAAATAGCCAATATGGGGGCCAAGCTCGTTCTTATTCCATTGGTACATATCTGCACCATCCAGACGTACGGTCCCCATAGCAGACGGCCACACCCCTACCAACAAGCGGGCCAGCGTAGATTTGCCCGAACCACTGGGGCCAATAATGCCTAGTATGTCCCCCGGAACAATAGCAAAACTCAAATTTTTAATGACTGCCAAGTGAGACCCCGGTGGCCCAGCAGTCACACCTTCCACCGAAATTCGGCCTTGCGGTTTGGGCAATGCCATGCCAGTGTGGCGTGCTGGGTTTGCGGCAAGCAAGTCGTTTAAGCGACTGTAGGCACTGCGTGTACTGCTCCAGGTTTTCCACACCCCAATCAATTGCTCCACCGGACTGAGTGTGCGCCCCATCAAGATGGACGAGACGATCATCATGCCGCCGGTAATCTTGCCGTCCAGTACCAGCAAAGCACCAAAACCCAATATCAGTGATTGCAGCGACACGCGAAAAAACTTGGTAAACGCGGTAATGACAGCGGTTTTTTCGCTGGCCTCGGCTTGCAGTTGCAAAAACCTACCGTGCAATTTGTACCACCGCGCCATTAAATTAGGCAGCATGCCCATCGCCTCTATCACCTCGGCATTGCGCAGGTTGTTGGTGGCTAGATTGCCCGCAGCAATCGCCATATTGCCCGCCTCTGCCATGGGCTTTCTTGAAGCCACTTCGTTCACGTAGGCCAGTGCAATCAACACCGTAATACCGCACAGTGCAAAGACACCCAGGGAGGAATCAAATAAAAATATCACCACCAGATAAAACGGAAACCAAGGCGCATCAAAAAAGGCAAATAGCGCGTTGCCGGTAACAAACTGGCGCACCGTGGTCAAGTCTTGCAGAGCTTGGCCTGCATTACCACCGGCTTTTTTAAGATTTTGTTCAAAAGCTGCCGTGTAAATGCGCTGGTTCAAGGCCATGTCAAGCTTGGCGCCCACACGTATTAGTACAAAGCTGCGCACAAACTCCAGCAAGCTCATGAAAGCAAAAGCCCCCAGCACCATGATGGTGAGCATCAGTAAAGTGGTTTGGTTGCGGCTGGCTAACACCCGGTCGTACACCTGCAGCATGTACAGTGAGGGCACCAGCAGCATCAAGTTAATGATGGCGCTGAAGTACCCCACTGTCTTGAACGCACCCTTGCAACTTCTCAGCGCGCAGGCGAGTTCACTTTTAGGCGATTGGCCTGCGTGTTTCATGGCATTTACAAGATGATGTCTTGCGGCGCAAAGGTGTGGTGCCCCAGCAGCGCCACCTGAAAGTCAGTAGCTAGGTTGCCATTGACATTGCCCTCCACCACCGTGAACTCTTGCCCGCCTATGATTTCGTAATGAAAGACTAGCTGACCCGCTGCTGTAAAGGTCGCACCCGCAGTACTGTTAAAACTGAAGGCTTGGTTGCCTGCAGCGCCGGTGTTGGCATCTAGTGTCGAAAAATCCAGCTTGTCAACACCACTCAAAAAGTCCATCACGACATCGCGCACGGCAGTGCCCACACCTGACTCATTATTAGCGTTGTAGTCGAATACATCGGCACCTGCACCGCCGGTCAAGTTGTCTTGGCCAGCACCGCCAACCAACATGTCATTGCCATCGCCACCGCTTAGGGTGTCTGCCCCACCCAAGCCGCTGAGCGTGTCGTTGCCTAGGCCGCCTGATAACTGGTTGGCGCCACCGTTGCCTGATATGGTGTCGTCGCCTGAACCACCTATAAAGTTCTCTATATTGGTGATCAAGTCACTGGTGGCTGCCGTGGTACCGCTGCCGCCCACCACCACGTTATTGGCTATGGTGACCGTCAGATTGGTTGCCAAGGCTGAATAGTCTGCGGTATCACCGGTGCCAGCACCTCCGTTTAGCGTGTCGCGGACATCGTCTGCAGTCATTACAAAAGTGTCGTTACCCGCGTTGCCCAGTATGCTGTTGCTACCTGCACCATCGGTTAGCGTGTCGTCACCACTGCTGGCGCTAATGTTCTCTATGCCGCTTAGGGTGTCTAGGCCAGTATCGGCGCTGGAGGCAACCCCGGTAGTCAGGTTAATATTGGCAGCCGCTGTAGTCACTGACATATCGTAGGTGTCTACCCCTGCGTCGCCAATGTACGCATCGTTGCCGTCACCTACTGTAGCTCGTAAGGTGTCATTACCCGCGCCGCCATCAACTATGTCGTTGCCTGCGCCGCCAGTGAGATTGTCGTTACCACCCAGACCCAAAACAAAATCATTGCCAGCAGTTCCCGTCAGGGTATTGTTGGCGCCCGATCCGACCACTGCTGTTTCACCCGAGATCACGGTGGTGGTTCCAAAGGCATCGGTATACGTCGTTGTCGCACGTACCGTAGTGTTTGTCTGATTGACCAAGGTGGCAGCCGTGCCTGCTGGAGCCACAATATTGACCCAAGTACCCGCGACAAGCCGCTGCCACTGCGTAACAGGCACAAGGGCTGGCACATCAGCGTCAGCAATCGTGTTGATTGCCGTCAGATTAGCGTTGGTCAATGTGTTGGTATAGCTGGCAATACGCAATTCACCCGTCGTGGGGTCGTTAAAGGCAACTTGTTCGTAGCTTTGCACCGCCGCTGTGCTGCCGCCGTTACCATCCACAACGTTGTAGGTCAGGTTGACCACACCAGCGAAATTAACCGTGGGTGTAATGGTGTAGCCCAATCCATCCGCGTTGAGCACTAACGCTCCGTTGCTGGTAGCCAAACCTGCCACGCTTAACGTATCGCCTTCTACATCAGAAAATCCAGCCAACAAGTCTGCAATGCTCACCACATAAGCGGCAGGGTTTAGTCCAGCCGCTAGTACAGCCGTCGGTGCGCCAATCGGTGCATCATTTACAGCGGCTACGTTGACGGTTACTACCGCAGCGTTGCTCACCGCATTGATAAATTGGCCGTCGCTGGCTTGGTAGCTAAAAGTCGCTGCGCCATTAAAGTCAGGGTCGGGCGTGAAGCTAACTGAGCCGTCCAAGTTGAGTACCGCTGTGCCACCGGTAATGTTGGTCAACGACAAAATGGTCAGCGGGTTGCCGTCTGCATCCGTATCATTGCCCAGCAATTGCGCTGCAGTAAAGGTCACCACGGTGTCTTCAGTCGCGGTCAGCGTGTCTGCCACAGCCACAGGCGCACGGTTGGTCAGGCTGACGGTGCGGTCGGCGAACTGCAAGCGCTCAATATTGCGAATTTGGTCTACGCCGTCATTATTCAAAACGCCTGCTGCGCGGTTGTCGGTGATGGTGTAAGTGCCGTTCGCGTTTTGAATGATTGAATAGTCAGACAGGTTGCCGTTGTATACAGCAGTGTCAATGTCGGTAGCTGCGGTACTTGATTGCAGTATCTCGCGCACGATGTGCAATTGTCCAGGGTTGATTTCGCCCGTCAGCATGCGTGCTTTCAGCTGGTTCATGCTGTCGACCGTGAACCATTCATTGGCAGCGGTGTTGTCCTGCGTCTTGTTGTGCGTGACCCTAATGCGCACGTTCAGCCAGGCGTCGCCGTCAATAAAGTCATTGCCTAAATTACCCTTGATGGTGTCGTTACCGCCCCCGCCAATGATGACTTCAGCGCCTTGGCGAATGTCTATGACTGAGGTATTGAAAGGCATAGCAGCTACTTGCGCTGGGGTGAGGCCCAGCAGCTCGGCAAACCCGTTGATCAAGCTGACGTTTTGCGATTTCAGATCGCTTTCATCGGCTGGATTGCCC
>JANNCO010000501.1:0-6721 GCA_031386655.1 Polaromonas sp. | reverse complement strand
CAGGTATATCTTGGGCACATCGCAAGCTACTCTGCCTGGCACAGTAGTGTCCACCGCGATTGCTGACCCCAGCGGTGGAGTGGGCGCTGTTTTGGGCTACACCACTACCCAAGCGTTGCAGGTGGGTGCTGAATACTCGCTTCAATACCGTGTGCGTATTGGCGTAGGTGCCCAGCAAGGCGATGGTATTAACCGCGTACAAGCCAAGTCAGGTACCTCTGTCTCCAATGAAGCGCAAGCCAAAGTAAAGGTGACAGAAGGCGTGTTTACCAGCGACGGCTGCGTAGCAGGCAAGGTATTTGTAGATTGCAATAACAACCACATTCAAGATGCAGAAGAGCTGGGCATACCCGCTGTGCGCATGTACATGGAAGACGGCACTTATTTTGTGACTGACAGCGAAGGCAAGTACAGCTATTGTGGTATCTCGCCCAAGTCGCACGTTATCAGTGTCGATATGCTGACCATGCCACGCGGATCACGCATGACCACCACCAGCAACCGCAACTTGGGCGATGGCAACAGCATCTTCCTGGATGTGAAGAACGGACAGATTATTCGGGCCGACTTTGCTGAAGGATCATGCTCCAACACCACCCTTGAACAAGTCAAGGCCCGACGCACACAGGGCGAGGTGCGTTCCACTGAAACCGAGAAAACAGGCCAGCCGGCGCTGAAGTTTGAGGGCAAATCACCGCAGTATCCACAGCAGGGCACTGATGGAGCCAACCAGCCGCTGGTAGTGCCGCGCCCCAAGAACGGGGGTAGCGAGTCAGTACCCGAGCAAAACACGTCGGTGCCCAAAATACCTGGCGCTTCCAGTAACACGCAAGGCGCCAATGTGCGCGACGCCAAATAAGGAGAACTGACATGACACAAGCATTCAACTCCTTTGCACGATCGGCATTACCTATGACCGCCCAGTTCAAGCATCCAAAGCATTCAAAGCACACTCGTCTGCACCAGTGTATGGCCTCGCCCATAGCGATAGCGTGCGCTGTGATCTGCGCTGCGCTGTCGACCCATGTTTGGGCGCAACCTGCTTTCCAGCCACTGTTTCCTGCACCGTTGCCGTCTCAGCAAACCTCGCCACCGTCCGTGTTGCGAGGCAGCGTATCGGGTATTGACTACAGTGCCAATGCGCAGGTGGCACGCGTTGCGGTAGAGGTCGAAAAAAACGATCTGCCTGCTGATGGGCAAAGTACCAACGAAGTTACTGTGCGCCTGTTTGATAAGGATGGCTCGCCGCTCAAAGGAGAGGCGCTGGTGACCATTGAGCACAGCGCAGGCCGTGTATTGATACCCGGCGCTAAAACCGACGAGCTTGGCCCCGGCCGTTTGGACGTGGACAAAGTAACCCCTGGCGTACAGCTAAAGGTGATCAACGGTGTTGGCAACTTCAAGCTGCTGGCACCTGTAGAGCCCACCGATGTGAAGATGCGCATTACGGCAGGCAGCGCAGTAGCCAACGGCACTATTTCTTATTTGCCAGAATTGCGCGACATGTTGGCCGCGGGCTTGATCGAAGGCATTATCGGCTGGAAGAAAAACGCTAGCGCCAACATCGTACCTGTGCGTATTGATGACGGCTTTGAGCGTGAGCTGCGGCGCTGGACACAAGAGTTCAATAACGGCAAAGGCAGCTCTGGTGTACGCACTGCCTTTTTCCTCAAAGGAAAAGTCAGTGGCAGTATGCTGCTCACAGCAGCGTTTGATTCAGACAAAGAAACCAATGCCCGCTTGTTGCGCGATGTCGATCCTAATCGCTTCTACCCAGTGTATGGCGACTCATCCATCAATGGGTTTGATGCGCGCAGCCGTGACCGTCTGTATGTGCGGTTAGATTCTGGCAAAAGCTATGCTTTGTACGGCGATTTTTCTACAGGGGATGGTTTCAGCCAAATTACAGGCGGTGGTGCCGTAGCCGGTGTCAAGAGCCGAAACCTAGGTGCGTACAACCGGTCAGCTACAGGATTCCGTGGGCATCTTGAGCAGCCTAACTATTTTGTCAACGGCTTCTTGTTTGACGAAAATCAAAAGCAGCTGGTAGAAGAATACCAAGGCAACGGCACCTCAGGTCCGTTCAGCGTGTCGAGCAAACAAGCCGTAGAAAACTCAGAAAAAGTAGAGATTATTACGCGCGACAAAAATACGCTGGGCGTGGTCAAAGCGGTACAACTCATGCAGCGTTTTGTTGACTATACGTTTGAACCATTCTCGGGCCGTATTCTTTTCAAAAGCCCTGTCTCCAGTATTGACAGCAATGGCGACCCTTTAAGTATTCGTATTACTTACGAAGTAGAGCAAGGCGGCGATAAATTCCTGGCTTACGGTGTGGATGGGCAAGTCAAATTGGGGGAGCGCTTTGAAATAGGCGGCAGTTTTGTGCAGGACAAGAACCCATTGTCACCCTACCGGTTGGGCAGCGTCAACGCATCTGTACGGGTAGGCACTGCAGGCTCCATCGTGCTGGAAGTGGCCAACTCTGCATCGACAGCGTACACCACAGGCGGTTTGACCACGCTGACACCTTCGGGTGCAGCTGGCGAAGTGCGCAACAACCAGAGCGGAAATGCAGTGCGCCTAGAAGGCAACTACAACGAAGGCAACTGGGACGCGCGTGGTTGGTTCATGCGTGCAGAGCGCAGTTTTTATAACCCAGCGGCTAGCGTCAGTGAAGGCAAAGAAGAATTAGGCTTGGCTGCACGGTATAAGTTGAGCGAAGCATTGTCCATTTATGGATCTGGTCAACGTAACGAAGATGCTGCTGCAGTCAATAGCCCCAAGCGTGATGCATTGGCCTTGGGGCTAACGTGGAACCTCACAGACCGCTTGACATTGGACGGCTCAGTGCGTCAGACCAAAGAAGATGCAGGCTATGCAGGCACATCATCTATTGCCAGTAATAGCGGAATTGGCGGCGGCTTCTACGGCCTGGGTGTAGATGCACTTAACCCCACTACGGGTACATCCATATTGGGCGGCGGATTTGGCAATAGCGTTGCTAGCGCTGGATTGAACCCTAACAGCGTCAGCGCAACCAGTTTGCGGCTAGGTGCAAATTACCGCGCCACCGAGCGTTGGTCAGTTAACGGTGAAGTAGAGGCCGGGACTGAAAACCAACGCCGTTTGGCTTTGGGCACCGCGTATCAAATCAGCGAGCGCAGCAAGCTGTATGCACGCTTGGAAACCCGCACGGGTTTGACCTCGGCAGCGTCACTGAATGCCTTTGACCGCAGCAACAGTTTTGTGGCAGGCGTTGACAACACGTTTGCCTCAGGCCCTACGGTATACAGCGAGTTCAGAATGCGTGACGCTGCCAGCAGCGATACGGCGCTGGCACGCGACATGCAGTTGGCCAGTGGCGTGCGCAATAGCTGGAACTATGCCGAAGGTATTGTCTACACCGGTGGCGCAGAGTTTTTAAAAATATTCAACGGCACATCGCGCCAAGCTTTTGCAGTTAACGGTGGTGTGGACTACAGTGTTAATCCGCTGTGGAAGTTCAGTGGTCGCCTGGAGTTTCGCCGTGTGTTTGACGACAAGACAACCACCACAAACGATACGCAAGACCAATACTTGAGCACGGTGAGTTTGGCACGCAAAATAGACCGTGACTGGACCATGCTGGCACGCAACTACTTGCTTCGGCAAAACAACCACGACGGTGGCACTAAACTGGAAGACCGCTTCCAAATCGGTGCAGCGTGGCGGCCAGTTGACCACAATCGCTGGAACGCATTGGCACGTTACGAGTACAAAACAGTCAAGGATAGAACCGCTGAGAATGCGGACAACTACCGCACACACATCGTCAGCTTGCACGGCGACTACCACCCCAGTCGCCCTTGGTGGCTGAGTGGTCGGTTTGCATTCAAAAACACGTCTGATAAAACCCTACCTGCTGGCCAGCAAGGCTACACCGCCTGGCTGGTGGGTGGACGCGCAACGTATGACATTACTGAAAACTGGGACATTGGCCTGATGACCAGCTATATGTACAGCCCGCAAGGCTCGTCAAAGCAGTGGGCACAAGGTGTTGAAGTGGGCTACTTGCTGCGTCAAAACCTGTGGCTGTCTGCCGGTGTTAATTGGATGGGCTTTAGTGACGCAGAGTTGACAGGCTCAGACTACACCAATAAAGGCGTGTACCTGAGGCTGCGGTTTAAGTTCGACGGTTCTTTGTTCCAAGGCAAAGACACCGATGTCAATCGCGCACTCAATCGTTAATTGCTCTCAAAATTAACGTTCTTGTACTGCTCCCCAATTTACTGCCAATACATTATTTCTCCAGAGGCACTTATGAAACTACATACCTCAGCCGTTCGCACCATCAAGTACACAGGTGCAATACCAGCGGTAGCCCTTGCCTTGTCCGCATTGGTGTTGGCAGGCTGCGCTACGAACGCGGGGCAGCAGTCCAATAGCAGCACCACTGCAGCAGGCAACCAGTCCATCACCGACCAAACTATCCAAAGCGATTACGCCAATTACGAAACTCAGCAAGGCCGCATCAAGTCATTGAACGACACCGGCAAGCACCGCGTAGCCAGCTACAGTCTGGCAAAGGCGCAATGCTGGTTAGATGTGAGCTTGCACGAGTACACACGCAATGACCGCAGCAACTTTCCGCGCTTGGCTTATGAAGAGTCTTTCAAAATTACCGACTACCTTGGTAAAGGTGGTGAAATTGCAGGCGCCAACAACCCTGCGCTGCAAACTCCGCTGGTCAATGACGCGACCAAGCTGCGTCAAGACCTGTGGGACGCAGCAGGCAAGCTCAAAGGCAGTGCGGGCTGGCGTTGTGCAGAGCAAAAGACAGCCTGCGCCGAGGTAGAGCTTGTGCATGCAGGCAATGAATTTAACCAGCAGCAATGGCGGCACGCCAAGCCCTACATACAAATTGCAGAAGACTTGATTGGCGACGCACAAAAGGCCGCAGAGACTTGCATTCCTGCACCCGCACCAGTAGCTGCAGTGCCCACCCCCGTACCGGCAGCCCCAGCTGCAGCGGTGCCAGTCAACGCGGCAGCCAATGTACTGTTTAACTTTGACAAACGCGATATGCCCAACGTACGTCCATACACCAAAGACCAGCTGGACAGCTTGATAGCGCAAGTCAAAGGCGGCGCTGTTACCGTGAACAGCATTCAGTTGATTGGCCATGCTGACCGATTAAACAGCACCGGCGACAGTAACTACAACGTCAAGCTATCGCAAGACCGCGTTAACACTGTCAAAAGCTATATGGTTAGCGCGGGCGTACCAGCCAATCTGATCAGCACTGAGTTCAAGGCGGACACCACACAAATCGAAGCTTGCACTAAAACGAAATTCCGCTCAAACGCCGAACTGCAAGAGTGCTTGCTGCCTAACCGCAGAGTAGAGGTTGTGCTCAGTGGTGTGCGCAAATAGCCTGGGTGTTTTACCGTTTCAAACTACGCGGTTAGCCTCAAGGCCTGCGCGTATTTTGTCCAGCGTAATAGGAAACTCGCGCACCCGTACACCGGTAGCGTTGTAGACTGCATTGGCTACCGCTGCGCCTGCGCCGCAGATGCCAAGTTCCCCAACACCTTTGATCTTCAGTGGATTGGTTTTGTCATCTACCTCAGCCAGAAAATGCACGTCAATCTTGGGGATGTCGGCATGTGATGGCACGTGGTATTCAGCCAAATCATGGTTGACAAAATGGCCGTCGCGCTTGTCAATGATGGAGTCTTCATGCAGTGCTGAACCAACACCCCAAATCATGGCGCCGCTGATTTGGCTTTTGGCTGTTTTTTCATTGAGAATTCGCCCTGCGGCGAACACCCCCAGCAGACGACGGACACGTACCTCGCCTGTGTCGATATTGACTGCTACCTCGGCAAAGTGCGCACCGTAGCCTTGCTGTGAAAACTGCTTGGCCATAGCGCCAGGCTTGATCTCGCCGCTAGCCTGCAGGCCCAAGGTACCCGCCAGTGCGCCTAATGTTTCTGTTTTGCCTGCACCTGTTACGCTACCGCTGGCAAACACAGCGCTCGAAGCATTTATCCCCATTTTCGCGGCTAGCTTCTCGCGCAAATTCGTGCATGCGTCAAACAGACCTGAGCCCGAGCTGGCTGCCCCCCACGAACCGCCTGAACCCGGAGTTGCCGGAAAATCGCTGTCGCCCAATTCCATCCGCACGCGCTCGATGGGCAAACCCATCATCTCGGCGGCAATTTGTGTAAGCACCGTGTAGCTGCCCGTGCCGATATCAGTCATGGCCATTTTGACAGTGAGCAGGCCTTGCCGATCCAGCGCGACGTCACACTTTGAGGGCATCATGACATTGGAGCGAATCGATGCTGCCATCCCCATGCCGAGCAACCAGCGTCCCTCGCGCTTTTGCGCAGGGGTCGCGCTGCGCTGGCTCCATCCAAACCGTGCAGCGCCGTCCTTCATGCACGCTATCAAATTACGGCTAGAAAAGGGGATATTTTTGTCCAGATCTTGTGCCGGTTCGTTGCGCAGACGCAGTTCAATCGGATCGAGCTTGAGTTTCTCGGCCAGTTCGTCCATGGCAACTTCAAGTGCCAGCATGCCCACAGCCTCGCCAGGTGCCCGCGTTGAGTCTGAAACCGGCAAATCAAGCTTGACTAAGTAATGCGGTGTGTAGCGCGCAGGCGCGGCATACAGTAAACGAGTTTGCATAGCCGAAGGCTCAAAAAAATCGTCATACCGCGCGCTGTTGGACCAG
>JANNCO010000471.1:0-9922 GCA_031386655.1 Polaromonas sp. | reverse complement strand
GCGCGCTTTTTAAAAACGCCCGGCTCGATTGACCGTGCGTGGCAAGGTTTTGAGAATATTTTGCAGCGTTATGGGGCTGCAGCCCAAGTAAATCCTGCTCAACCAGCTACTAAAAAAATAGCTAAAGCCAAATTTTAATTTTACCAACTCAATTTATTGAATCTGTTTTGATCTGAAGGAAAACCACCATGCCAGTCTACAACCCACCGCTGCGTGACATGCAATTTGTGATGAACGAAGTGCTCAATATCACAGAAGAATTCAAATCTATCCCCAAATACGCCGATGCCGACATTGACACCATCAACGCTGTGCTGGAAGAAGGCGGCAAGTTCGCCACCGAGGTAGCCTTGCCCCTTAACATCAGCGGCGACGAAGAAGGCTGCAAGCTAGACGTTACCACCCACGCTGTCACCACCCCAAAAGGCTTTAAAGAAGCCTACGCTAAATATGTTGAGGGCGGCTGGCCCGCGCTTAGCTGCGACCCAGAATTTGGTGGCCAAGGCCTGCCGCTGGTAGTAAACCAGTGCTTTTATGAAATGCTTAACAGCGCCAACCAAGCCTGGACCATGTACCCCGGCCTCACGCACGGCGCGCACGCTGCTTTGCACACGCACGGCACCGATGAGCAAAAAGCCACCTACCTGCACAAAATGACCAGCGGCGAATGGACTGGCACCATGTGCCTGACCGAGCCGCATTGCGGTACCGACCTAGGCCTGATGCGCACCAAGGCCGAGGCCTTGCCCGACGGCACCTACAAAATCACCGGCAACAAAATCTTCATCAGCGCGGGCGAGCACGACATGGCGGGCAACATCATTCACCTGGTGTTGGCACGCTTGACCGATGCGCCTGCCGGCATCAAAGGTGTCAGCTTGTTTATCGTGCCTAAGTTCATGGTCAATAAAGACGGCAGCTTGGGCGCTCGTAATGGCATTTACTGCGGCGGGCTAGAGCACAAAATGGGTATCCATGGCAACGCTACCGCGCAGATGGTGTTGGACGGGGCGATTGGCACGATGGTGGGCCTGCCCAACAAAGGCATGAATGGCATGTTTGTCATGATGAACGCTGCACGTTTGGGCGTGGGTAATCAGTCGCTGGGCTTGACCGAAGTGGCTTACCAAAACGCGCTGGCCTATGCCAAAGACCGCATCCAAATGCGTTCACTGTCAGGCCCCAAGGCCAAAGACAAGCCCGCTGACCCGATCATCGTGCACCCTGATGTGCGCAAGATGCTGCTCACTGCCAAAGCCTATGCTGAGGGTGGTCGCGCATTGGCGATCTATTCGGCCATGCTGCTAGACAAAGAGCACCACCACCCCGATGAGAAGGTGCGCAAAGACAGTGGCGAAATGCTGTCGCTGCTAACCCCTATTGTCAAAGCCTTTACCACCGACAACGGCCACATTGCCACCAATATGTGCCTGCAGGTGTTTGGCGGCCACGGCTACGTCAAGGAATGGGGCATGGAGCAGTATGTGCGCGACAACCGCATTAACATGATCTATGAAGGCACCAACACCATTCAGTCGCTGGATTTATTGGGTCGAAAAGTGCTGGGCAATAATGGTGCAACACTGACCAAATTTGGCAAACTGATTGGCAAACTGGTGGAAGAAGAAGGCGTCAACGAAAAGATGGCCGAGTTCATCACGCCCATTGCAGTGCTGGGCGAGCAAATGACCAAGTTCACTACGGAGCTGGGTTTCAAAGGTTTTCAAAATCCTGACGAGGTAGGCGCTGCTGCGGTGGACTATCTGCGTGTGGCAGGCCACTTGGTATTTGGATATTTCTGGGCCCGCATGGCCCAAGTTGCGCTGCGCGAAATCGAGAAACAAAGCGCCGCTGGCGGCGCGGGTAATATCGACCCGTTCTATCTGGCCAAGGTGCAAACTGCGCGCTTTTACTTTGCCAAGCTGTTCCCAGAGACCGCCAGCCTCATGCGCACAGCGCGCGCGGGTAGTAAAGTGCTGATGGACACCGACGCCGTGTTTGCTTAAAGTCTGAAGTCCCGTAAACGTCAATACCCTTTAAGGAGTTTGCTATGTTAAAAAGTGCAATGACTGGTTTAGTTTTAGTGGCAGCTTTGGGCGCTGCGTGGGCGCAGAACACGCCTGTTGGCAAGTGGCAGTCTGTCGACGAAAAAACTAAAGAAGCCAAGGCTGAGATCACCATCACGGAATCCGGTGGTGCCCTGAGCGGCAAAATTACCAAACGCCTGCTTAAAGATGCCAAACCTGACGACGTATGTGATGACTGCAAGGACGCACGTAAAGGCAAACCCATCTTAGGCCTGGAAATCATCCGTGGCGGCAAAAAAGAAGATGGTGCCGATGTGTGGTCGGGCGGCAAAATTCTCGATCCCGAAAATGGCAAAGAATACAGCTTGAAAATGACGCCCGAAGATGGCGGCAAAAAGCTGGCCGTGCGCGGCAGTATTGGCCCCTTTGGCCGCACGCAAACCTGGGTTCGCGTGGAATAACCCACTGCAATTTTTTACCCGGCCAGTGCTGCATCAGCGGCGCATGGCGGGCTGTCTGTACTGAGAGATTGAATGTCTAAATTCCAAGTCAAAAAAGTCGCCGTGTTAGGTGCGGGTGTGATGGGCGCGCAAATTGCCGCGCATTTGGTCAACGTCAAAGTGCCCGTGGTGCTGTTTGACTTGGCCGCCAAAGAAGGCCACAAGAACGGCATCGTCACTAAAGCGGTAGAAGGTTTGAAAAAGCTCAAGCCCTCACCACTGGGTGTGGTGGAAGATGCGGCTTTAATCGAACAAGCCAACTACGACGAGCACCTGGAACTTTTGCGCGACTGCGACCTCATCATCGAGGCGATTGCCGAGCGCATGGACTGGAAGCTGGACCTGTACAAAAAGATTGCACCCTTCGTGTCTGAGAACGCCATCGTCGCGTCCAACACGTCTGGCCTGTCGATCACCAAGCTGTCTGAGGCACTGCCTGAGAACATCAAGCCGCGTTTTTGTGGAATTCACTTTTTCAATCCACCGCGCTACATGTTTTTGGTGGAGCTGATCAACACACCTACCACCCAGCCTATCGTGCTAGACCAGCTGGAAGCGTTTGTGACCAGCGCCGTAGGCAAAGGCGTCGTGCGGGCTAAAGACACGCCTAATTTTATTGCCAACCGCATCGGCATCGCTGGCATGCTGGGTGTGATGAAGCAGGCCGAGAACTTTGGCCTGACGTACGACGTAGTGGACGACCTGACGGGTAAAAAACTAGGCCGCGCCAGCAGTGGCACCTTCCGTACCGCCGATGTGGTGGGCCTGGATGTCATGCACCACGTCATCAAAACCCTGCAAGACAACTTGAATGAAACCACGGATCCTTTCTATGGCAACTTTGGCACCCCGGCTGTGCTGAAAACGCTGATGGACGCTGGCGCGCTGGGCCAAAAAGCCAAAGCAGGATTCTTTAAAAAAGTAGGCCGCGATATTCTGCGTTACGACGCTGAAAAGCAAGACTACGTACCCGGCGGTGAAAAAAGCGATGAGGTGTACGCCCGCATGCTGAAAAAGCCTGCGGCTGAGCGCTTGAAACTTTTGCGTAATTCTGAGGGCAAGCAAGGCCAGTTTTTATGGGCCATTTTGCGTGATGGTTTTCACTATGCTGCCGTGCACCTAGAGAGCATTGCCGAGACCGCACGCGACGTAGACTTTGCCATGCGCTGGGGCTTTGGCTTAAAGCAAGGCCCGTTTGAGCTGTGGCAAGAAGCCGGTTGGCTGGCAGTGGCCAACATGGTGAAAGAAGATATTGACGCTGGCAAAGCCCTGTGCAAGGCACCCTTGCCAGACTGGGTGTTCAAAGGCCCGGTGGCCGAATCGAATAACGGAACCGGTGGCGTGCATACCGCAGCAGGCTCGTGGAACCCAGCGACTAAAAAGTTTGTGCCACGCCATGACTTGCCGGTGTACCAGCGCCAGCACTTTCCTGAAAACGTTGCGGGCTTTGCGCAAGGCGTAGGTGCAGGTATGGGGGCACCCGCGTTTGAAACTGCGGGCAAAACATTGCACGAAGATGCCGCCATTCGCTTGTGGACGCTGGACGGTGACAACCGTGCCGCAGGCACAGGCGTAGTGATTGCCAGTATCAAAACTAAAATGCACGTCATCAGCATGGACGTGATGGCAGGCCTGGAAAAAGCCGTCGAGCTGGCTGAGGCTGACTACCAAGGTGTCGTCATCTGGTCGGGCGACGAACCGTTTTGCGCGGGGGCTGACCTGCAAGGCATGTTGCCGGCATTTATGAGTGGTGGCGTTGCGTTGCTAGACGAGGCCATGGCCTAAGTGCAGCGCGTGATGCTGCGCCTGCGCTACGCCAATGTGCCTGTGGTCAGCGCTGTGCGCGGCTTGGCGCTAGGCGGCGGCTGCGAGCTGGCGGTGCACAGCGCCAAACGCGCTGTGGCGATGGAAAGCTATATTGGTTTGGTCGAAGTGGGCGTGGGCTTGGTGCCTGGTGCTGGTGGCCTGACCTACATTGCGCGCCGCGCCGCCGAGAACATGGCCAGCAGCAATGGCAAAGACCTGCTGCCCTTCATCACCGAAGGCTTTACCAATGCAGCTATGGCCAAGGTGGGCACCAGCGCGATTGAGTCGCGCAAACTGGGCTACCTGCTGTGGAGCGATGTCATTGTTCCCAACAAAGACGAGCTGCTGTTTGTGGCTATCAATGAGGCCAAAGCGATGGCAGCGTCGGGCTACCGTGCGCCATCCAAGCGCCAGTTCCCCGTAGCAGGGCGCAACGGCAAAGCCACTATCCAAGGCTCACTTATCAATATGCGGGACGGCGGTTTTATCAGCCAGCACGACTTTCATATTGCCACGCTGATCGCTGATGTAATTTGCGGCGGTGACGTGGACGCAGGCACACTGGTAACCGAAGAATATTTGATGACACTAGAGCGCAAAGCCTTCACCAGCCTGCTGACCATGGCCAAAACGCAAGAGCGGATTATGGGCATGCTGTCTACGGGCAAGCCGGTGCGCAACTAAGTTTCTATTGACGGATTTCCAAACAATGGCAAACGACACTGCGTTCACCTTGAAGCTGGCTTGTCCTTGTCTTGTACGGCAAAGGGCTGGCGGCGCACTCAGCTACGCGGCTGTCCTCGCCAAGTGCCCAGGCCGTACTCAGCCTGCAATCTAAATGACCCACCTGCATTGACACACATGACCACCACCCCACCCAACCGCCTACAGCGCCAACTCAGTCGCCTAGACGAAGTGCCTGCGTACTTCCGCCCGTGGTTTCAATCGGTGCTGTTAGGCCGTGCTGTGCCTTTTACCGGCACGGCCAAGCTGCGCTATGAAGTCATGTCGCCAGACAAAGTGGTGATATTTGTGGCCAACCGCCGCAGGGTACAAAACCATATCGAAGGCGTGCACGCAATAGCCACTACCTTGGCTGCCGAGACGGCTACTGGCATGGTGATGGGCATGAATGTGCGCGATGACTGCCTGCCGGTGGTGAAAGAAATGCGCGTGCAATTCCCCAAGCGCGGCATGGGTGCGATGCGCGCTGTGGCCACGCTGACGGCTGAGCAACGTGCGCTGATTCAAAGCACCGACAAAGGCGAAGTAACCGTGCCTGTGGTGGTAACCGATGAGTCGGGTAACCACCCACTGGTGTGCGAATTTGTCTGGGCTTGGATTCCGTCCAAACGCCCAGCCAAAGTTGCTGCACCCACTTCAACGACTGGTGCGACGACTGAAGCAACAACGCTAGCAACGACTGAAACTAATTAAGAAGGAATCTCACCATGGCCAAACAAGTTCAAGAAGCCTATATCGTTGCCGCTACGCGCACACCCATTGGCCGTTCGCACAAGGGTTTTTTTCGCAATACGCGGCCCGATGATTTGCTGGCCACCGTGCTGCGCAGTGCACTGGCGCAGGTGCCCGGCCTGGACCCCGCCAGTATTGAAGACGTGATTTGCGGCTGCGCCATCCCCGAAGCGCAGCAGGGCCTGAACGTAGCGCGCGTGGGTGCCGTGCTGGCGGGCTTGCCCAAAAGCGTGGGCGGCATTACCGTCAACCGTTTTTGTGCCTCCGGCATCAGCGCCGTGCAAATGGCCGCAGACCGCATTCGCGTAGGCGAGGCCGACGTGATGATTGCTGCGGGCACCGAGAGCATGAGCATGGTGCCGATGATGGGTAATTCGCCTAACCTGTCGCCCGCCATTTTTGCCGACACCGATAACGTCGATAACTACGGCATCGCCTACGGCATGGGCCTGACGGCAGAGAAGGTGGCCACACAGTGGAAGATCAGCCGCGAAGCGCAAGACGAATTTGCCTACGCATCGCACATGAAAGCATTGGCCGCCATGAAGGCAGGCCACTTTGCCAACGAGATGACCACTGTTGAAGTGACCGAGCGCAGCGTGGATTTGACCAGCGCTGAAGTGACCTCCACCACCCGCAGCGTGAGCCTAGACGAAGGCGCACGCCCCGACACTACCGTAGAAGGCCTGGCCAAATTGCGTGCTGTGTTCTCCGCACGCGGCTCGGTGACCGCTGGCAACAGCAGCCAAACATCAGACGGCGCAGGCGCGTTGATTTTGGTGAGCGAGGCAGCTCTGAAGCGCTACAACCTCACACCATTGGCCAAATTCAGCAGCTACGCCAGCCGCGGTGTGCCGCCGCACATCATGGGTATCGGCCCGATTGAGGCCATCCCCGCTGCACTGAAATATGCAGGCCTCAAACATTCGGACATTGACTGGTTTGAACTGAACGAAGCATTTGCTGCGCAGTCGCTGGCGGTTATCAACACGCTGGGCTTAGACCCAGCCAAAGTCAACCCCATGGGCGGCGCGATTGCGTTGGGCCACCCACTGGGCGCTACCGGCGCTATCCGCGCAGCCACCGTCGTGCATGCACTGCAACGCAACCAGCTCAAGTACGGCATGGTCACCATGTGCGTAGGCATGGGCCAGGGTGCGGCGGGTATATTTGAGCGTGTTTAAGCTGCTGGAAGCGGCTATATTTATGCAAAAATAGTCAGTAACCCAAGTAGAACCTGCTCAAACAGCTATTAAATAAATAGCACATGATTCACAGCGCTGTTTACTGCTAATCACTACAGTTTTGTATGACACCCAGCTCTTTCGATTTTGACCAAGCGGTAGCACTGCACAGTGCAGACAACGGGCACTACCATGGCAGCACGCACGTTGCGTGGCTCAATATGGTGGGGCCCTTCGGTGGCATGACGGCGGCAGTGATGCTGCAAGCGGTTATGCAGCACCCAGACCGTCTGGGCAACCCTGTTGCATTGACAGTCAATTTTTGCGCAGGTGTGGCTGAAGGCGCGTTTGAAGTCACTGCCAAGCCTGCGCGCACCAACCGGTCTACACAGCATTGGCTCATTGAGTTGGCACAAGCGGGCCAGGTCGTCATCACGGCTACCGCCGTCACCGCCGCACGGCGCAGCACCTTTAGCAGCAACGAGTTGCCCATGCCTGCCGTGGCTGCAGCGCAAACCCTTTCGCGCGCGCAGGCGCCCCAGCTTGCGTGGACGCACCGCTACGACATGCGTTCTATCACCGGGCACTTGCCTACCGTGTGGGACGGCACTGAGGGCGACACACTCACGCAGATGTGGGTGCGCGATGTGCAGGAGCGCTCTGTTGATTTTGTGTCGCTTACCGCACTAGCTGACAGCTTTTTTCCGCGTGTGTACCTGCGCCGCAAAACCTTTGTGCCCATTGGCACCGTATCCATGACGGTGTACTTTCATGCCGATGCAGCTGAGCTGGCTGCACTGGGCACTGCCTTTGTGCTGGGCCAAGCCAAAGGGCAGTGCTTTTTTAACGGATTTTTTGACCAAACTGCGCAGTTGTGGTCCCAGGCTGGCACACTATTGGCTACAACGCACCAAGTGGTGTACTTTAAAGAATAACTGGCTGAACTTGCTATGACTGATATTTTGATTCACCACGATGCAGGCGTCTGCACCATCACGTTGAACCGCGTAGACAAAAAGAACTCGATTACCACCGTGATGTACCAAACCATGGCCGACGCGTTGACTGCGGTGCAAGGTGATGCCGCCACGCGCGTGGTGGTGTTTCAAGGCCACGAAACCATCTTCAGCGCAGGCAACGACATTGCCGACTTTTTAAATAATCCACCTGCTGGCCAAGACAGCCCGGTGTTTCAGTTTTTGCGCGCTATTTCCAGCTTTACCAAACCCATCGTCGCGGCTGTCAACGGCCCGGCAGTAGGCGTTGGCACCACCCTGCTGCTGCACTGCGACCTGGTATATGCAGGCGACAACGCGGCTTTCTCCATGCCGTTTGTCAACCTGGGCCTGTGCCCTGAGGCAGCGTCCAGCCTGCTGGTACCCCAGCTGATGGGCTACCACCGCGCAGCTGAGGCGCTGCTGCTGGGCGAGCCTTTTATGGCCGAGGCCGCGCTAGAAATAGGCTTGGTCAACCGCGTGGTGCCGCCACTGGAGACCAACACTTATGCGCAGTCTGTCGCACGCAGGCTGGCCGCCAAGCCCATCAGCAGCCTGATCGAGACCAAACGCCTCATGAAGAAAAACCAAGGCCCACTGGTAGCGCAGGTGATGGCCGAAGAGGGCGCCAGCTTTGGCCGCATGCTGCGCGAGCCCGCAGCGCGCGAGGCGTTTGGCGCGTTTATGGAAAAGCGCAGGCCTGATTTTTCTGCAGTGTAAAACCTGACAGCTGTACGCTGCAGTTTTGCCACCCCAAAGCTTCAGCGCCGCGTCAGTCTGCACTGCACAATCAAGCCATGACTAAAAAAACTGACCTCGGCCTTGTGCAACTTGAACCTGAGTTCATCGCAGCTATCAATGACATTTTTGAAAACAAAATCGTTTTTAACCACACGCTAGGTCTCAAAGTAGTCAGTGTCAGCGCCACCGAGGTCAGCGCCCGCATCGCCATGGATCCAAAATTGGTAGGCCACTTTGCCTACAACCGCCTGCACGGCGGCGTTATCAGCGCCTGCCTGGACACCATCGGCGGCCATGCCGTGATGGTGGCCATGGGCGCGCGCCACATGGACGAGCCGATTGCCAAACGGCTGGAGCGTTTTAACAAGCTAGGCACCATCGACCTGCGCATAGACTACCTGCGCCCCGCCATCGGTGACCACTTCACCATGCATGCCCATGTGCTGCACCTGGGCGCACGCTTGGCCAGAACGCGTATGGAGTTTTTCGGTGCAGACGGCGCATTGCTGTCTACTGGTGCTGGGGCGTATATTGTGTCTTGATAGTTCATATTATTTTGCAGCCACGCTTGTTGCACGCAAATTTAGACCTTGTGCATTGGTTAGCGATTGAGGGGACGGTAATCGGAGTTGCTTGTGCACTGGGTTGGTGAGCTTGGCGTAGGCTTTAACCCATGGACTTCGCGGTCATGCAGCACCGAATTATTCGTCGGTCCTTTTCTGTCCTGGCGCGTCACTATCACACAGCACCGCACGGTATGCCCATGCCCAACGGACCTGCGGCCCTTTATTGTTTGTCATAGGCACACCGAACGTTGCTGCGCTCCACTGGCGTGCTCGCTAGCAGATGGGTAGTGTTCTTAAGTGCCGATCTCAAGTACGGATCTAATTTACCTCAACCATCACCGCGCGAAACCCCAGTCCTGCCACAGCTGGGCGCGTTCTAGTACAACAACCAAATCAACGTGAAAAAACCCCCCTAAAAAACACTTCAAACGGCTTTTCCAACAATAAAACAGGCCACTAACCCAAGTAAAACCTGCTCAAGCAGCTATGAAATTAATAGTACTAGCGAATTAATTAATTGATTAATCAATTAATCAATTACCCCACCAGCCCGGCCAAGCTGGCCTCTAAATGCTCGGTGGTCACACGCTTAAAACACGAGCGTGCGTAGCGTTGCAGGCTGCCGAT
>JANNCO010000419.1:0-18927 GCA_031386655.1 Polaromonas sp. | reverse complement strand
TGTATATGTTGCCACTGGCGTTGTCTGTTGCGTGCAGTGCACGTGTGTCGTACTGGATAGGCGCCGGAGAAGCGGTGCGTGCACGCAGTGCGGCGCGCTTGGGCCTGTCGTTAACCTTGGTTGCTGCTAGCTGTGTGGCATCATCTGTGTGGTTCTTGGCGTCAAATATTGCCAGCTTGTACTCCAGCAATACGGCAGTCATAGCGATGGCTGCGTCACTGCTTAGCTGGGTGGCTCCGTACCATTGGTTTGACGCTCTGCAAACGGTTTGCGCATTTGTATTGCGCTGTTACCGCGTCACATTGCTGCCGCTGCTGATCTACGGCGTAATGCTGTGGGGTATAGGTCTAGCGGGTGGTTATGCATTAGCTTACAGCAACGGCCCATGGGGCGCTGCACTGATGAACGCCCAAGCGTTCTGGATGGCCGGCAGCGCGGCCTTGATGGCGGTAGCGCTGCTATTTTTAGCTCTGTTTTATAAACATGCACGCTAAACTGACCGTACGCGCACCGCACCTATCAATAACGTAAATGAAGAGCCTTGGCCTACGGTAGACTCTATCAATAATTCACCGCCATGGCGCTGGGCCACGTGTTTAACAATCGCCAAGCCCAAACCTGTTCCACCCGTGTCGCGCGATCGGCTGCGGTCAACTCGATAAAATCTTTCTGTGAGTCGTGGAAGGTGCTCAGCCTGGATGCCCGGCCCTGTGTCTGTAACCCGCAGCTCACCACGGCCATCGGGCAGCAAGGTCCACACAACGTCTACGCGCCCGCCTGCTGGGGTGTAGCGAACAGCGTTATTGACCAAATTGCCCATGGCGCTGAGCAGTTCGTTATGACTACCCAACAGCACGGTATGCTCACTGTCAATGTCAGCGTAGCCAAAATGCAAACGTAATGGTTGTGAGCTGGTGTGGGCATGCATTAATGCCTGGGCGTCCTGCTCGCATTGGGACAAAAGCGCCTGCACACTGAAACTGTCTTGCAAACTAGGAACGGCACTGCCTTCTAAACGCGACAATGTCAGCAAATCTTGTACCAGTGCCTGCATTCGCTGAGACTGCTGTGCCATCAACCCAAGATAACGGTTACGCTGTGATTCATCTAACGGCAGATTTTGCAATGTCTCCACAAAACCGCTCAACACCGTCAATGGCGTGCGAATTTCATGGGATACGTTGGCTACAAAATCTCTGCGCTGGGCCTCAGCTTGTTCTATAGCAGTAACGTCGCGCGTCAGCATGAGCTTGCGCCCCTCACCGTAGGGATGCAACTGCACAGAAATACTGACTGGACGTTTAGGGGTACTGGTTGCAGCGGAAAAGACTACTTCGTGGTCAAAATTTGTTTGATTGATATAGTCAGCAAATACCGGTTGCCTCACTAGATTACCAATATGCTGCAATACATCGCGCTGGGCATCCAGGCCTAGCTGTTGGGCTGCGGTTTGGTTGCACCATTCGATGCGGCTCTGGTTGTCCAGCAAAAGTACGCCGTTGGGCGAGGCTTGAATGGCAGCCAAAAAATCTGTCATGCGCTGTTCACTGGTGGCTATCTGCTGGTCTTTATTACGCAACAGGCGACGCACACGGCTTTGCAAGCCACCCCACCAACCAGCGCGGTCGGTCACTGCGTTACCGGCCACCATGGCACGCAAAGCTGTGTCAAACCCACGGGCACGCCAGCTATCCCACAACAGCAGAGTCACTATTGCCAACAGTGCACCCCACACCGCTACATCAACAGAAAATATACTGTAAGTTATTAAAAAACCTGCGCACGCAGCTATGATAAACGTAGTAAGTCGTGCCAGCATATTGTGATATTTTTGTGGCGCACGTTGAACAGCATGCGCAGATATTTGACTGCTAAGCAGCCTGCGCTGGCAGGGCTACAACAGGTTTAGCTGTCATGCGGTAACCTGCGCCACGCACAGTTTCTACCATGGCACCCGCAGCGCCTAATGCTTCTCGAAGACGTTTTACATGCACATCAACCGTTCGTTCTTCGATAAACACATGGTCGCCCCATACTTTGTCAAGTAGTTGCGCGCGGCTGTGCACGCGCTCTGGGTAAGTCATCAGGTAATTGAGCAACTTGAATTCTGTGGGCCCCAGCCTCAGCTCAGCACTCTGGAAAGTAACGCGATGGGTGGCGCCGTCTAAAGTCAACGAACCAATTAGCAATTGCTCGGTCATTTGCTCGGGCGCGCGACGTCGCAGCACTGCCCGTATACGCGCCATCAATTCTTGGGTGGAAAACGGTTTGGTAATGTAGTCATCTGCACCTGCGTCCAAACCTTGAATTTTGTCTGGTTCATCGCCACGCGCAGTCAGCATTAATAAAGGTACAGGTTTGGTGCGGGGATCAGCGCGCCATTTGCGTGCCAAGCTCAAGCCGCTAGCACCCGGCAGCATCCAATCCAACAATATGACGTCGGGCAAAACCGCATCTAATTCGCGCTGTGCTTGCTCACCGTCATAGGCAATAATGGGCTCAAATCCATGGTGGCGCAGATTAATCGCAATCAGTTCAGCAATCGAAGGTTCATCTTCCACAATCAGCACGCGTGATGTTTTCATGGCGTTAACCTACTGCCGATTCTATTTGCTCCATAGAGCTGTGTCGTACGTCAGCGCCTTTGACAACGTAGATAATAGATTCGGCTATGTTTTTTGCATGGTCACCGATGCGCTCAATAGCTTTGGCTACAAACAGCAGATCCAAGCTAGGCGAAATCATGCGCGGATCTTCCATCATGTAAGTGATCAATTTGCGCACAAAACCGCCGAATTCGCGGTCAATTAAATCGTCTTCTTTTAAAATAGCGACCGCTGCAGCAGTATCCAAGCGGGCAAACGCATCTAGAGATTTCCTAAGCAAGCCAGACGCCAACTCTACCGCAACATGCAGTTCGCGCACAGGTAACGACCTTGCCAACCCGCTATCTATCATGCTTTGCACCATGCGGGCGATTTTATGAGATTCATCACCAGCACGCTCAAGATTAGCCGTCATGCGAGAAATTGCCATCAGCAAACGTAAGTCACGTGCAGTAGGCTGGCGACGCCCAATGATGGAGCTTAGGTCTTTGTCGATTTGAATTTCCATCGCATTGACGCGATCTTCGTCTTTGATCACGCGCGCAGCAATATCTGGATCAAAAGTAGTCAATGCCTCGATAGCATGGCGAGTTTGCGACTCGACCAATCCTGCCATTTCCATCAATCGTGCAGACACAGCATTCAGGTCAGCATCAAATTGGGTAGAAAGATGTTTATCAGCCATGATTAATCCTCAAAATTTGGTGTCATTAGCCAAAACGGCCAGTTATATAGTCTTCAGTTTCTTTGCGTTTAGGCTTGAAGAATAGCTGCTCCGTCTCACCAAATTCCATCAGGTCACCCAAATACATGTAGGCCGTGTAGTCACTGCAACGGGCAGCCTGCTGCATGTTGTGGGTAACAATCACCACGGTGTATTCACTTTTCAGTTCTGCAATTAACTCTTCTATCTTGGCTGTGGAGATAGGATCTAGAGCAGAACAAGGTTCGTCGAGTAATAGCACTTGAGGCTTGATAGCAATACCGCGTGCAATGCATAATCGCTGCTGCTGGCCACCTGACAGGCCACTGCCGCTTTGACCCAGCTTGTCTTTCACCTCACCCCATAAAGCGGCTTTGCGCAACGCCCATTCGACTCTGTCGTCCATGTCACTGGAGTTTAAATTTTCAAATAGTTTGACGCCGAAGGCAATGTTATCGTAGATCGACATGGGGAAAGGCGTAGGTTTTTGAAAAACCATACCTACTTTGGCGCGAATCAAAGCAACATCAGATTTGCTAGTTAACAAGTTCTCGCCGTCCAACATGATTTCACCCGTTGCACGCTGGTCGGGATATAACTCAAACATACGGTTAAAGGTACGCAGTAAGGTAGATTTACCGCAGCCAGAAGGACCAATAAATGCGGTGACCTTTTTCTCTGGTACTGTTAAATTGATATTCTTAAGCGCTTGAAATTTTCCGTAATAGAAATTCAGGTCACGTACGACCAATTTAGGCAATTCTTGCTTTGCACCGATATCACCAGGCATGACTGCTGCATTCATTATTGTTTGTTCCTTGTAAGTACGCGGGCTAATATGTTCAGGCCCAGCACGGCTACGGTGATGATAAGCACACCCGCCCACGCTAACTGCTGCCAATTCTCGTACGGGCTCATGGCAAATTTGAAAATTGTTACCGGAAGACTTGCCATGGGCTCGCTTAAATTTGATGTCCAAAACTGATTACTGAGCGCCGTAAACAGCAATGGTGCCGTCTCACCAGAAATACGCGCCACAGCCAGCAAAATACCAGTGACTACCCCTGCGCGCGATGCGCGTAACGTGATGCTCAAAATAACTTTCCACTTAGGTGAACCGAGTGCATAGGCCGCCTCTCGTAGCCCCGCCGGCACCAGTGACAGCATATTTTCTGTAGTGCGAATCACCACAGGAATCACTATCAATGCCAACGCAAAAATGCCCGCTATGCCACTGAATGACTTGAAACGTGTGACCACCACAGCATAGACAAACAGGCCGATCACAATGCTGGGAGCGGACAACAAAATGTCATTTACAAAACGCGTAATAGAAGCCAGTCGGCTCTTGCTTCCATACTCAGCAAGGTAAATACCAGCCATGATTCCTATGGGCGTACCTATGCAGGCCGCCAGACTCACCATGACAAATGATCCCCACAAGGCATTGGCCAAGCCCCCTATTTCGTTGGGCGGCGGCGTCATCTGAGTGAAGGCCGCAATGCTGATTCCTGCAAGGCCCAAACGCAGTGTCTCCCACAATATCCATGCCAGCCAAAATAATCCAAACAGCATGGCCCCCAGTGATAGCACCAGCGCTACACGGTTCACCAGTTTGCGTTTTGCAAACTTAGCCAAACGAGCAGTCTCGCTATTTTTCTTTTCAACCAATTGGGTAGAAGTTGAAGCTAAAACCGCACTCATGATGCAGTACCTTCCGATTTTTTAAGTTGTGACAGCAACAATTTGGACAATGACAAAACTATAAAAGTAATGAAAAACAGTACCAATCCAAGATAGATCAAAGAGGCTTGGTGCAAGCCTTCGCCAGCTTCTGCAAATTCATTGGCTAGTGCCGACGTAATGCTATTTGCAGCTTGGAATAAACTTAATGAGTCGAGTTGGTTCATATTGCCAATTACGAAAGTAATAGCCATCGTCTCACCAATAGCCCGGCCCAAGCCCAACATGATGCCGCCTACTACGCCTGCCTTTGTATAGGGCAAAACTACCTTCCACATGACTTCCCAAGTAGTAGAACCCAAGCCATAAGCAGACTCTTTAAGCAGCGGTGGAGTTACTTCAAATACATCACGCATCACAGATGCAATGAAGGGAATAATCATGATGGCCAAAATGATGCCAGCGCTCAGAATGCCAATGCCCACGGGTGGTCCAGAAACAAATGCCCCTAGGACGGGTACGCCTGAAAAAGCTGTCTGCAATGGCTGTTGAACGTATTTGGCAAGGATAGGCCCAAACACTAGCAGTCCCCACATACCGTATACGATAGAAGGCACCGCCGCCAGAAGCTCAATGGCGGTGCCCAAAGGCCGTTTGAGCCATGATGGCGAAAGCTCTGTCAAAAAAAGTGCGATACCAAAGCTCACAGGTACTGCAATCAGCAAGGCGATAAACGATGTAGACAACGTTCCATAAATCATGACTAAGCCGCCGTAGTCATTTTTAACAGGATCCCACGTACTGCTGGTCAAAAATCCTAGTCCATACTTTTCAATGGCAGGCCATGCCCCCATGACTAATGACAAAAGTATGCCGACCAGCAGTGCCAGCGTAACGTAGGCCGCGCCCTGTGCAGTCCATGCAAAAAGACGGTCTAAACCTGCAAATGAAGAAGATTTGTGAGCGCTTGTTGTAGTCATAGTTATCTAGCCGCGTACAGTAAAAAGCAACCTTAAAATTTATTTAAGGTCGCAATCAATTAGTTTATTTAAAAGCTACTTGCTTGCCTGAAGCATCCTTGATGTCGCCCCAAGCTTTTTCTATGGCACCGATGACATTGTCTGGCATGGGTACGTAGTCTAAATCATCGGCCATTTTGTCACCGTTAGCATAAGCCCAAGTAAAAAATTTCAGCGCTGCGGTAGCGTTAGCCGGTTTGTCTTGGGTTTTTTGCATCATGATGAACGTAGCACCGCTGATGGGCCACGCGTCCTTGCCTGGCTGGTTAGTCAAGATTTGATAGAAAGTCTTGTTCCAGTCAGCGCCAGCTGCAGCGGCCTTGAATGCATTGTCGTCAGGTGATACATAAACTCCACTTTGGTTTTGCATTTGTGCAAAGACCATTTTGTTTTGCTTAACATACGCGTATTCAACGTAGCCAATCGAGTTGGGCAGACGACCTACAAATGCAGCCACCCCTTCATTACCCTTACCACCAGCACCTGTGGGCCAATTGACTGCTGTGCCCTCGCCCACTTTGCTTTTCCACTCAGCATTGACTTTGGATAAATAATTGGTAAAGATAAAGCTTGTGCCAGATCCGTCTGCGCGCCGAACTTGCGAAATTGCTGCATCAGGCAATGTCAGCGTTGGATTTAGCGATTTGATGGCGGGGTCAGACCATTTGCTAATTTTTCCCAAGTAAATATCACCCAGAACCTGACCAGTCAGTTTTAACTGGCCTGGAGCCACACCCTGGATGTTGACCACCGGAATCACACCACCAATGACAGTAGGAAATTGCACTAAGTTTTTAGCCTTCAACTCCTCATCTTTCAAAGGCGCGTCAGAGGCACCAAAATCAACTGTTTTGGCCTCAATTTGGCGCATGCCCGCACCCGATCCTACTGATTGGTAATTTATTTTCACACCAGTGGATTTGTTGTATTCCGAAGCCCATTTTGCATACAAAGGCGCAGGAAAACTAGCACCTGCTCCTGTGATGTCTTGGGCAAAAGATACACCAACAGCAAGAACGCTACCCAAGGTAGCCAAAGTCAAGTTAGTTGCATATCGCATCATGATTACGCCTTATTCAAAGTTAACACCGAAATTGGTGCGTGAGGTATACGTACAAATGTAAAACCGCTTGATGTCAATTTTGTGACATCTATTAAAGTACTTTGAACTTGGTTGTCACTTAACCGTCATTTTTAATTCACGGCGTCGTCATATTGAACGCTTAAATTAACACTGTCTAGTTTGAATGCTTGAACACAACATCACACCAGGCATGTAACATTTTATTTATAAAGGTAATATCATGCGAACAACAGCATTGCTTCGAGGGTTTATATCGTTTTTTTTCGTGGTTAGTGCACTGGCCGTTACCGGCTGTGCGGGCTTGTCAAGTGTGCAACCTGTGGCTACCACTATAGCCAACACAGCTGAACTCAGTACCTTGAGCAGCTTAATTTCCAAGGCGGGTCTGACGAGCACATTGAACGGGACAGGTAGTTTTACAGTGTTTGCACCTAACAACGAAGCATTCAAAGCGGTGCCTCAGAAAACTTTAGACGAATTGGCAGCAAACCCTGCCAAATTAACCGAGGTATTGACTTTTCACGTCATACCTACAAAAGCCATGGCGGCAGATGTCAAAACAGGCTCAGTTAAAACTGTCAACGGGGCAAATATAGGATTGGCCAAAGCAGGTACTTTTGTGACTGTGGAAGATGCGGTAGTAAAAACAGCCGACATCAATGCTACTAACGGCGTAGTGCATATAGTTGATCGTGTATTGATGCCACCGGCACGCCGTTAACTAGCTCAACAGAGCTTGTATAAGCGTAATAATTATCCTTTTAGACCAGCCCACTTGCTCAGCCAGCTATGATAATAATAGTAAAGAATTTGTTAGCGATTACGCGGAAACTCTGGTTTTTTACACCTGCAGCGGACGAGTCTTCGTTTGAGCGTCGCCAATTTTTCAAGCGTAGCACTCAATTGGTCATTTCGACTCCCGTCATGCTGTCGGCATTGGCATGGTCACCGCAATGGGTGCAGGCTCAAGTCAAGCGCAATGGGCCTGCACTATTATCAACTGCAGTAACGGTGGCGCAAATCGTAGATATATCTGTGTCGCAGCAAGATATATCCAGAGACTTCTTGATAGGCAGTCGCGCCGCATGGCAAGACATCAATGTGCGAGGTGGCCTACAAGGCCGCACCATTACCCACCAGACAATTGAAGTTGACGGTAGTGCGCAAAGCATCCAAGCTGCATGGCAAGAGGTGCAAAGTAACCCGTCATGCATCGTTTTATCAGGATGTACAGCAGATTCGCTGGCCACTCGAATTAATGCGTTAGTGCGAAGTAGTAAGTCAAGCTTGGCCAATGTGGCTCCCTGGCAGCAAAACAGCAGCGTAGAGGCCGCACCGCATACTTTTGCAATATTTTCCACCCGCGAAGATCAAATCGCTCATGCGCTGAAGTCTTTGACCGCTCTTAATGTTAAAACCTTGGCCCTAGTATTTGCCTCAAAGGAAGACCGCCAACAGAACTTGCCAGATATTCAGAGAATTGCCCAAAAACTGAATTTGCGCCTGCAGGAGCTTGCATTGTTGACCGAACTGGTCAAAGTAGGGCAACCCATTCATCCCAGCACCGCAGCCATCATATTGTTTATAGGCGGCACCCCTGAACTGGCGCAGTTTACGCAAATTTTAGATAAGCAATTACGCCAGCGCTATGTTCTCGCCTTGGCCGATGTAAATTTGCAGGTTTTGCAGCAAATGGGCGGCGCCAAGAGCACCCCAGTTATTGCTACACAACCAGTTCCACTGGTAAGTGCAGCCTTGCCTGTCGTGCGCAACTATCGTCAAGTACTGATGAAACTCTATGATGAGCCGCCTGTGCCCCTGAGTCTGGCTGGTTATATTGCAGCACGGTATACCTACGAAGTTATTCAGGCTATTGATGGCCCACTTAGCCGTAGCTCAGTACTTGAGGCTTTTGCACGCCGTCAAAACATGGATTTAGGTGGCTTCAGAGTGATTTTTGAATCGCAGCGCCGTGTATCTGCGTATGTTACCCAAAGCATGTTGGCAGCGGACGGACGTGTCATAGGCTAGCGTGTTGCATCCGTAAATGTGGCGCTAGAACGCTGCACCTTTTTGAGGAGTGCTATGCTTGCTCACCAACCAACATAAGTACCCATGCAAGACGGCACACTTCTCGCAGCCATTGACCTTGGCTCTAACAGTTTCAGACTGGAAATAGGTCGCTTGGACCACGGACATGTCCAACGCGTCGAATACATCAAAGAAACAGTCCGCCAAGGCAACGGGCTGGATGATGAACGTAATTTATCGGCTGACGCCATGCAGCGGGGTTGGGACTGCTTGGCACGATTTTCTGAGCGTTTAGTTGGTTTTAAACGCAGCCAAGTTCGCGCAGTGGCCACGCAGACCTTGCGCGAGGCACGCAACCGCGATGTTTTCATTACCCAAGCCAACCAATTGCTGGGTTTTCCTATCGATGTGATATCAGGACGCGAGGAAGCGCGTCTGATCTATGTGGGTGTGGCACATCTTCTGCCACAGTCCACTGAGAGGCGTTTGGTCATTGACATTGGTGGACGTTCAACAGAATTAATTTTAGGCCAAGGCTATGCGTCGCAGACCACTGAGTCATACCGCTTGGGCAGCGTGGCTTGGTCTATGAAATATTTTGATAACGGCAGGCTCAGCACCGCTAATTTTGAACGTGCACAAATCGCTGCGAAAGCAATTTTGGATGAGGCTGTGAGTGGATTTAACCCCCTGCACTGGGACATTGCCTATGGTTCGTCCGGCACTGTAGGAGCCGTGGCAGATATTTTGTCTGCTAAAGGCTACCCTGCTGGCACCATTACGCGTGATGGGCTGCAGTGGTTATACGAGTCATTGCTGCGAGCAGGGCATATCGACAAAGTCATCATGGAGGGACTGAAGGAGGACCGGCGCGCTGTAATAGGCGGTGGTGTCGCTATTTTGCGGTCTTTATTTGATTTGCTAGATCTCCCGGCCTTGGCTGTGGCTGAAGGCGCCCTGCGCCACGGTTTGCTGTTTGATCTACTGGACAGACAAGCGGCAGGTACCGATGTACGTGCGGCCACTATTACAAGGCTAGCCACTAAATTTTCTACAGACAGCGCGCATGGTGAGCGTGTGGGCGTTACCACCACACTGCTGCTGACAAGCTTGCTGCAAGGCGCAAACCAAATTCAAAGCATTCCACAGGCCCATCAAGAACGCTTGTTGCGCAAAGCACGTTGGGCAGCGCAAGTACATGAAATTGGGGCACGTATATCGCATACTGATTATCACAAGCATGGTGCGTACATTTTGGACAATGCAGATGCGCCAGGCTTTGCACAGCACGAACTGCACCGTCTCAGTCAATTGGTGTATGGACACAGGGGCAAACTAAAAAAGCTCAGCGATACATTGCTGGATGCAGATTTTTTGCTGCAGCTGATGGCTTTGCGATTAGCCATTATTTTGTGCCATGCACGGCGCAGCCCGGACATGCAAGGTATTCATCTGCAAACAATCGAGGCTGGATTTAAACTGTCAATGACGCCAGCGTGGCAAAAGTTTTACCCACAATCCACCCATTTACTGCATGAAGAATCTATCGGCTGGGCCAAAGTGGGAATAATTTTGGCGATTCATATTCAGACCTAAGCGATGTAGAGGGACTTGGAGCGGTTGTTAAAGATATTCGGGTGTCTGTACAGTGACCAGCACAGTTTGCAGCGTGCTCTCACGCTGGCGAGTGCGCAGCCACCACACTGCACCTTTTTTGACAGCGCAGCTACCCTCCTGTAGACCCAAAAGATGTGCGATGACTGCACCCAGACTGGGTTGATGGCCTATAAGCAGCACAGGGGTTTCGCTTTGGGGCCATTGGGCTACTTCTAACAACTGCGTGTAGATTGCGCCCGGTTGAAGCTCAGGTTTTATTTTATATTTTCTTTGCAATGCTTTGGCTGTTTGGTCTGCGCGCACGGCGTTGCTGCTGTAAATTTTGGTGCCATCAGGCAGCTGTTTGTCTAGCCATGAAGCCATGCGCGCAGCTTGTTTGAAACCACGTGGGGTCAATTCCCGCGCCATGTCCTGCTCCGCAGGACTATCTTGCGCCAGATCAAATGCCTCAGCATGTCTCCACAATAACAAGTCCATTAAGGGCCTCGGTCACTTTCTGCTGGAGAGGCAGTTTTGCTGCTGGCTAGCAAAGTATGTTTCACTGCCAACGCTTGCTGTGCGCTGACCGGGTGTGCTGATTCAATTTGCAGGTACCGCCCATCGGGCTGCATAAGCCATGCATTAGCCGTATCCTGCAGATAGGGCACCAGACATTCGTCCACCACGCGCCTGCGCAACACAGGGTCGCGCACTGGCCAGGCCAGCTCAATACGGCGCAACATATTACGGTTCATCCAGTCCGCGCTAGATAGATAAACATCTTCTACATCGCCAGTACGAAAGTAAAAAATGCGCGAGTGTTCCAGAAATCTACCAATAATTGAGCGTATTGTCACATGAGCACGCACCACAGGGTCACACAGCGGCAATGTACAAGCACCACGCACGATCAAATCAATTTTTACGCCTTTTCTGGCAGCGTATAGCAGCGCGCGCATGATCGCTTCGTCAGTTAACGCATTCATCTTGGCGATGATTCTTCGGTCGCCGTGCACATTGGCATCGGCTACCTGGTGGATGGCGCGTACTAAATTGTCCTGCAAATGAAATGGTGCCAACCACAATGCCTGCAATCTAGGCAACTTGGACTGGCTGGCCAGATGCACAAACACCGCTTGCATATCAGCAGTGATTTTGGGATCGGTAGTTAAAAAACTTAAGTCTGTGTACAGCCGTGCGGTGCCAGGGTTGTAATTGCCAGTAGACAGATGACCATAGCGACGCAACGCTTTACCTTCGCGCCGCGTAATAAGCAGCATTTTGGCGTGGGTTTTCAGGCCCACTACGCCATACACCACCTGCGCACCCAATGTTTCCAAAGCTTCGGCCCAGTTGATGTTGGCCTCCTCGTCAAAACGGGCTTTCAGTTCTACTACAGCAGTTACTTCTTTGCCCAAGCGTACCGCCTCCCCTAGCAAATCCATCATCTCAGACTGGGCACCTGTGCGGTAAATAGTCTGACGGATCGCCAGCACTTGGGGGTCGCTGACCGCCTCGCGCAAAAAAGCCATTACTCCGTCGAAGCTTTCAAACGGTTGATGGATCAAAATATCGCGTTCGCGCATTTGATCAAAAATAGAAACGTTAGGAACTATGGAATGGGGTAACACAGGCCTGTAAACAGGAAACAGCAAGTCAGGCTTGCCTACCAAGTCAATCAATTGGTTGAATCGCACCAAGTTAACCGGGCCGGGCACACGGTACACGGCGCCTTCCGGTAAATCAAATTGTTTAGTCAGAAATTGCTTTAGAAAATCAGAGCATCCCGATGACACCTCAAGGCGTACAGCTTCGCCGTAATGGCGCTGTTGCAGGCCTTGGCGCAGGGCTTTGCGTAGATTGCGTACCTCTTCCTCATCCACCGATAGATCCGAATGGCGGGTAACGCGAAACTGCGAAAATTCAGACACTTGTCGACCCGGAAAAAGATCTGCCAAATGGCTGCGAATAATGCTGGACAGCGATACCAGATACACATTGGCATCACCACGCTGGTTGGGCATGCGGATCAAGCGCGGCAATACCCTGGGTACCTTCACAATGGCGATTTCGTTGGCGCGGCCAAACGCATCGTTGCCTTGCAGTCTGACAATGAAATTAAGTGATTTATTGGCTACTAATGGAAATGGGTGCGCGGGGTCCAGCCCTACTGGCATTAACAAGGGCCGCACTTCGCGCTCAAAATATTCTTTCACCCACCGTTTTTGGCGAGAATTGCGCTCGCCATGCGCCACTACATGCACGCCCTTCTCGGCCAATGCGGGCGTCACTGCGTCATTGAATACTTGATACTGCTCAGCTACCAACCGTTGTGCGCCGCCTGACAATTGATTGAAAGACTCAACGCTGTACAAACCTTTGTGATCATCTGACCGTAGCGCCAGCAAATGCTGTGCGGCCCGCACTTCAAAAAATTCGTCCAGATTGGACGACACAATGCATATGTAACGCAAGCGCTCCAGCGCAGGCACATCACTTCTGCGCGCCCAGCTGAGCACGCGGCGGTTAAATTCCAATATGCTTTGGTCGCGGTCTAAAAACTGATCAACTTTTATTTTTGCAGAAGGCATGTGAAAAATGTCTCGCGAGATGCAACTTGTTACCAGGGGTTGACATGCAGTTTGACCTGTCTATGTGACAGTTTTATGAATAATCCATGACCAAATTGAGGGCTTTTGTGGCCGTGCACCCAAGCTTACCGGCACAAGATAGCTGATAAAGCTTGTGGTTGCGGTGTCCCAACTAAAAGCCAGCGAACGCAAACGCGCTTCGTAACGTGGCATCTTACGTGCTAATTGCCAAGCCATGTGTAAATCATCGTGCAATACGCCACCTTGGGTGGTGAATTTGACACCATCAAGCGAGCTTTGGCTATCCAGCGCCTGTGCGTCCAAAACCTCCAGTGGTCCGTCCACTGGAAAAGCGGCAACAGGGGTGCCGCAAGCCATCGCCTCCAGCATCACCAAGCCAAAGGTTTCATTACGGCTGGGAAATACAAAAACATCGGCGCTTGCATACAGTTGAGCTAACGTAGGCCTGTCAAGCAAACCTACCCAGCGCACTTGGGGATATTTTTCACGCAAGCTTTGCTCGAGTGGGCCCACACCACACACCACTTTCGTGCCAGGAATATCCATTTGCAAAAAGTGTTCAATGTTTTTTTCGTAAGAGACACGTCCCACAAACAAGCTCACCGGGCGCATCATTGCGCCCGCAGGCAGATAAGTGCGCGCTTGGGGCGCAAAGGCAAACAGTTGGGTGTCCACACCATGCGTCCAAGCGCGTAAGTTTACAAACCCGCGATTTTGCAGCATGCGCAGCACACCTTGCGTCGGCACCATCACGCCTGACGATGGGCTGTGAAAGCGCCGAAACAGGGCGTATCCCCAGCGCAGCGGCACTTTGGCCGCAGCATGCAATATCTCTGGGAATTTGGTATGGAACGCAGTGGTGAATGCCCAGTTTCGGCGCAAACAGTGTTTTCGCGCAGCCCAGCCGAGCGGGCCTTCAGTAGCCAAGTGCACAGCATCTGGCGCGTGCTGATCAAGCAATGCAGCCAGGGTGCGATACGGACGCACGGCTAGATCTATGCCTGCATAACCCGGGCACGGACGAGTGGCAAACAAGCCAGGATGGATGACCCGTACTTCGTGCCCGTGGTCGCGCAAGCCGTCTACCAGCTCGACCAAAGTAGTGACCACACCGTTGACTTGGGGTTGCCATGCATCAGTCACCAGCGCGATTTTCATGCTGGTATACCTGCTTGCGCCGTATCTTGCATCCTTACAGGTCGTGCAGGCGTGGCTATCGCAGTACCTTTGGGTGTGGGTAGCCAGTGCACTATTTCTAGCCGTCCATCATGGTGTTCGACCAATGCGGTTCGGCTCTCCACCCAGTCACCGTCATTGCAGTACAGCACGCCATCAATGTCGCGCATCTCGGCGCGGTGAATGTGACCGCACACCACGCCTTGGTAGCCACGTTTTCGCGCCTCTGTAGCCACCGCGCGTTCAAAATCGGTGACGTAATTCAATGCACTTTTGACTTTGTGCTTCAAGAATGCAGACAGCGACCAGTAAGGCAAGCCCAGCTTGGCACGCCAATGGTTGAGATAACGGTTCAAGCGCAACGTAAACTCGTACAAATTGTCGCCCAGGTAAGCCAGCCATTTTGCGCACTGGATGACGCCATCAAAATAATCGCCGTGGGTCACCCACAATTTTTTTCCCAGTGCCGTGGTGTGCACTGCTTCGTCCAGCACTTCAATGCCGCCAAACTGGTGGCCGATAAACGCTCTTGCAAATTCGTCGTGGTTGCCCGGCACAAACACTACGCGACAGCCTTTGCGTGCACGGCGCAATAGTTTTTGCACCACGTCGTTATGCGCTTGGGGCCAGTACCATTTGCGGCGTAGTTGCCAACCGTCAATGATGTCGCCCACCAGGTACAGCGTTTGGCTCGGGTAAGCTTTTAAAAAATCCAGCAAGGCATCCGCTTGGCAACCGGCAGTACCCAAGTGAACGTCTGAAATAAAAACGGCACGAACGCCTTCGGGCGATGCCACTTTGGGGGCCAATGCGGCTTTTACAGTGGTCCAGTTAGTGCCTAATTTAGTCACACTGCAGCCTCAAAACGTTTGGTAAAGCGGCTGGGCGCATCTTTGACATGAATCAACAGTGGAAGGTCCGCTGTGTTGAAGTCTGGGTCCCATGCTGGTGCGCCCAGTACTTTCGCGCCTTGGCGCAAGTAGCCTTTGATCAAAGCAGGGGGCGCAACGTCTAGCGTGCTGTCAAGTTGATCGACAGGCAGCGGGCAATGTGCACGCACTTGAAAAACCGGGTCCGCCAAATGCTTTTCCTGCATTTGCCGCCACACGCTGGCGGCTACATTGCCGCTAACCATACCGTTGTGCAGCATAGGAATGCTAGCGCAACCCATCATGGTCTCCAACTGATTGCGGGCCATAAATTCATACAGCGCGCTGCCCAGTGCCAAAATAACACCGCCTTGACGATGCTGTGCATGCACGCAGCTGCGGCCCAGCTCAACCATCTTGGGGCGCAGGCTGCGCAGCGGGGTTAAATCAAACTCGGTGTCGCTGTAGGCGCCACCGGCCCGCACTGCCTGGGCAGGCGTGAGCACGCGGTAGGTGCCAATGACTTGCCCTGTTGCAGTATCGCGTGCCAGCAAATGCTCACAAAAATCATCAAACCGATCGACATCATGCTCAGGCAACGGTGTCTCCAGGCGCGCACCCATCTCGCATGCAAATACTTGGTAGCGCAAGCGCTGCGCCTGCCTGACTTCGTCTTGATGACGTGCCCATGCAGTGTGTACCCCAGCGGTGCGGGGTGTACGCTGCAGGTTTGCGCTGCCATGGCTTTGCAGTGGCAGGGCAGCGGGCACCGATAACCTGGGGGCTGCCACTGACCGCGCGTAGTGCACTACTTTGGGTGCAGCAGCATTTGAAAATGCCAATGTTGGAATAGGTAATTCTTTCATGCTCATTTCCCTTCGTTAAAAATACTCTGTCTGCCTATAAAAAAGCCCTCAATCAGAGGGCTTTGAAGAATCTGCTATGTGCCGACAATGCCACCGTCTCGGCGACGGATAACTACAGTAGCCGAGCGCGGGCGACCACCGCCTGCGCCGTCGGGCCATTGGCTGACTGCCATGGGTTTTTCAGGGTCGTTGCGCTCGCTGGCCGTCTCGCCGGGGTGTTGGATATTGATAAATACCGCGCGGCGGTCAGGTGTAAATGTGACCCCGGTGATCTCACAGCCCGAGGGCCCGGTCAAGAACCGTTTGGTCTCACCTGTAGACGGGTTAGCGCACAGCATCATGTTGTTGCCCACACTGGCGTAAGCGCCTTTGTTCATCACCGAGGTAGATATGTCGGTTTGAATCCACATCAAGCCGCCTGCATCAATGCTCAAACCATCTGGGCTGCCGTACATGTCGCCTTTGACGTTGCCGCGGTGCTCGTCTTTGGCAGCTTTCGGGTCACCTGCCAGTGCAAAATGCACCCAGCGGAATTCATCAGCAGCAGCATCGCCCACTTTGGCGGTGCCATTGCCTTCTTGCCAGCGAATGATGTGGCCCATGATGTTGTCCCCGCGCGGATTGGCATCGCTCACCAGTGTTTTACCAGGTTGACCGCGCTCGCTGTTGTTGGTAAGTGTGACAAACACTTCGCCGTTGATGGGATTGACGGCAATCCATTCAGGGCGGTCCATTTTGGTAGCACCTGCTGCATCGGCAGCTTGGCGGCTTTTGATAACTACCTCGGCTTGGCTAGCAAAGCCGCTGGCAGCATTCAAGCCCGATTCGCCATGCACCAAGGGCAGCCAGCGGCCCAAACCATTGGTGTCAAAACGCGCTACGAACAAAGTGCCGTGGTCTAGCAGAGTTGAGTTATTTTTGTAGCCGCCTGGTTTGATCTTGTCGCGGCTGACAAATTTATAAATGTACTCAAAGCGCTCGTCATCGCCCATGTACACCACAGCGCGGCCATCTTTGCTCACTGCCGATGTGGCACCTTCATGCTTGATGCGGCCCAGCGCGGTACGCTTGATTGGTGTGCTGGTGGCGTCCATGGGGTCTATCTCTACCACCCAGCCAAAGCGATTAGGCTCGTTAGGCGTTTGGGCCATGTCGAAGCGTGCATCATGCTCGTGCCAACGGTAGCCAAAGCCTTTGGCGCGCAAGCCATAGCGTTTCTCGTCTTTACTAGGCTGTTCGCTGGCGTTGAAGTAGCCATTGAAGTTTTCTTCGCAGGTCAGGTAAGTCCCCCAAGGCGTTTGGCCGGCGGCGCAGTTGTTTAGCGTACCTACTGGCTTGCTACCCGCTGGGTCAGCTGCAGTTTTAAGCAAATCATGCCCTGCTGCAGGGCCTGCAAACTGCATGGGTGTGTTGGCAGTAATGCGGCGTGCATACTGCGACTGTGGTTTGACTTGCCACGTGCCGCCCTGCTCTACCACCTCAATCACGCTAACGCCGTGGGCAGCCTGGGCCTTGCGCACCTTGTCAGCGTCCCAGGTTTTCATGCCATCGGTGTGCAGCAGACCGTCGTCGGTGTACTCGTGGTTCATGGCCAGCAGGCCGTGGCGTGGATTTTTGTCAATCGGGAAATATTCCACCGCGTCGTGGTGCATGCCGGCCTGCAAGGTTTGGTCTTGCCAGGTATTGGATGCATCTGTCTTGAAGCTGGGGGCACCGGCTACCGCACCGATCGCATCGCCCCAGCGGTACAGCACCTGCGCGCTGTACTCTGGCGGTACCACCAAAGTGTCGGCGGTTGACACTGGCACGCTGCTAAAACCCAATGGCTTGGCCTGCGCGCCAGATTGGGCCAATACGTTGCTGCTGTGTGAGCCTACCAGCATAGCCACAGTGGCAGCGGTTGACTTGAGCACCCATCGGCGCGAGGGGTCGACTGCGTCGAATTCGTTGTTTACTGATTGGTTAACGCCATCGCGCTCCATTGCTTCGCCATAACCTTTGCCCATAACTGATCTCCGTTTGCTTGTTGGTTAAAAGCAAAGTGTGACAAATCAGCGTGACGCGACTATGAAGTTTTTATGTCAGTCATATGACCATGCCCTGGCCTATGTGTTACCAAATACCGCCCTTTTGGTGCACTACAGTTTCAAGGAGTCTGGCAGACGGCAATGCGCCATCAAACTGTATTGGAAAGCCTTTTTTTTATGCTTTTTAGGCTACTAACCCAGGTAAAACCTGCTCAAGCAGCTATTTAATTTGTAGCATAACACGTTGTGCCATTACACGTTGTGCTGTTACACGTTATATATTTGCCCCGCTCTATCCAGCTTGCGGAGTAGCGCCGGCCATACAAACGCGCCGCCCAGCCCGCCAGTTTGCACCTTCATGGCTTGGGCTACGCCCTGCACTATGCTGGGCTCTACTTGAGTAAGTGGGCCACCAGACAGCGCGCTGATTTGTATTTGGCAGGTGGACTCAAACACATACATGTGCAAAAACGCATCTGCAATAGTTTTACCCACGGTCAACAAGCCGTGGTTGCGCAGCATGAGGTAGTTGGCCTGGCCCAAGTCGGCTTGCAGACTTGGCTTTTCTTCTGTACGAAAGGCCACGCCTTGGTAGCCGTGGTACGCCAGCGAGCCCAATACAAACGTGCTTTGCTGGCTGATGGGCAGTACCCCA
>JANNCO010000418.1:0-1531 GCA_031386655.1 Polaromonas sp. | reverse complement strand
GGCACAATGCGGTCTACCGCGGCTACGGCCAAGTGGTGGTAGTGCACATACACCTCGTGCTTGGCCACGATAAAAATAATGCCCGGGCACAGCTTGCGCGCCTCACGCACCATAGTGCCCGTCTTCACCCCAAAACGCTTGGCCTCCACGCTGGCGGCAATGCAGCACGTAGTCTCAGCCATCAGCGGCACCACGCCCACCGGCTTGCCGCGCAGGGCAGGGTCGATTTGCTGCTGCACCGATGCGAAGTAAGAATTGAAGTCGACAAAGAAGGTGCGAAGGTTGTGCATAAAAGCTTTAATAACCATTTAAACTAACTGTACAAATATACAGTAATATACGCGTATCTTCCACCCTTAAACGCCAATTGACGTAGTTTTGAGAGGGCTAAACCATGAGTGCAACCGATGCGGTTTTATTGCCAAGGATTGAGCTGCGTATTCAGTCCATTCGTGGCCTGCGCGTAATAGTCGATGTGGATTTGGCCGTTTTGTACGGTGTGGAGACCAAACGTTTGAACGAGCAGGTCAAACGTAATCGCCAGCGTTTCCCCAGTGACTTTGTATTCCAGCTAACCCCGCAAGAAAAAGCCGAGGTGGTCGCAAATTGCGACCACCTCCAAAAACTCAAATACTCCAAAACATTGCCTTTTGCTTTTACAGAGCATGGCGCTATTCAGGCGGCCAATGTGCTGGCGTCCAGCCAAGCGGTGGAGATGGGTATTTTTGTAGTGCGCGCGTTTGTGCAACTGCGCCAAGCGGCTGCGCTGAATGCAGACCTAGCCCAGCGCTTGGCCGAACTAGAGCATAAAACCGAGCTGATAGCCATGTCGCACGACACCTTTAGCAGCCAGACACGGGCGCAGCTTAAACAGGTGTTGGATGTTTTGCGCGAGCTAACGGCACCACCGCTTGCGTCAGTGCCATCTAAACAGCCTATTGGATTTATTACGCCAGACCCTAAACCTGGCAAGTGAGGCCAGACGATTGTCCGGGTTTGTTAGAGATTGTGAAGATTAATGTTCTAGCACCTTGAGCTGCGGTGAATGCGCGAATTGCTTGCTTTGAAGATTGATATTCCAGTAGCTTGGGTTGCGGTGATTATCTGAGTTTTCTTAGGGTTTTAAGATTGATATTCCAGTAGCGTGAGCTGCGGCGATGGAGGAAGTCATGCTGCAAAATCTTACGAAAACACGCGCGAAATCAGGTTGCACTAGGCTAACTTGTGTACCGCGCGCCTTTCTCCAGATTTTCATCACGACCACGCTCCATCACCGCTTGGCTGTTTGAGTAGTGATCTTCTCGCATCAGCTTGGTGACTCTAAATCTGGGTCTGTAGAGCGCTAAAACAGTTAAATTCACGTTGTTTTCACAGCGTTTTAGCCGTTCTAGCCCGTAGAACCTGCTCAACCAGCTATGTAATTGATAGTGATTTGGGCTGCATCAGCCGTATGGACTGCATACCACCTGAGTTCGAATTGCACACCACCTCCGTTCGTCCTGAGCCTGTCGAAGGGCCTGCGAACCCTTCG
>JANNCO010000380.1:0-2370 GCA_031386655.1 Polaromonas sp. | reverse complement strand
GGCTTTTTGCTTCGATGATGCGGTTTTCGATCTGGTCACTCATGCCCAAACCGTGGCGGCCACCAATGCGGTTGGCTTCTAAAATCAGCTCCACCGTGCTGGCAAAAGTTTTGCCATTCAGCGCCACGGGCATGCCACCCTCAAAGCGCACGCTCACGGTCTCGGCTTTCACTACGCAGTCGTCACGCCAAAACGGTACGCCCATGATGGGGTTGACTATTTTCATGCCGCTGGACAGGAGCTCCAGGTCTTTGGCTTCGTGCGTTGCGCCCAGCATGTTGCTGTCGGTTGAATAAGCTTTCTCGGCGCTCATTTTGTAGCCGAAGCCCTCGGCAGTCATAAACGCGCTCATCTCGGCGCGGCCGCCCAGCTCGTCGATAAACAACTGGTCTAGCCAAGGCTTGTAGATTTTTAAATCAGGGTTGGTGAGCAAACCGTAGCGGTAAAACCGCTCAATATCATTGCCCTTAAACGTGCTGCCGTCGCCCCAGATGTTGACGTTGTCCTCTTTCATGGCCGACACTAGCATGGTGCCGGTGACAGCGCGGCCCAGCGGCGTGGTGTTGAAGTAGGTAATGCCTGCAGTGCTGATGTGAAAGGCCCCAGCTTGCAGCGCAGCAATGCCCTCAGCCGCTAGCTGCGCGCGGCAGTCGATCAAGCGCGCTTTCTCTGCGCCGTATTCCATGGCCTTACGCGGAATCTCGTCGTAGTCGGGCTCGTCGGGCTGGCCCAAGTTGGCGGTGTAGGCGTAGGGCACAGCGCCCTTGTTTTTCATCCAGCGCAGGGCGGCGCTGGTGTCTAGGCCGCCCGAGAAGGCGATGCCGACTTTTTGGCCGACGGGAAGGTTTTGCAAAATAGTGGCCATGACGATAGTTTTTTATTAAATATACAAAGGCACTAGGGCAGGCTCAGTGCGAAAGGTGATGACTCAGTGCGAACGGGTGTGTGTCAAAGGCAGCGGGTATGGCTTAGCGCAAGCGTGTCAAGTGTTATGCGTAGTGGCAAATATAGTGGTACGCCTGCGCTACTTTGATGTCAAACTTCGAATTCGCAGGCACATGAAACTGCTCACCTGCCTGGCTGGTAAGCCATGCATCGCTGCCCGGCAGCTTGTATTCGCAGCTGCCGCCCACGCATTCCATAATTTCAGCGGCAGCCGTGCCAAAGCTTAGCGTGCTGGGCAGCACCACGCCTACCGATTTTTTAGTGCCGTCGGCTAGGGTAAAGCTGTGGCTGATGCATTTGCCGTCAAAGTACACATTGGCAGCGGTGGTGAGGGTAACGTTGGAGAAGGTGGTAGTGGTCATGGCAGTAGTCAATGCGATAGGCTTGGCAATAGGTGGGGCAAAGCCAAGTAGTAGTGGAGAGGTAGTGATATAGGGCTAAAACTGCGGACAAAAAAGTACGCTAACTCTTGATTTTACGATGACAACCAAGCAGTCCACACCTGCGGATTAAAACCTACAGTCATGTTTGCTGCGTTGTGTGTTGTGCTGCCAGCACTAGCACTAGCACTGGCACCAACGTCGGTATGTACCACCACAGGCCGCTTGATCACGCTGGCCTCGCGCAGCATCAGCGCTTTGGCGCTGGCGGCATCTACCACAGCAGCTTGTTCAGCTGCGGCCAGCTTGCGCCATGTAGTGCCCTTTTTGTTCACCAGCGCCTCCCAGCCCAGCGCCGCTATCCAGCCGTCCAACTGGCCCGCCGGTACACCTTGCTTTTTAAAATCGTGAAACTGGTAAGCCAACGCGTTCGCGTCAAACCAAGCGCGCGACTTTTTCATAGTGTCGCAGTTAGGAATGCCAAAAAGTGTCTGCATAGTGCTATTTTTATATGTCAAATCAGTGTTTCAGTCCGTAGAACCTGCTCAAGCAGCTATCAAATTAATAGTAAGCTAGGTTGTTTTGCATAACCTGCGCTCAATGCTCAATCTCGGACTGCCCACCGTTAAGCCAAGCTGCATGAAATCCATCAGCTAAGACGATGGGGCGCACGTTGCAGATACCAGCTTGACGTCATCTTTGACCGCTGCGCGGTCATCAGCCTCATCGCGGGAGAAACCACGCATCAATATGCCGGTGCGCATGGCATGGTCAATGTTGAAAGGCAACACTATGAAATTGCGCAGCGGCAGGTCGTTGACCGCTTGCTTAACCTGAAACTCTGACGCCACGATAGTTGACAAATACAGTGGAACGCCCCGGGACAAGCTTTCGGTAAGGTAGCGCTTGGCTACTTCGTGGTTAGCGCGCCCAGAGTCTGCCAGCGTGATCAAAAAGCTGGTATCGAGCAAAATAGAGATCAAACCAAGCCACCCCGCAGATCGTCTACCCACTGGCTGGCGTTGGGCACGTCTTTCCACGCAAT
>JANNCO010000358.1:0-2835 GCA_031386655.1 Polaromonas sp. | reverse complement strand
TTTGCCAGCGACCGGGTAGCGTTGCGGGTCTTCGGGCAAAGTCAGCAGCACGTACACGTCGTCGCCTAGCTTGTAGTCGCGCGCGGTGGGAATAAACATACCGCCTTCGGTAAACAGCGGAATGTAGGCCGCATACAACGCGGCCTTTTCTTTGATGGCCAACTGGATGACGCTAGGACGCGGGGTGGACGACAGCGTGGTGGCACCTGCAGACAAAGGGGCCGACGATGTGAAGGGTGTGCTCATGGTGGTGTCCGGGTAGTTTTTTGCTTGAATTTACCGAAGGTACTCAGCCGCTGTTAGGGCCTGAAAACATTATTGCCTAGAGTTTAGGGCACTCTTTGCCTGACTGACAAGGTCTTCGACCAACAATTCGGGTTTCCAAGTGTGGTCAATGCTGCGGGCCAGGGTTTTAAGCTGTTCGCTCCAGACCGACAAGGCGCGCGCAGGCGGCGGTTTGGGCAGGTCGGCTGCGCTGAAAAAGCGTGGCGCAGCGTCCAGTTTTACGGCCCACAAGTCGTGACACAGCTTTTGCAACGCGTCTAGCACGGTGGCTGGGGCCCAGCCGTCTACCACGCTGGTAACCCCTAAACTTAAGCCCTTTGGTAGCCTGGCCCAAGCGTTGATTGCTCCAGCAGCTATCACTTGCATAGCGTCCAGCGGCCTGCCACCGGCCGCAGCCAGCACAGCGTGCAATGTAGCATCGTCCAGCTTGGCCGTGCCGTCCTGCGTGCGCAGCCAGGCGATAGATTCGGCCTGCGACGGCCAGCGCAGTGCAAAGCTTTGGCACCGGCTGCGGATAGTGGGCAGCAATTGGTGAGCGGCCTCACTGGCCAGTGCAAATTTCACGTCGCCGGTGGGCTCTTCCAGCGTCTTAAGCAAAGCGTTGGCGGTGGTAATGTTCATGCGCTCTGCTGGGTACACCAGCACGGCCTTGCTGCGCCCTCGCCCGCTGGTCAGCTGGGCAAATTCGATGGCTTCACGCATGGCGTCTACCCGAATTTCTCGGCTGGGTTTGCGGCTTTTGTCGTCGATCTCTTTTTGCGCTTTTTCAGACAGCGGCCAGTTGTAGTCCAGCATCAGCGTCTCGGGCATCAGCACGATCAAATCGGGGTGCGCGCGGCTGGCGATCATGTGGCAGCTGGGGCATTGGCCGCAGGCGGCGCTGGTGGGCTGTTTGCCCGGCGCTTCGCACAGCCACGCTTGCACCAGGCTCATAGCTATGTCGTACTGGCCCAAGCCTGACGGGCCGTGCAACAGCCAAGCATGGCCGCGCTGGGCCAGCAGCGCGTCGCGCTGGGCAGCCAGCCAGGGGGCTAACTGCGGGGCTGGCTGATAGGCAGCATTGTCAGTGCTGGACGTGGCAAGGGCGGTGTCTACGGCTGCATCTTGGGTGCTGTTTTTGGCCACGGTTTTACTCATGCTAAAAATCCTTTGGCCTGCACTGCAGCCATCACCTCGGCGCGCACAGCGTCGATAGCTTGGTGGCCGTTAATACGGGCAAAGCGTTGGGGCTGCTGGGCGGCGCGAGCAGCGTAACCCGCCACCACACGCTCAAAGAATTCAATAGACTGCGATTCAAACTTGTCGGGCGCGCGCGCAGCGGCCAGGCGCTGCGCGGCCACGGCGGGCGGTACATCAAACCATACCGTTAAATCAGGTTGCAAAATGGGTGCTGGAGAGCCTGAATTTTCAGTGTTTTGGGCTACTAACCCAGGTAAATACTGCACAGACTGCTCTAGAAATGATAGTATTTTCACATCAAACTTACGCCCTGCGCCTTGGTAGGCAAACGTGGCGTCGGTAAACCTGTCGCACAGCAGCACGTCGCCGCGTGCCAATGCGGGTTCGATCACGTTAACAATATGTTCGCGGCGCGCGGCAAACACCAGCAGCGCTTCGGTCAAGGGGTCCATAGTCTCGTGCAGCACCAGCTCGCGCAGGCGCTCGGCCAGCGGCGTGCCCCCGGGTTCACGCGTGAGCACGACGGTTTTTCCCTGCGATGTCAGTGCGTCAGCCAAGGCGTGAATGTGGCTCGACTTGCCTGCGCCGTCGATGCCTTCGAAGCTGATGAAGATGCCTTGTGTCATTGGTTTTATCGGCCTATGGGGTTACTTGCAGAGGTTGCTTCGCTGCTGAAGATAGTCTTGCTACTTGACCTAGTTTTTTCACGCGATGTAGATCACAGGTGGCGGGATTGTGTTTACAAATCGCCCTCATACTGGAGTACCAGAAATCGGTCAATTTGCAAACACGATCCCGCCTGCGACCGAAATGGCGCACAACCGGCAGTGTCAGGAAAGACTTATTTTCAACTACCCATCGTGCGCCACCTCGATAGCGACACGGGTTGGTCTGTAGGGATCGACCGATTTTGGTAACCCCAGTAGGTGGGCGATAAGTACAGACCAACCCGTGCGTACGAGACCAAGCCTGCAAGACACGTGAGTGTGACAAAGTGGGAACAGAGGTACAAAAAGTCAAAATGTCACTGCCCCCGAATGTACTTATTCACCGCCTGATTATGCTCAGCCAGCGTCGCACTAAACTGGCTAGTGCCATCGCCCCGCGCCACAAAATACAAAGCCTTCGTGTCAGCAGGCTGCACAGCGGCCAGTAGCGACGCTTTGCCTGGCATGGCAATGGGCGTGGGCGGCAGGCCTGTGCGGGTGTAGGTGTTGTACGGCGTGTCGGTTTGCAAGTCGCGTTTGCGAATGTCGCCGTCAAATTTTTCGCCCAGCCCGTAGATCACTGAGGGGTCGGTTTGCAGGCGCATATCGATGCGCAGGCGGTTGGCAAACCCACCGACCGGGCCGAGATAGGTGGTGTGTTTAC
>JANNCO010000349.1:0-2456 GCA_031386655.1 Polaromonas sp. | reverse complement strand
CCCGAAGGGGGCCGCCGACCGGGGCGCAACCTCAGGGCCTGCACTGCGCCGCGAAACCGCGAAGTCTAAGGAAAGACATCCTCGAGCAAACGAACGCACGCCAAACCGCGAAACCGCGCGGTCTAAGGAAAGACATCTTCGAGAGCTCGAGTACGTATGCTGCACAGCGAAACCGCGCGGTCTTAAATAACAAGCCAAATAGCCATTTAAGCCCGTAAATACTGCTCAACCAGCTATGCTATAGATAGCGAAATGAATGCTATGGCGCAACTACCAACGCGCCTTCACACGCTCGTACGCCAGTGCGCCAAGCGCGCGGTTGGCAGCTGGGGTGAAATAGCGGTCGTCGGCAAAAACGTAGGTGTCGTAGCCTGGGCCCGGGACGATGGTGCTGGGCGTGCAGGTGTTGGCGGTAGGCGTGGTGCAGGCTGGCGTGGTGGCGTTGACAAAGCTGTAGCTGGGAGGCGACGAGATAAACAGGTTGCTGCGGTTGGCAAAGTCTACAAACAGCACATTGTTGCCGTCGTTCACCAAGCTGACCAGCAACGCCTCATTAAACTTCAGCGTAGCCGCTTGCAGCGTGGCCGCGATGCCGCGCGCCGCAGCGTACGGTGATTTGCCCAAGTCGTAGGCGCCTGCAACCACCACATGCTTGCCGCCGGCGGCCACGATGCGTTTTGCCTGCGCGCCCATGGCAATGCCTGCGGCTTCGATGTTGGCAATGGCCTTGTCTGCAGTAATGGTGCCAGCGGCCAGCGCGTCGCCTTGTACTACCATGTCGCTGATGCCTGCGCTGAGCACCACTACATCATCTGGGCCCACGGTGTTGGCGGCTAAAAAGGCGTCAATCTGCTCGGCCATGGTCAGTGTGGCGGCGTTGCCTGCAGCGTCGGGTTTGAGCGCAATGCGCGCGTTGCCGCGTGCCCAGCCTTGGCCACCAGCCGCTTGGGCGGTAATGCTTTTGCCATAGCTGGCCGCCAGCTGCTGCACAAAGCTGTAGGTGCTGCCGTCTTTGACGGTGTACACCGTACCGCCCACTTGGCCCAGGTCAGCTGTGCCGTCGCCAAAGGCCACAAAGCGTGTGGGCGCCAGCGTAGACACGGTGGTGGTACCGCCGCCGCAGGCCAGCACAGCGCAGGCCGCCAGCAGGGTGACAAGGCCGGTACGCAGCCGCGCACGGCCGGGTTGCTTCAAAAACATAATGACTCCACTGAAATGAGGGGTGTTGCGACACCAAGGTGGTGCACCTGCGCGCATAACGCACGGGTGGCACGCGGGTGGCGCACAGCCTGTGTACCAAGCTGTGCGCTATGGGCTCTATCTTAACGGCTTAGGCAGCAACCTGGCCCGCGCCCAGAGCGCACGAGCCCTGTAATAAAAGGTGTTGATAAAGTAGTAAAAAGCGCTCAACCTACTGTCATGTTTTGGCTTTGCATGTGCTCGCATTTGGCTGGCCTGCTGGGGCCATCTCGCTAATGCGCTGCAGCACGCTGCAAGCGGTCGCGCACGCCGTCCCAGGCGCTGTCATCGGGCGGTGTTTCTACCCAAATGAGTTTCACGCCCTGGGCGTCAAATGTGCGCAGCACAGCAAACAGTTGTTGTGCGGTGGCCAGTGCATCGTCGGGCATGCGCCGGCGGATCAGGCGGGTAGATTTAGACACAAGCACCACGCGCGAGTACACGGCCATGTGGGCTGCGTCTTCACCCAGCAGGTTCAGCGCAGTTTGCAGCGCTTTGGCATCCATCAGCCGCAAGCGCGCGTTGGGTGCGTAGTGCGATGGTAGTGTGCCAGAGGCTCTTGGAGAGTTCAAATTTAAGGCTAAACCGCCTTGTAGCCCAGGTAAATCCTGCTCAAGCAGCTGCGTATTCGATAGCAGCTTGCAACCCATCGCCGCCTCCAGCTGCTGCGTGCCCAGCACACCGGGGCGCAGCAGCACCGGCGCGCCACGCGTGCAGTCGACGATGGTGGACTCGATGCCCACGTCGCACGCGCCGCCGTCCAGTACTGGCAAGTCAGTGCCTGGCTCGTTACTAGATTCATCACCAAACTTGTCACCAAATTCGTCACGCACATGCTGCGCCGTGGTGGGGCTGACTTTGCCAAATTTGTTGGCGCTGGGCGCGGCCAGGCCGTGCACGCCGCGTGCAGCGCAGGCCTGCAAAAATTCCAGCGCCATGGGGTGCGCAGGGCAGCGCAGGCCAATTGAGTTTTGGCCCCCGGCGCTGGCCGTGGCCACGCCTGCGCGGCGCGGCACAATCACCGTCAGCGGCCCGGGCCAGAAGGCGGCGCACAGCTTGCGCGCAAAGTCGGGGATGGTTGCCGCAAACTGCTCGGCTGCCGCTGCATGGGCCACATGCACGATCAGCGGGTGGTCAGCAGGGCGGCCCTTGGCAACGAATATTTTTGCCACAGCCGCATCGCTAGAAGCATCTGCCCCCAAGCCGTACACCGTCTC
>JANNCO010000337.1:0-9388 GCA_031386655.1 Polaromonas sp. | reverse complement strand
TTTCTACCACTGGAGCGCTATTTTGCGCAGTGTCAGCGGCTTTGAAATCTACCGCAAGGTGTACCGCAACGTTATCAAGCCCGAACGCGTGGCCGAGTTGCTGATCTTGCGGGCTGACATGCCGCGCTCGCTGCATGCCAGCCTGAATGCCGTGGTTGAAAACCTGAGCCTGGTGGCCAACGACCAGTCGCTGGAAACGCAGCGCGTAGCCGGCAAGCTGCGCGCCGAGCTGCAGTACGGGCGTATCGATGAAATTCTGGCTACAGGGTTACATGCTTATTTAACGCAGTTCTTAGACCGCGTGAATGCACTAGGCGCCCGTATCAGCCGGGATTTTTTAGTGCCATCTAATGTTTAGAACTTGCATCCGTGTTGAACTTAGGATGATGAAGAACCATGAATTCCAGTGGTGCATTCCAATAGTGCGTTCCAATAGTGCGTAAGGGTTATATGCGATTGCTCAATATTGCTGGAGCTGTGTACACTTTATAGACATCTTTTTCAACATCTATTTTTTTCTTAAAACAGGACCTGGTATGAAACTCAATCGTTTAGCTTTGATTGCCATGGTATGGGCAGGTATGGCCGCGACATCTGCAGCACACGCAGATACGCTCAAGAAGATTGCCGATGGCGGCAAGATGACCGTGGCTTACCGTGAATCGTCGGTGCCGTTCAGTTATTTGGCAGGCGGCAGCACAGCGGTAGGTTTTTCGGTGGATGTAACCAACGCAGTGGTAGAGGCCGTTAAAAAAAGCTTGAACAACCCAAATATCAAAGTTGAGTTCCAGTCGGTCACATCACAAAACCGTATTCCTTTGCTGCAAAACGGCACAATCGACCTGGAGTGCGGCTCGACCACCAACAACAGCACGCGCGGCAAAGACGTGCAGTTTGCCATCAATCATTTCTACACTGGCACGCGTCTGCTGGCTAAAAAAGCATCTGGCATTAAAAACTACGCTGACTTAGCCAAGAAAACTGTAGCCAGTACCACCGGCACCACCAACGCGCAGGTTATTCGCAAGTACAACACCGACAAAGGTTTGGGTATGGACATCGTCTTGGGCAAAGACCACGACGACTCGGTGCTGATGGTTGACAGTGGCCGTGCGGTTGCTTTTGCCATGGACGATATTTTGCTGTTTGGTCTGATGGGCAACTCTAAAGTCCCAGCTGAGTGGGAGGTTGTAGGCGACTCGTTGCAAGTTGAGCCCTACGCCTGCATGATGCGCAAAGACGATCCGAAATTTCAAGAATTGGTCAACGGTGTGATCGGCGGCCTGATGAAGTCAGGCGAGTTTGAAAAGCTCTACACCAAGTGGTTTATGTCACCTATCGCGCCCAAGGGCCAAAACCTGAACTTGCCGATGAGCAAAGAGCTGCGCGAGAACCTCAAAACTGCCAGCGACAAGCCTGCGTTGTAGCACGGTGCATGCGTGTGTTGGCGCGGTGACGGCAATCACTGCATTAAATACACTGCTTTCAAACTAAAGCGTTCAATAAAACCACCATGCCCCGCCTGCAACCGCTAAGCCCTGATACTACGCCCGAGTTAAAGGCGCATTTCGATTTTTTTCTAGGCACACTGGGTTTTACCCCCAACAGCGTGCTCACCATGCAGCGCAAGCCTCGGCTGGTGCAAGCCTTTGCCCAGCTGAACGCCGCCGTGATGGACCCTGCAGGCGAGGTAGATCTGGGCCTGCGCCGTTTGATAGGCCATGTAGCCAGCCAGGCCGCGGGTTGTCTATACTGCCAAGCACACACTTTGCTGGGCGCGCAAAACTTCGGTGTGAGCCCTGCCAAACTTGCCGCCGTGTGGACCTATGCCAGCAGCCCTTTGTTTGACGCCAAAGAGCGTGCTGCGCTAGACTTTGCACTGGCCGCTGCCGCGCAGCCTAACGCCATGACCGACGATCTATTTGCTGCCACGCAGGCCCACTGGAGCGATGCGCAGATAGTGGAAATACTGGGCGTGGTGGCGATGTTTGGCTTTTTAAACCGTTGGAACGACACCATGGCTACACCGCTGGAGCCTGCACCCCACGCCGTGGCCACGCAGGCGCTGGGCGACAGCTGGTCTGCTGGAAAGCACATTGCATGAGTTTTTTTATCAGCAAAATAGGCCAGTAACCCAAGTAAATCCTGCTCAAGCAGCTATGAAATTAATAGTAATTGTAATGTGGCAGCACCTAAAGAAAGCACACCATGATCCACTGGGAATCCCACGCCTGCCTGCCATTGCACCCCGACGCTGACTTTGCACCGATTGACGCGTTGCGCAAAGTAGGGGTCAACTATGTGTCGATCAATGTTGGCATGGACATGAACCCTGTGCCCCAGGTGATGGCAGTGCTAGGTGCTTTTCGCGCCAAAATCGCCGCGCAGCCTGATAAATTCTTGCTGGCGCACAGCGTGGCTGATGTAGAAAAAGCCCAAGCCCACGGCTTAATCGCCGTTGGGTTCGATCTGGAAGGTGCAATGCCGCTGATGGACCAGCCCGAGATGGTGGCGCTATATGCCAGCCTTGGCGTCAAACAGATTCACTTTGCCTACAACCGCAACAATGCTGTGGCCGACGGCTGCCACGATGTTGAGCGCGGCCTCACGCCATTAGGCAAGCGTATGGTGCAAGCCGTCAACGACGCAGGCATGCTGATGGACTGCTCGCACACGGGCCGCAAATGCAGCCTGGACATCATGGCTGCGTCTGGCAAACCCGTGATCTTCAGCCATTCCAATCCACTGGCTTTGGCAGAGCATGGCCGCAATATTACCGACGAGCAGATCAAAGCCTGCGCTTCCACGGGCGGCGTGGTGTGCCTGTCGGGGGTGTCTGCCTTCTTGGGCAGCAGCAGCCCCAACGCCGCCGACATGGCCCGCCATGCGGCCTACGTGGCAGATTTGGTGGGTGTGCAGCACATTGGCATTGGCCTGGACATCAGCTTTAGGCAACCCGAGCTGAACGACAACCCACCCGGCGACTACGACCCTGTGTACTGGTGGCCGCGTGAGGCGGGCTACAACCGCGCCATCGCGCGCATGGAATACACCCCTGTGGAGACTTGGCAGCTGCTGCCCCAAGCGCTGGCCCAAGTGGGCATGTCGCCAGCAGATGCTGCGCTGGTCATGGGCCAGAACATGGTGCGCGTGGCGCGGCAGGTGTGGCATTGAAAACAGGCTGCCGCGCAGTTCGTATGTTGTGTTGCTTGGAGTTACCTGCCATTTTGCGAGGTAAAATCTTGTTTTGTACCGATAACACTGTAATAGCGAGAAAGGCACTGCTGGTTATGACACCGCGAACTACAACAACACTTGGCATGCCATTACGGCATGCATATCGGTATTAGGACGCGTGTAGACTGCTCTATCAGCTACGGTTTTTATAGTAAAACGCGGCCTGGAGTCGCGTTTTTGCATTTACCCAGTGGCACATTGGAAAAGATTCCATGCAGCGGCCCAAAATTCAATTTAAATTTTCGGAAGAATTCACCATGGTTCACATCACACTCCCCGACGGTTCGCAGCGCGAGTACCCAGGCCCCGTCACCGTGGCCGATGTAGCGCTGTCAATCGGTGCAGGCTTGGCCAAAGCGGCGCTGGCGGGCAAGGTAAGTTATGACGAGAACGGCGCTGATGCCAGTGTAGTAGACACCAGCCACACTATCCACCGCCACGCCCGCTTGTCTATCATCACCGCCAAAGACGCCGAGGGCCTGGACGTAATCCGCCACAGCACTGCCCACTTGCTGGCCTATGCTGTCAAAGAGCTGTTCCCCGACGCGCAGGTCACCATTGGGCCGGTGATTGAGAATGGTTTTTTCTACGACTTTTCGTACAAGCGCCCGTTCACGCCTGACGATTTGACGGCGATAGAAAAGAAGATGACCGAGCTGGCCAACAAAGACGAGCCCGTCACGCGCCGCGTGCTGCCGCGCGACGAAGCAGTAGCGTATTTCAAAAGTTTGGGCGAGCACTACAAGGCTGAGATCATCGGTGCTATCCCAGCAGGCGAAGACGTCAGCCTGTACCGCGAAGGCGCGTTTGAAGACCTGTGCCGTGGCCCGCACGTGCCCAGCACTGACAAGCTAAAGCACTTTAAGCTGATGAAGCTGGCCGGAGCATACTGGCGCGGCGACCACCGCAATGAAATGCTGCAGCGCGTGTATGGCACGGCGTGGGCGACTAAAGAAGAATTGCAGCAGCACCTGACCATGCTGGAAGAGGCCGAAAAACGCGACCACCGCAAGCTGGGCCGTGAGTTGGACTTGTTCCACATTGACGAGCATTCGCCCGGCACCGTGTTTTGGCACCCCAAAGGTTGGGCGTTGTGGCAGCAAGTAGAACAGTACATGCGCCGCGTGTACCAAGACAACGGCTACCTAGAGGTGAAGGGCCCGCAGATCATCGACAAAAGCCTGTGGGAGAAAACCGGCCACTGGGACAAGTACCGCGACAACATGTTCACCACCGAGAGTGAAAAGCGCGAATACGCCTTAAAGCCAATGAACTGCCCCGGTCACATTCTCATCTTCAAACAAGGCATTAAAAGCTACCGCGACCTGCCGCTGCGCTACGGCGAATTTGGCCAATGCCACCGCAACGAGCCCACCGGCGGGCTGCACGGCATCATGCGGGTGCGCGGATTTACGCAAGACGACGGGCACATTTTTTGTACCGAAGACATGATTTTGGGTGAATGTACGGCCTACACCACACTCTTACAAAAAGTCTACCAAGATTTTGGTTTTACCAACATCATCTACAAAATAGCCACCCGCCCCGAGGCGCGCATTGGCAGTGATGAAAGCTGGGACAAAGCCGAATCAGCGCTGATTGAATCGCTCAAAGCCAGCGGCTGCCAGTACGAGCTATCGCCCGGCGACGGCGCTTTCTACGGCCCCAAAATCGAATACACCCTGAAAGACGCGCTAGGCCGCCAATGGCAGTGCGGCACCATGCAGGTAGACTTTTCCATGCCCGAGCGCTTAGATGCTGAATATGTAGCCGCCGATGGCTCACGACAGCGCCCCGTCATGCTGCACCGTGCCATTGTGGGCAGCCTAGAGCGTTTTATCGGCATTTTGATCGAACAGCACGCAGGTGCACTGCCGGTTTGGCTTGCGCCCACGCAAGTGGTGGTGTGCGGCATTACCGACGCACAGGGCGATTACGTGGCCGATGTGGCTGCTAAGCTAAAGAGTCACGGGTTTAGAGTGATTACAGATCTGCGCAACGAGAAGATCAACCTAAAAATTCGTGAGCATTCGATGCAAAAACCGCCTTACATCTTAGTCATGGGTGACAAAGAAAAGGTTACTGGCGCAGTGGCCGTGCGCGCTAGAGGCAATGTAGACCTTGGTGTCATGCCCGTAGATGAGTTTGTAGCCAAAATCATCGCGGACATTAACGCCAAAACCTAACTAGTTATTCGTCTGTGGCTGGCCGTTAGGAAAATAGCTGTACCCCGTTGGAGACAAAAGTTTGTCTACTGCATTCCTTGTTTGTTGCGCAAGACTGTCATTCCAAAATGCAAGTCTGTCATTCTTGTCGTAGTAAGGTGTCGTTCCGCTTGGGATCACCGATTTGTAATGTACCAATCGATCATAAACTTTGCGGGACGGGAGCGAACCCTGTTTTTGGAGTGCGGCTGCAAGCCTTGCGTTGTCTACAGGATTAACACCCCAGAAGTGAAACAAAGGCCTTAAGTCAGCTCCAGCTGCTTTTGACATCCGCAAGATGCGACTGTCAATGCCTTCGCCTTGAAAAGCCCCGTAAAAATATTCAGAGAAACCATCTATATCTTTAAAGCCTGGCCGTCTGCTAACGCCTAAAACAATAGCGCGCTCGTGCTCTTCTTTAAAGAATTTACCCAAGGTCTCCCAGGTAAACAATGCTGCAATGTCGACGTATTTTGCATGCCCACGGTATTGATATTGCATTTCTTGAGCGCTCATCCTGTTGCCATCGCGAAACAGGTAAGTCACCATCCAGTCGATAGCAGCCAAGTCGCGCGTAGCACGTTGGCGGTTGAGTTTATCGTCCAAAGAGTTAGCAAATGCAATGTCCATATTTTGGCCGCTTGCAATGTTAAATACGGCCACGGCAAGTATGTTGACAATAGACTCTGGCTCTGTGTATTCGCTCGACATACTGACTTGGAGTGAATGTCCAAGTTCATGGAAATCGACGAAAGAAGTCGGATCTATGGCATTCTTAGGATCGCCGCCTTGGTACATGAAATTCGGCCCTGTTCTCAAATACCAGACGTTCTCGTTACCGTCTCTTCTTTCGTCATCTTGATGTAGGTAAAAGTCGGTGCTGATCGGGTAACCCGGTGAGTAATAGTCGTCGTGTTCTCTGTGGGCATCAATTTGTTTAAACATTTTGACATTGCCATTTAAGAGTGGTTGACCGTGCACACTGTGAATAGCGTCCATTCGCTTATCCCACTCAGCCATCAGCACGTCGGGGTTCTTGTAGTTGAAGATAAAGCTGGTAGGTACCTGCAACATGAATTTATCGGTCTCAAAATCTGCCATTGGCCCTGGGTTCTTGCGTTGAATTTCCCAATCGGCCAGCGTAGTTTTGCGATGGCCGGTATTTGAAAAGAATGGCGACGCAACCACGTTGTTGATACCTACATCCACAACACCGTAGTTACTACCTATAGGCACAATGATGTAAATACTTCCTCCAAATGGATTGTAGATTTTGGTGGTGGCGTTTTCGACAAGAAACTCTATGTGCATGCGATAGGGTCTGTTGATGTTGTAGTTAACGGCTGACTTATCACTGGTATGAGCGCCTACCAATATCTTGATGCCCTTGTTTGCCAAATTGGCAGGCACCGTGACTGACCCCACATCACCTGGCGCAAGAAAGTAACCTGTTGGTCTTCTTGCATTTTCGTTGGCATATCTGGGGGCAACGCCTGCAAGCCTGGGCACTGAAGCGTTGATTTTCACGCTGCCGCTGGTTGGTTTCGCATTATTTTTAACCATGCCTGGAAAAGCATGAGAGGTTAAAAACTTTTTGCCCTTGAGGAAATCCTCATACTTTTTATAAACGACTGGTTTGGCATAAACATCTTCAAAAATAGCTTGCACTAACGCAAATATGGCGCGATCTATTGAATACTTGTCAATGCTAGTGTCGCTAGTGGCTGAGGCGCGAACGGGCACGTTTTCAAAACCACCTTTTGTCTCAGAGCCATCAGTGAACAGAGGTTTACGCTTTAAATCATACAAGTCAATAAGCTTGAAAGCTTCATTAAGGCTTGCTTGGCTGCCAGCCAACTCAGCCATGGTCGTCGCCATCAATGTATGCTGTTCGCGGATCTGAAATGCTGATAACGAACCTGTTCCGTTTAAGTGGTCAGTTAGTTTGGCTAGTGCTGCTAAAAACACAGTGGTGTTGTCGCCGTCTACAGGGCTTTTTTTGCAGTAGGCTAGCCGTACATCGCTTGCCAGGTAACTATCGAGTGTGTCCCTAGTGAACGCTTCACGTTTCAATACCAAATCAGCTGTCTGGTTAAACAAGTAAACAAACCTGTAGTTGTTTCTCCCGTTGCCAAATGCGATGTCAGTTTTAACCCCGCCCAATTTTAGGGTGTCGCCTTCTTTAAGTGGCGTTGTGCTGCCTGCGTTGGTGCAGGGAGCAAACCCGATCATGCCGAATTTTGAGTCATCGTAGGTAGGTGTTTTGCACGTGGCGGTAGCTGCCGGGGCGGCAGCCAGTTTGCCGTTGGTACACAAAAATGCTGCCGATCCTGCGGTGAGACCAGTCGCGTCGTTGGCTGCAGCGTTGGTACCCGAAGCCGATGCGGGCGCAGTAGCGTTGCAAGTATTACCTCCTACATTCCAGCTAACTGCGGCCGCGGTGCAAGCTGCAACGGGCGAGGGATTAGGATTGGGATTAGGAATAGTGTCTGTAGTATTAGCTGTAGTAGACGTTGTGCTGGGCTGCGTGCTGGTTGAGTCTGTGGCGACGGAGGAACTGCCACCGCCACCGCATGAAACTAAAAAAATCGAGGCTATTAAAAGGCCTGTTAATTTAACAATGAGCCGCCCGCTGCTAATTTGCTGTGCACAAAGCATGGTTTTCCTAAATTGGTTATTAGTAACTTATGCTAGCAAAGGTTGTGCAGAATGGAAAATGACATTTCGGTCATAAATCGATTTTGGACTGGGTCTTGACCACACGAAGTTGCTTTAATTGGTGCAGCTTGTGAATACTGCAACTAATAAGAGTTGAAATTTTTAGCCAATTTTAAGAGAGTGATCGCGATAGCTAAGGGCATGTAACAACATGTGCTGATGTGCGGTTTTAACGACGCGTAAGCCGATTACGTGGCCCTAAGTGGTGTAAAAGCTGAAAAGTCAAGGGTTTAGGGTCGTCACCGACTTACGCAACGAGAAGATTACGCTTAAAATATAAGTATTCGATGCAAAAGCTGCCCTACATCTTGGTCATGGGTGATAAAGAAAAAGCGGCTAGCACCGTTGTCGTGCGCGCCCGTGGGGACGCAGACTTTGTCGTGATGCCAGTGGACGGCTTTATTGTAAAGACCGTTGCTGACATTGCCGCCAAAGCTCAGTTACCAAGCCATTTTTTAACCATTTTTGGCCTGCAACCCAAGTAAAACGTGCTCAACCAGCTATTGAATAAATAGCTAAAGCAACTATGCTTGAATAGTGATTTGAAAAGGATTTGAACATCGCTACCGCACCATTTCGGCCCTTGGCACCGCGCCCGCCTCGCCCGCCTCGCCCCTCGCGCTATCACCGCGAAGAGCGCAAACACCGCTTAAATCGTGAGATCATGGCCCCCGAAGTACGGGTCACCGGCCCGGACAATGAGCCTCTAGGCGTCATGAGTTTGATGGAAGCCATGCGCCAGGCCTCTGAGCTGGATTTGGATGTCATCGAAATCGTAGCTACCGCCACGCCGCCTGTGGTGCGCATTATGGACTACGGCAAGTTCAAATACCAGGAACAGAAAAAAGAGCACGAAGCCAAGCTCAAGCAAACCGTCATCGAGATCAAAGAAGTCAAGTTCCGCCCTGGCACAGACGATGGCGACTACAACATTAAAGTGCGCAATATTCGCCGCTTTCTGGACGACGGCGACAAGGTCAAAATTACCCTGCGCTTTCGTGGCCGCGAGATTACCCACCAAGAGCTGGGCATGGCCCTTTTGATGCGTTTGAAAGACGAGTTGGCCGATGTCATCATTGTCGAGAGCATGCCCAAGCTTGAAGGCAAGCAGATGATCATGATGATTGCACCGGGCAAGAAAAAGCTAGCTAGCGCCAAGGCTGCAGCACCTATAGCCAAGCCCAGCATCGCCCCGGCCGCTGCAACCGTTGAAGTGCCAACCAGCCCTG
>JANNCO010000329.1:0-2637 GCA_031386655.1 Polaromonas sp. | reverse complement strand
TTCGGCATTGCAAACGTGACATCAGATGTGTCTATTTCTTACCCTTACGGAGCGAAGCAATGACAAGTAGAGCTGTACTTTTGACAAAGTGGGAGCCTTGGTATGTCATATTTGGGCTACCAGCAGTTTTTGCGGGGTCGGTTTTCCTTCTGTCAGGACTTGGGATCATGGATTCCAGTTGGGCACAGTCTTGTTTTGCAAAGCGATGCGCTGCAGACGCGCCGCGGTACCCGTACTCCATGACAACACTTTTGGGGGTGGGGATTGGTTTGATTGCGCTGGGACTTCCTACATTCGTATGCTGGATTAAGCCGCTACAGGCGTTTGGAAAATGGAGCTTTGCTGTGGCTATTTCAGGATTTCTATTTGCTTGTCTAGCGTATTTTTTCCAGCCTCAACCTGCCTTCCTGAAGGGTAGATTCGACGAACCAGCAGCAATGTTTGCAGTTATTCTCTCGCTAGTTCTCTCAGTATTAATATTATCGATATTTAAGCCGAAGTCTCTTCGGTAGTCCATTAAAGTAATTAGTGCCATGTCCGACATTCTCCAAAAAATCGTAGAAGTAAAACACCAAGAAATTGCAGCGGCGGTCAAAAAGATGCCGTTAGCCGCCATGCGCGCAGACGCCGAAAGTCGGGTGCTGGTGCGTGACTACGTGGGCGCGATGCGGGCCAAGATTGCAGCAGGGCAGGCGGCGGTGATTGCGGAGGTGAAGAAAGCCAGTCCGTCCAAAGGCGTGCTGCGCGAGGACTTTTTTGCGGCAGATATTGCCCAAAGCTATGCCGACGGCAATGCTGAGGTAAAAAAGAAAACTGACGCGCTTGTTAACGCCGCGTGCTTGTCAGTACTCACTGACCGACAGTTTTTTCAAGGCGAGCCTGACTTTTTGCGCCAAGCCCGGGCTAGCTGCCCGCTACCAGTGTTGCGCAAAGATTTTATGGTGGACCCGTACCAAATCTACGAATCCCGGGCGATGGGTGCCGACGGCATTTTGCTGATTGCAGCGTGTTTAGACGACGCGCAAATGGCCGATTTGCAAGCCATTGCGCTCGACCTGGACATGGCGGTGCTGGTCGAGGTGCACGACCGCGCCGAGCTGGATCGTGCTTTGAAGCTAAAAAACGTGCCTACTAAAACCATGCTGGGCATCAACAACCGCAATCTCAAGACCTTTGAAGTCAGCTTGCAAACCACCCTGGACATGCTGCCCGATGTGCCCAAAGACAAGCTGCTGGTAACCGAAAGCGGCATCACCACCCGCGAGGACGTGCAAAAAATGCGTGCTGCCGGAGTGCACGCTTTCTTGGTAGGCGAGACCTTCATGCGCGCAGACGAGCCGGGGCTGGCGCTGGCGCAGTTGTTTGGCTAGATGCGGCGATTTGGCACAGGCGTAGGCGGTCACGCAGGGTCGCAATGCGCACAGCTAGACATGTCAATTACTATTAATTTCTTAGCTGCTTGAGCAGGTTCTACGGCTTCCATGGCACATTCGACACTTAATTTATTCGGTAATGACGACGCGCGCGCTACGGACGACGCGCGCGCGCTACGGGACGCCGCTCACGCGCCAGGGCTTGTTCACCCCGCTGCAGACTGCACCGTGACTGCGCCAACACTGCAGTCATTTAACCCCGCAGACTGGCCTGTAGCACCCGACTGGTTGCCCACCACCCAAGCCTTTGCCGACAGCGCCGCCGCGGTGTCGCTGGGCCAGTATCTGCAGCAGCGGCTGGCAGACGGCGCACAGATCTACCCGCCGCAGCCCTACCGCGCCCTGCAGCTGACCGCACTGGCCGATGTGCGTGTGGTGATTTTGGGCCAAGACCCCTACCACGGGCCAGGCCAGGCCGAGGGGCTGGCTTTTTCGGTGGCGCGCGGCGTCAAAATCCCGCCCAGCTTGCGCAATATGTTCAAAGAGCTGCGGCGCGATGTGCTGGATGATTTAGGCTTGCCGCTCCCCACACACGGCAGCTTGCAGGCCTGGGCGCAGCAGGGCGTGCTGCTGCTCAACACCACGCTGACCGTAGAAGACGGCCAGCCCGCTGCCCATGCCAAGCGCGGCTGGCAAGTGCTGACCGACGCCATCATTACGGCGTGTGCCCAAAAAACCACGCCTGTGGTTTTTATGCTGTGGGGCGGCCATGCGCAAGCCAAGCTCGATTTGATAGCCCAACATAACCACAACCGCGATCAAAACATGCGCCACCTGGTGCTGATGGCCAATCACCCATCGCCCTTGTCTGCCGTGCGCCCGCCTGCCCCATTTATCGGCTGCGGCCACTTTAGCGCAGCCCGTGCAGCAGTGGCGCAGTACGATGCACAGGCCGCTAAAACGCTATTTATTTCATAGCTTCTTGAGCAGGATTTACTTGGGTTTGTGGCCTAAAACACTGTAAAAATTAGGTTTGCAGCATAGTTTGACTGAACTCACGTACTCAACTGATAAAGCTGTGGTCCGCCATTGGGCAATTCACCCAGCCTACCTAATCGCCCAAGCTACCCATGCGCATATCGTCCAGGTAGTCGCGTGCAATGTCTACTGTGCTGCGTTCGCCCACGTCGGCAAAGCGTTTTTTCAGCCACTTTTGCGCGCAATCGTGGCCTAGCTGGCGTAGTTTTTGAATCATCGCGCCATC
>JANNCO010000314.1:0-16936 GCA_031386655.1 Polaromonas sp. | reverse complement strand
CGCGTGACGCTGCTGTCGGGCGATGTGCACGTAGCGGCTGTGGGCGCGGTAGAGTCTGACCGCAATGACGTGCCGCCAAATGCGCGGGTAGTCAACCAGCTCACGTCTAGCGGGGTGGTGCACCCTGCGCCGCCCGCCATGGCACGCTATTTTTTAGAGCAAGCTTGCCAAAAGGTAGAAACGCTTGACCGCGGCATCACTGCCACGATGTACGAGTTTCCGGCTACTACGCGCAGGCTGATAGGTGCGCGCAACTTTCTTACGCTAGAGCCCGATGCAGACAACCGCCTATGGGCTAACTGGTGGGTAGAAGGCGAGGCCGACCCCACGAAAAAAGTTATTCACCCGGTGCAAAATCAGCAACACGCGGTAGAACCGCGATCAGATGTGAGTGCAGCTTTGTTGAGTCGCTAGGCATCGTAGCCATGGGGGTTGGCTTGCTGCCAGCGCCATGAATCAGCGCACATAACATCGAGGTTCCGCTGTGTTCTCCATCCCAGCAGCTGTAGCGCAACACTGGGGTTGGCATAGTAGGAGGCTACGTCACCTTCGCGGCGTGGGTTTATTTGAAAAGCTATTTTGCGCCCGCTAGCATGCTCGTAAGCGCGCAGCACATCCATCACGCTGTACCCTACACCACAGCCCAAGTTAGCCACAAAAGAGGCATGGTCGCCTAGCAAATGCTGCACGGCTGCCACATGGCCATCGGCCAAATCCATTATGTGGATGTAGTCTCGTACACAGGTGCCGTCGGGAGTAGGATAGTCGTTGCCAAACACGCGCAGGTGGGGGTGTTTGCCAATAGCTACCTGGGCTATGTAGGGCATCAGGTTATTGGGTGTGCCGCGTGGGTCTTCGCCCATTTGGCCGCTTTCGTGTGCACCCACAGGATTGAAGTAGCGCAGGCGTCCCACGCGCCACACAGCATCGCTGGCCGCTAAGTCCACCAGAATTTGCTCACCTAAAGTTTTGGTCCACGCATACGGGCTGGCGGGTCGCCATGGCGCGTCCTCTTTGATAGGCGACGCATCGGGCAAGCCATACACCGTGGCAGATGAACTAAACACAATACGATGGCATTGGTGTGCAGCCATCACCTGCGCTACCGTTGTCAATGCACGCAGGTTGTGGTCGTAGTACATCAGCGGCTTGTGTGCAGACTCTCCCACTGCTTTGTATGCCGCAAAGTGCACCACAGCATCTACGCGGTGCTGTGCAAATATAGCTGTCAGTGCAGCGGTATCGGTCACATCAGCTTTATGAAATAGCGGCTCGGTCCCCATCAAGCTGCGCAAACGCTCGAGCACTTTGGGGCTGCTGTTATAAAAGTTATCTACTCCTATCACCTTGAACCCCGCTTGGTGCAAAGCCAGCCAAGTGTGTGATCCGATATAGCCTGCAGCGCCAGTTAGCAACACAGTAGCTGGGGTAGAGTGTGTAGCCATACTAAAAATTTATGCAGTTAAAACTAATTTAGCAGCTTGGGCTGTATACAAAGCAACGCTTTGGCGCTCTACAACCGGGCAATCAACCTTAAGCAATAGCCGACGTGGTTTATGGCTGCTACCTGCGTAGACGGGCTGGTTGTTGTGAATCTCATTGAGCAATGACTCTACGGCACACCGACCCATTTCATAATTAGGCAACAGCACTGTGGACAGAGGTGGGTGGGTATGGCGCGATATTTCTTGATCGTCATAACCCATTAAAGACACATCGTCTGGCACGCGCAGGTTCAAACTCTTCAGTGCCTCCAGTGCACCCACTGCCATAAGATCGTTAGCGCAAAAAATAGCGGTAGGCGGCCGCGCTTGGGCCATTAACGACAGTGTGGCATCAAAACCGCTGCCCGACATCCAGTCGCCATCACGCACCAATGCTGCGTCGTAGGCAATGTCGGCTGTGGCCAAAGCACGGCGATAGCCTTTAAGCCGGTCTTTGGCAGCTTCCATCCAAGATTCGCCGTTAATAAATGCAATTCGCTGGTGGCCAGCGCCAATTAAATGTTCGGTAGCTGCGTGGCCCCCAGAAAGCTCGCCAGGTACTACGGTGGGGTACTTGTGCGTTACGTCGTGGCAATTGAGCAGGACTGTCGGAATGTTGTCCAGCGCCGCTGGCAGCTGGACCTGGCGCGTGAAAATTGCCGAATAAATAAACCCAAGCAGCAAAGGGTTGCACATAGCGGTTTCAATAATGGCTCTTTCTTGCTCGGGGTTGCCGTGGGTTACCGCGACACTGAGCACACAGTTGTTTTCCCAAGCGGCGTCTCGTGCACCGTCTACGCTCACTACAGGATGAGGGCTGGTAGATATTTCATCCACCATGTAAACAATCAACCTTCTTTGTCGCACATCTGAGTTTTTATTTAGCGGCATCTGCAGTGACTTAAGCAACACTGCAGGGTCGGGCCTGGGAGTTTGTGATAGCTGATAACCCAGGTTTAGAGCCGCATCCAACACTTTGCCACGGGTCTCGGGTGACAAACGGGCACTGGTCACGTTGTTCAGCACCATTGACACAGTCGACTGCGACACCCCGGCTAGCTTGGCGACATCGGTCATGGTGGGGCGCTGGACCCGGGGCGCAAGTGTGAGGCCCACTTTTTTGGGGAGTTTTGACGCTTTGGTCATGGTCTAACAATAATATTTTCAGTTAGTTTTATGCTAACACCACGAGCTTGCAAATTATGTACAAAATCGGTTAGGGTGTTTGTAGAAGCAGCGCGTTGGATAATTCATAGGGTTTTTGCTGAGATTTGATAATATTATTATCAATAAAATATACTCGATAAGCTGCCAATGTGCAACAGCCCTCTTTACATTGGAAATCCATGTGTTAAATATTGCCGAACACACCCACCGTAGACGCAATCCATTGACCGGGCAATGGGTTGTAGTGTCGCCGCACCGCGCCAAGCGCCCATGGCAAGGGCAGCAAGAACTGCAAAGCGAGACATCTCGCCCGCCGCATGACCCTAGCTGCTACTTGTGCGCAGGAAATTTGCGCGTCACGGGAGAGCGCAACCCTCAGTACCTAGACACTTATGTTTTCAACAACGATTTTGCTGCCTTGATGGACAAGGATGCGTTAGTTGAACATGGGCATGATCAGCCTTCTCACAATGATGGTTTGTTTCAGCTAGAGCCCGCTACTGGTGCCTGCCGGGTGGTGTGCTATTCACCAGACCACAGCAAGGGCATGGCCGATTTGAGTGAGGCTGAAATTGACCGCGTGATCCAAACTTGGCAATCACAAATTACGCAGCTATCCGCACAGCACGAGTGGGTGCAAGTATTTGAAAATAAAGGTGCCATCATGGGTTGTTCGAACCCGCATCCTCATGGTCAAATTTGGGCTAGTGACTTTGTGCCACATGAAGTGGCGGTAGAGGACGAATGCCAAAAAAGCTATTTGCGCCAGCATCACGCCAATCTGTTGGTTGATTATGCGCAACGCGAACTAGCCGACGGTGCACGCGTGGTAGTGAATACGGCGCACTGGCTTGCTGTGGTGCCTTATTGGGCCGCTTGGCCTTTTGAAACATTGCTACTGCCCAAAGCACATGTGGCACGCATGACTGATTTATCGGTTGCGCAGAGAGTTGATTTAGCCAAGATACTCAAACAGTTAACCATGTGCTATGACAAGTTGTTTGACTGTTCTTTTCCCTACACGATGGGTTGGCACTTTGCGCCCAACAGCTCTGCAATCAATGAGTCGGGGTCCTCACACTGGCAATTGCATGCACACTTTTATCCACCGTTATTGCGCTCTGCAACAGTGCGAAAATTCATGGTGGGATTTGAGATGCTGTGTGAGCCGCAACGCGACATCACTCCTGAACAAGCCGCAGCGCGCTTACGCGCATTGGTGCTATGACAGTGAATTTTTACGCGACAGCCATTGGCCATTCAGCCGGTGCAATGCAGGCAAATGCTACCTATCAGCGTGCCTTGGCAGCTTTTCGCCAGCATTGGCAGGGCAACCCTGCTTGGGTAGTGTCAGCACCGGGACGGGTTAATTTAATAGGGGAGCATACAGATTACAACGATGGGTTTGTATTGCCCTGCGCGATTGATTTTCAGACTGTGGTACTTGCTAAGCCACGTACTGACCATCTGATTCGCGTGGTAGCTGCTGATTTCCTGCAAGTTGACCAATTTCTTGTGGATGCGCCTTATGAGGCTCACCCTACGCAGCAGTGGTCTAATTATGTGCGGGGCATGGTGCAGGCTATGCGGATCAACGGTTTTGACCTCACTGGAGTGGATATATCGGTGGCAGGTGATGTGCCACAGGGTGCCGGCTTGTCTTCGTCGGCATCTCTGGAGGTGGCTATTGGGCTGGCGCTGGCACGCGCATGCGAGCAAGACATTGCCACCACCCAATTAGCGCAAATTGGGCAACTTGCTGAGAATCAATTTGTAGGCTGTCAGTGCGGCATCATGGACCAGCTGGTATCTGCCCAAGGGCAGGAACACCACGCTTTGCTGATTGACTGCCGCAGTTTGCAAACGCAAGCCGTGCCACTGCCAGACGACATGGCAATATTGATTGTGCATTCTGGTGTGCGCCGTGGTTTGGTAGAAAGTGCTTACAACGAACGCCGAGCGCAGTGTGAGAGGGTTGCTGCACACTTTAAAGTTAAAGCATTGCGAGATGTAACCATGGCAGAGCTGCATGCTGCTCGAACTGCACTCAATCCAATCGAATTTCGCCGGGCGCGGCATGTGATCAGTGAAAACGAGCGTACGCAACATGCCGCTCACGCGTTATCGTCATTCGACATGACATTGATGGGCAGGCTGATGGCGCAATCGCATATTTCTATGCGCGATGATTTTGAGATTACAACCTCCCATATTGATCGTTTGGTGGCTTTGCTGCAAACCGCAATTGGCAAGCACGGAGGTGCGCGTATGACAGGCGGAGGTTTCGGTGGATGTGTAGTGGCACTTCTGCCCCAAGAACAGGTGCAGTCAGTGCAAGACATGCTGCGCGTTAGCTACCAGACGCCTGAAGGTGTGGCACCGCGGCAATGGGTGTGCACACCATCGTCTGGTGTGCGCGCGCAAACCTACGCGTAGATGCAAATAACTGATGAAACCAAGGGTTTTTGCTAATATTTGCTAATAATATTAAAAAGATAATTGAATTTTGGTAATGAACAGCTACTGAACGGATAGACAGCACATGGCCAGTATAGAACTTCGATCACTGCATAAGTCTTATGGCGATGGCCTGACGGTGATTCGTGATGTCAATTTGCAAATCAAGCAGGGCGAGTTTTGTGTTTTCGTGGGTCCTTCTGGTTGCGGTAAATCAACTTTGCTACGCACCATTGCTGGTTTGGAAGACATTACCAAAGGAGATTTATTGATTGATGACAAACTTATGAACGCCGTGCCGCCTGCTGAGCGTGGTGTGGCGATGGTGTTTCAAAGCTACGCGCTGTTTCCGCATATGACGGTGTATGAAAACATGGCGTTCGGCATGCGTTTGGCCAAAATGGCTCCGGCGTTGGTGGATGCCCGTGTACAGGCAGCTGCCAAGATGTTGCAACTCGACGCGTATCTGCAACGCAAGCCCAAGGCGCTGTCGGGCGGACAACGTCAACGCGTAGCGATTGGCCGTGCTATTGTGCGCGAGCCCGGCGTATTTTTGTTCGATGAGCCTTTGTCTAACCTGGATGCCGCATTGCGTGTGCAAACCAGGTTTGAGATTGCCAAGCTGCACCGAGAGTTTGGCAAAGCCAGTACGGTATATGTCACGCACGATCAGGTTGAAGCCATGACTTTGGCTGACCGTATATTGTTGCTCAATACCGGCGATGCAGTGGCCAAATACGGCAGTGTGGCGCAACACGGCACACCGTTTGAGTTGTACCACCGCCCGAATAACCAATTTGTTGCCAGTTTTATAGGTTCGCCCAAGATGAATTTTGTGCAAGCTAAGCTCACATCAATTCAAGATTCGAACGTCCGAGTCAAGCTTAACTCAGGCGAAGAGTTGGAAGCGCAGGTTCAAGGCGGACGCTTGGCAATAGGATCTTCTGTGGTCATTGGTATTCGGCCTGAACACATGGTGCTGGGTACGCAAACTCAGCACATTACACGTCCAGTGATGTGGCAAGAGCATTTGGGAGAAGCAACCTATATGTATTTGGACTTTGAGCAAAACAATACAGGCACAACGCAAGATTCCTGGATGATTAAAGTGCCGGGTCACAGTGGCAATACAGCAGGTGACCGCGTAGCCGTATCGTTGCCAGCCAGTGCTTTGCATGTATTTGATGCTAGTGGCGTAGCGCTGGCGCGCAGCATTTCTGATGACGCACTTAAAGCGTCGTCCCATTTGCACTGACAAGAATTGCGTATTGACCATGCAACTAGGTGTTTGCTATTACCCAGAACAGTGGCCCGAGAGCTGCTGGCCAAGCGACGCGTCACGCATGGTGGACATGGGTATTTCGCATGTGCGCATTGCAGAGTTTGCGTGGTCATTGATTGAGCCTGCTCCCGGCCAGTTTGATTGGGCTTGGCTGGACCGTGCTGTTGAAACTTTGCACAGTGCAGGATTGAAGATTATTTTGTGCACACCCACTGCTACGCCGCCCAAGTGGTTGGTTGACCAAGATCCCAGTATTTTGGCGGTAGATGCCAATGGCAACCCGAAACGCTTTGGTTCCAGGCGGCATTATTGTTTTTCTAGCGAGAATTTTCGCGCACAGTCGCAAAGAATTACCTCAGCCATAGTGGCACGCTACGGTAATCACCCCTCGGTGGTGGCGTGGCAAACCGATAACGAGTACGGCTGCCACTTCACAGTTCAAAGTTTTTCCAAGTCCGCACACCAGCGCTACCGCAAGTGGCTGGCTGAGCGTTACGGCAATGTAGGCACACTCAATGAGGCTTGGGGCACAGCTTTTTGGAGTCAAACTTACCGCAATTTTGATGAAATAGATCCGCCGATGCAGACGGTCACCGAGGCACACCCGGCATTGCAGCTGGACTGGCGACGTTTTGGTTCAGATGAAGTGGTGGAATTTAACCGCGAACAGGTGGACATTATTCGCGCTGGCTCACCGGGGCGTTTGGTAACCCACAATTTCATGGGTTTTTTCACTGAGTTTGACCATTACAAAGTATCCCAAGACCTTGATGTAGCTTCATTGGACAGCTACCCCATAGGTTTCACGCAAATGTTTTTTCTCACTGCGCAGGAAAAACATACCTGGGCCGAAGTGGGGCATCCAGATATTCCATCTTTTCATTACGACCTGTACCGCGGTATGTGCAAGGGTGGCAAGTGGTGGGTAATGGAGCAGCAGCCTGGCCCTGTCAATTGGGCGCATTGGAACCCTATACCCAAAGACGGCATGGTGCGGTTATGGACGTGGCAAGCCATGATGCACGGATGCAGTTTAGTGAGCTACTTTCGCTGGCGACAAACGCCTTACGCACAAGAGCAGTTGCATGCTGGCCTGCTTGCTCCTGATAACAGCGAGGCACAAGGGGCGGTAGAGGTAAGGCAAGTAGCTACTGAAATAAAAACGCTTGCTGCCCAATACCCGCTGCATGGTTTGACGGCAAAAGCCAAGGTTGCTTTGGTTTTTGATTACGAGACCATGTGGATGGCACAAATACAGCCACAAGGCGTGGATTACAACGCGCTTGAGCAGGTATTCCGTATTTACAGTGTGTTGCGCAGCTTGGGGCTAGATGTTGACATTGTGTCTGCTGATGCAGACCTATCTGCCTACCGCTGCATTATTTTGGCCGCGCAGTGGAATGTATCTGCACAGTTGATCAAAAAGCTTACGCAAAGTACGGCGCACATCGTAGTGGCCGCGCGCGCGGGGAGCAAATCTGCGCACATGAGCATAGCGCCGCCCCTGCCCCCGGGAGAATTAACGCAACTAACAGGTGTCAAGGTGCAGCGTGTAGGCTCGATGGCACCAAGCTTGAGCGTTTCGTTGTTTGTTGCAGATACAGCAGGCACTCAGCATGCGATTGCAACTGCCAGGCGGTGGATTGAAGACTTGCAATGCGTGGGTGCTGCACCATTGTGGGTCAATGCAAAAGGTAAACCAGTAGTCACGCGCCATCACCAGCTAACGTATGTCGGTGCCTGGCTGGATGATGCCGACTGGCGTAATCTGCTAGACGATGTATGCGTAGAAGCTGGACTTTCAACACAGCGATTGGCCGATGGTTTAAGAATTAGTCAGTGGGGGCCACTGACATTGGCTGCGAACTTTGCAGAAACTGCTGCAACATGGAGCCCTAAGGCCCCGTTAGCACAACCGCAAACGCAAGCTCACAAAATTCTGCTGGGGGATGTGCTGATTCCTCCGCAGGGTATTGCAATTTGGCAAGTTCATTAACCCGCTTCATTTCAAATCGATATGAAAGCAATTACACAGGAGATATCAGCATGAAGAAAATTTTACTAACAAGTATTGCCGCCGCTGTGCTAGGGCTGTCGGTCGGCATGGTTAACGCCGGCACATTGGTGATCAACTCGGATCAATCTGATCCTGCTCCCAAGGCTGCCATGCAGCAATTGGTGGACGGATTTATGAAGGCTAACCCAGATGTCACAGTAAAGGTCAATACGTTTGACAAAGAAGGATATAAAACTTCTATCCGCAATTTCTTGTCTGCAGACGCGCCCGATGTGGTGACATGGTACGCAGGCAACAGAATGGGGCCGTTTGTCAAAGCCAAGCAGTTTGAAGACGTCTCAGATGTTTGGGCTAAAGAAGGCTTGAAAGACAAACTTAAATCCACCGTGAGCTCCATGACCATCGACGGAAAACAATGGGGCGTGCCTTACACCAACTACCAATGGGGTATTTACTACAACAAGGGTGTCTTTGCGAAAAACTCTGTCGCTGTTCCTAAAACCTGGGACGAGCTACTGGCCGCCAGCGCCAAATTCAAAGGCGCAGGTGTGACACCATTTGCCATTGGCACCAAAGCGTTGTGGCCTACAGGGGGCTGGTTTGACTACATGAACCTGCGCGTCAACGGCTACGAGTTCCATATGGATTTGACCAGCGGAAAGATACCCTACACAGACAAACGCGTAGCCGCCGTATTTGAAAAGTGGGATCAACTTGTCAAGCCAGGATACTTCCTTGCCAACCATGCCAGTTTTGACTGGCAGGACGCACTGCCTACTTTAGTCAAGGGTGAGGCCGCCATGTATTTGATTGGCAATTTCGCAGTCGAACCGCTGAAAAAAGCCGGTATGACCAACGACACTTTGGGGTTCTTCCAGTTTCCCAAGATCAACAACGTACCCATGGCTGAGGATGCACCTACTGACACGATGCATATCCCCTCTAAAGCTAAAAACAAGGTGGATGCTAAACGTTTCTTGGCCTACCTGGCGCAGGCAGATGTGCAAAGCAAAATAAATGAAACTTTAGGGCAATTGCCAGTCAACAGTGGCTCCAAGGTGGGCGATGACCCCTTCATTCAAGCTGGTTTCAAACTGCTGACCAGTGCATCAGGTTTGGCCCAATTTTATGACCGTGATGCGCCGGCTGAAATGGCCAAAGCGGGCATGGAAGGTTTTCAGCGCTACATGGTTAAACCTGAGCAGCGCGAAGAAATCTTAAAGCAGCTTGAAGCTGTGCGCACACGCGTTTACAAGTAAAAGCCAAGTAATCAGCAAGGTGGCTGTGTGATCTTTTGCCCCTGCAGGCCTAGGGAAAAGCACACAGCCATTTGCCAGCATTCACCATGAATCCAACTCAATCAAGCTCAACTTCGTGGTGGCGCAGGCACCAAAGACAGCTGGCGCCGTGGATTTTTCTAGCGCCCGTGATCATTGTTTTTACGATGTACGTGATCGCGCCTATTTTTCAGTCCATTGCCATCAGCTTTTACGACTGGGATGGTTTGGGGGAAGCCACTTTTATCGGCTTTGGTAACTATGTAGAGCTTTGGAGTGATGCCAATTTTTGGCTGTCGCTTAGAAACAATTTGATTTGGTTTTTTGGATTCCTGTTGGCGGTTCCAGCGGGATTGTTCATGGCCTTGTTTTTGAACCAAAAAGTTTTTGGTATTCGTTTGGTCAAGTCCCTGTTTTTCTTTCCGTTTGTGATCTCGCAAGTAGTGATCGGATTAATGTTCACCTGGTTTTACAACCCGTCGTTTGGATTTTTAGGCGACGTCATGTCTTTTTTCGGGATGACGCCCGTGGCTGTTCTGTCTGACGAGAATTGGGTGACCTATGGAATTGTGGTGGCGGGTATTTACCCTCAAATGGCCTACACCATGATTTTGTACCTGACGGGGCTGAATAATTTGCGCCCCGACTTGATAGAGGCTGCGCGCCTGGAAGGCGCTAAAGGCTGGAGCATGTTGTGGTATGTGATACTGCCCCAGTTGCGGCCTGCTACGTTTATTGCTGTGGTGGTTACGATTATTGGGTCGCTGCGCAGCTTTGACATGGTTTCCATCATGACGTCTGGCGGGCCTTATGGGCAGTCGCGTGTACTAGCCTATTACATGTATGAGCAAGCGCTCAGTGAATATGGCTACCGCATGGGTTATGGCACAGCGATTGCCACGGTGCTTTTCTTGATTACGCTGGTCTACATTTTGTATTTCATCTACCGTATCTACAGCCAAGAAAAAGATTCGGCATGACGATCAATTTATTCTGCGACGGTTTTGTGGGGCGTGGCTATGTTTCCAACACCTATTGAAAAAGCCTCTGCACCAGTGCGGTGGCTGTATAAGCTGGGCTTGCCTGTGGCCCTGTTAGTCTGGCTATTGCCAATTATTGCGGTTGCATTTACCGCAGTACGCAGCGGCAGCGATTTGACCGCAGGCAACTTTTGGGGGTGGCCTACCTGGAGCTTGGGTGACAACCTCAAAACGATTGTTTCCACGACGCCCATTCTGGAATACATTCGCAACAGTTTTTATGTGGTGATACCGACCGTGATAGGGTCACTGATTTTGAGCAGTTTTTCTGGCTTTGCTTTGGGCGTCTACCGATTCAAGCTGAATTTGCTGGTCTTTTTTATATTTGTAGGCGGCAACTTTGTGCCGTTTCAAATTTTGATGGTGCCGGTGCGTGACTTGAGTTTGCAATTGGGCGTGTATGACTCGGTGTGGGGTTTGATCATGTTCCATATTGCATTTCAAACTGGGTTTTGCACATTTTTCATGCGCAATTTCATTCGCGACCTGCCTTATGAATTGATAGAAGCTGCGCGCATCGAAGGGGCTACGGAATTTCAAATTTACTACAAAGTGGTGCTGCCTTTAGTCCGCCCAGCATTGGCTGCACTGTCTGTGCTGATCTTCACCTTCATCTGGAATGACTACTTCTGGGCCACGGTATTGATTCAAGGCAACCATGCCATGCCAATCACTGGCGGGCTCAAGTCACTTAATGGGCAGTGGGTTGCGCAGTGGCACTTGGTGTCGGCTGGGTCTTTGCTGGCGGCGTTGCCACCGATTGCGATTTTCTTTTTAATGCAAAAGCAGTTTATTGAGGGCTTGACCCTCGGTGCGAGCAAGGGCTGAGGTTTATGGCATCGGGCATAGAATTTTTTGCATTGCACAGCCAGCACACCAGTTTAGTCATTGAGTTTTCACCCAGCGAGGCACCGTTGTGGCGCTATTGGGGCAAGCGGTTACGCCACTGGGACTCACGCAGTATGCAGCCGCACCGTGCTGAGCGTGCGCCAAAAAGTACCGGGCTTGATTTTGACCAGCCGCTTAGCACCTGCAGTGGGCATGGCATGGGCTGGTTTTCGTCGCCCAGCATCAGCGTGCACCGCGCGGGGTTAGATGCGTTTGTACAGTTTACGCAGGCGCATGTGGTGCATGGTGCGGCTGAGAACGCACTGCGTTTTAGTCTGATGGACGACATCACGCGGCTAGAAGTGCAGCAAACCATGCAACTGGACGCGGCATCGGGTGTGCTGACACTGCGCACGGTGTTGATTAATCGCGATAGCAACCCCAGTGCGCAACCGCTGGATGTACAGTGGCTTGCGGCGGCTACCTTGCCTTTAGATGCACGCTGCAGTACGGTGCAGTCGTACAAAGGGCAGTGGGCCAATGAATTTATGGCCTGCCAAGACGATATAAGCCAAGGCACCTGGCGCAGAGACAGCCGCCGTGGACGCAATGGCCATGAACAGTTTCCTGGTTCTGTGGTGTTGACCCCCGGCGCAGATGGGCACCAAGGCTTGGCCTATGGCGCGCATTTGGCGTGGTCTGGTAACCATACACAAATCATCGAACGTCTGCCCGATGGCCAACTGCAGTGGCAAATGGGCGAATGGCTGGCGCCCGGTGAGGTGCGTTTGTTGCCCGGCGAGCAGCTGGCGTCGCCCGACATGATAGCGGTATGTTCGCCGCACGGCTTGAACGGTGTGGCGCAGGCTTTTCATGCTGCGGCGCGGGGCCGTGTGCAGTGGCCCGGCGGTGCCATGCGCCCGCGCCCGGTGCACCTGAACACTTGGGAAGCTATTTATTTTGACCATCGCCCTGAAGTGCTTATCGAGCTGGCGCGCCAAGCCGCAGCTTTGGGGGTAGAGCGCTTTGTACTGGACGACGGCTGGTTCCCAGCGCGCGAGCATGACCGCGCAGGCCTGGGCGATTGGTGGCCCGACCCACGAAAATATCCGCAAGGCTTGGCACCGCTGGCAGCAGAGGTGGAGCGTTTGGGCATGGAGTTTGCGCTGTGGGTAGAGCCTGAAATGGTCAACCCTGACAGCGCGCTGTATCGCCTGCACCCTGATTGGGCCTTGCAGATTGCCGGGCGCCCGCTGCAAACGGGGCGCAACCAGCTGGTGCTGGACATGGGCCGCGATGATGTGCAAAACTATGTGTTCGACAAGCTGGACGCATTACTGTCCAGCGTGCCGATTCGCTACCTTAAATGGGACATGAACCGTGATTTATCTACCGCAGTACAAGGCGATGGCACAGGGTTGCACCACCATCCAGGCCGAGCCGCCTACCGCGCCAATAGTCTGGCGCTTTACGCATTGTTAGCACGCTTGCGCAAAGCACACCCCAGCGTGGAGATTGAAAGCTGCGCCTCGGGCGGCGCGCGCATAGATATGGGTATCTTGCCCTACGTGCACCGCTACTGGGCCAGCGATACCAACGACGCACTCTTGCGACTGGATGTACAGCGCGGGTTTACGCAATTTTTGCCGCCTGAGCTGATGGGCGCGCACGTAGGCCCAGTGCCTGCACACACGACAGGCCGCGCGCAGGCGCTGCCGTTTCGGGCAGCCGTAGCGTTGCAAGGCCACTTTGGTTTGGAGTTTGATCTGCGCCAATTGTCTGCTGGTGAAAAGACTGAGCTGGCTGCGTGGATTGCCCTGTACAAATCGCTGCGAGGCGTGTTGCACCAAGGACGCACTTGGCAAGGCGAATGTGGCGACGGTGTGGTGTGGCAGGCCTATGCGTCCGCATTGCCTGCTAGCGCGCCAGAATTATCACCATCTGCTACGCCCACTGGTGACAGCCTAGGGCCTGATGCTGAGGCTGTAGCGCGTTGCATCGTTTTGGTCTATCGCACGCAGCCTACAAAGCATACCTTTAGCCCGGCGCTGCGCTTGCCTATGCTGCAAGCCGGCGCTGTCTACCGCGTCAAACGCATTGACCCACAAAGCGCCAACAGCTTTCACCACTCCCATTCAGCGCGGGTGTTTGACCAGATCGATGCCGGTAAATTTACGGGCCGCGGTGAATGGCTGATCGAGGCGGGTTTGCCATTGCCCCGCATGCAAGCTGAGCAGGCCATGGTGTTGGAGCTGACACGGGCGTGATGTGCTAGGTGTGGGTATTAGGCTGTACCAGAGCCTAAAGCAGCGTTGCGTGCTGGGGCCACCGGCACCGCCAGCCGCGCTGCAGCTAAGTCCCAGCCAGCCCAGCCGCAACTTTTAAACAGTGTGGGCTTGCGTTGCTGCAATGGCGCAGGCGCTGGTAATTGGACAGTGTGTTGCAGCGTGGCGCATTGTGCAATGTCGATACCTGCCTGCATTAAATCACCCGCCTCATGCAGTGCGTCAGCAGTGTCGACCACTATGCCGCCGTGCTGCGCAAAGTGCTGCACCACACTGGGCGCCAGCTCTGCCATGTGCGGCTTGTACGCACCTACAGCGCTGATAAACGCCTGTGGGTGTAGGCCCGCTGGCGTGTGCAGCACAATGTCGTTAGCTGGTGTGCACACCACCACCAGTGGGCAACGCAGTAACGCTTGTTCTACGTTGCTTGCTACGCTAGCGTGTCCATCGCGCATGCCAAGCTTGCTATAAAGATCCAGCGTACGCTGCACTAAAAGCTGCGCGCTGGCCAAGCTGCGCGATACAACGATAACCTCATGCACCCCCAAGCCTTGCACAAAAGCCTGCATGTGCGCCAAGCCTTGCACCCCCGCACCGATGACCAGCAGCGGGCCATTGGGAACAGCGGCTAGGTGCTGCGCAGCCAGCAGCGACACGGCTGCTGTGCGCCGCGCGGTGATGGTGGGGCCGTCCAGCACAGCCAGTGGTGCCCCTGTGGCGTTGTCAAACACAATCACATGGCCTTGAATGCTGGCCAAGGCGCGTGCAGTGTTAGCGGGTGCAGTGTTGGCAGGTGTCAGGGTGATCAGTTTGGTGATGGCAATGCGCGCGTCATGCGCAGGCATGATGAATAAGTGACCACCCCCGGGCAAGGCCTGCACCATGCGCTGCGGTACCTGCACACTGGCGTCACGTAGCAGCGCAGCAATTTCATCGGCCAGTGCGCTGTAGGGCAGGGCGTGGGCGGTTTGGCTAGCATCAAGAATCATATTTATGTGCAAAATAGGTGTTTTAAGCCGTAGAACCTGCTCAAGCAGCTATGGTATCAATAGCATCCAAGTTAGGTAGTTGCACAATGGCTGCGTGCAATGCAATGCGCAAACCTTGGGTGATATGTTGCAAGCTCATGCTGGGTGCGCCACTGGGGGCCGCCTGCTCGGGCAAGTACGGCACATGGATAAAGCCGCCTTGCACAGGGGCCTGCTCCAGTCCAGATGTGTTTTTTCTGCGCGCAGTTTTCAGGCTGTGCATCAAACCATAAAAAACATGGTTGCACACAAAATGCCCCGCACTGCTGGACAGTTCGCACGCCATGCCAGCGTTGTGCAGTGCGGTTTGCATATCGTAGAGAGGCAAGGTGCTGAAGTACGCAACTGGCCCGCGCGCTACCACAGGCACAGCCTGCAGCACGCAGCCTGCGTTGTCTGGCAAAGGTGCGTCGTCCCAATTAACTGCCAAGCGTTCAATGCTGATGCCCGCGCGGCCACTAGCTTGGCCTACGCACAGCACAAGCGCGGGGCGGTGCTGCCGTACCAATGCTTTAAGCACAGCTGTGGATCGCCCAAACACACAGGGCAACACAGCGGCAACCACGGTGTAGCCCGCTATCTGCACGCCCTGCAAGGCCTGCGCAGCTAGTGCGCTGGGGTTCAGCCCCAAGCCACTGGGGTCGTCACCAAAAGCTTCAAAGCCTGTTACCAGCACACAGGGTGGTTGATTTTTCATGAATTTTGCACGCATGTTTTTTACAGAGATGCATCTAAGTGGATCAACCTGATTGAACCACAGCGCCGTGTAAGCCTACAGCGCTTTGAGTTGTTAAAGCAGTTCGGTGTAACATTACAGTACTACATTTAACAACGGAGATAACACCATGGACACCGAAGGCCGCCGAGAATCAGACAACGTAGAAGACCGCCGCGGACAAGGTGGTGGCATGGGCGGCGGCGGCGGCCGAGGCTTGGGTGGTTTGGGTGGGGGGCGTTTGGGCATAGGCGGCATCGTAATTGCACTGGTAGCGTCCTACTTTTTAGGCATCAACCCGATGACGCTATTGGGCATATTAGGCGGCGGTAGTGGTGGCGGCGCACCCACGCAGCAAGCCAGCCAAGCCCCGGCGCAGCGCCCGCCTAAAGACGACATCATGGCCAGCTTTGTGTCCAAAGTCTTGGCCGACACCGAAGATGTATGGGGCGCTGTGTTTCAGCAAGCCAAGGCGCAGTACCCGGCACCCAAGCTGGTGCTGTTTCGCGGTGCTACACCTACCGCGTGTGGCACCGGCCAGTCGGCCATGGGGCCGTTTTATTGCCCGGGCGACCAAAAGGTGTACATCGACCTGGCGTTTTATGAAACTATGAAAAACAAGCTGGGCGCGCCGGGTGACTTTGCGCAAGCCTACGTGATTGCGCACGAGGTGGGCCACCACATTCAGCATGTGATGGGCATTAGCGGCAAGGTAGACGCCATGCGCGGCCGCATCAGCGAGAAAGAGCAAAACGCGCTGAGCGTGCGACTAGAGCTGCAAGCCGACTGCTTTGCCGGTGTATGGTCGCGCAGCTCCAAGCTGGGGTTGGACAAAGGCGATATTGAAGAAGCACTGAACGCGGCATCTGCCATTGGCGACGATACGCTGCAGAAAAAGAGCCAAGGCTACGCACAGCCCGACAGTTTTACCCACGGCAGCAGCAAGCAGCGCATGGCTTGGTTCAATACAGGTTTGCAGTCGGGGAATATGAAATCTTGTGATACTTTCAGTGCTAAGGCGCTTTGATTTTTACTCCTGCGCATACTCCATGCTTTTGTAGCCTTGTTCTCGCACCGCACACTGCTGCGCCGCTGGCTATTCGCCACCCGACGCCACGGGCACAACGGCCAAGCATCTCCAGTACTCACTCCGGGGGAAATAACGAGCCTCGCGCAAGCGCTCAAACATCTAAATTTCTTGTATCTTCAATTCCATGCACAACTTCACCAAGAGTGCGATAGTTAATACTGCCCTGAGGTTGGGCAGGTGGGGGTGGGCGCGTAGCGCACCTCCCCCACAGCCCAACCGCCGGGTGCGCCGGGTGGTAGCCGCCGTGGAGCCCGGTTATTTCTGGG
>JANNCO010000304.1:0-2977 GCA_031386655.1 Polaromonas sp. | reverse complement strand
GGCTGGGCTGCGGGGCCAGGCAAGTGCATTGGCATTTTCTAGCCTAAAGATAAACAGGCCTTGCGCATCGGCCCGCGCGTCTTGCAGGCCACCTACGCGGCCTAGTGCCTGGGCCAGGGTAATGCCTTGGGCTTCAAAGCTTATCTCGTCGTTTTTGCCAGTGGCGCCCAGCGCGGTAAAGCTGGACGACTGGTACAGGGCTGTTATCACGTCGCCTGCCTGCAGCTTTATATTGTGCTGCGCGTCGCGAATTACGCTGTCTAGCGACATCACAGCGGTAGTAGTGCCCCGGGTAATTTGGATGGTGGTTTTGTGCACCGGCTGTTTAGACCCGCCTGCGGTGGCTATGGCGTCTAGCAGCTTTTCGCCACGCGCTGTTAGTGGTACACGGGTGTTGTTAACTACCTCGCCCACTACGGTGGCCAGTGATGAGTTGTTGCGCAGCAGCCGTACTATCACTTGGGGCTGGTTGGCTTTGCCTTTTAGGCGCTGTGCAATCTCAGCCTCTATCTGGCCGGTGCTTTTACCCGTCACGGTAATGCTGCCTGCAAAGGGAATGTTTATTTTGCCTTCGACGCCAATGGTTTGTTCAGGCAAAGTGGTGTTGCGCGACGCGCTAATGGTTGCACCGCGTGCAGACTGGTCGGTGGTGCCAAACAGCGTGGCTGGCGGAGCCTCCCATATGTTTATTTCTAGCGTGTCGCCGGTGCCTACCAGCAGGTCGCGGGCAGCTGTGCCAGGGGTGTTAAATATGGACGCAAACCCTATGCCTTGTTTTTGGCTGGCCAGCTGGCGGGCTATTTGCGGGGTAATGTCTACCAGCTGCAGGCTGGCTGGCAGGCCGTCAGCTTGTTTTTGTATAGCACTTGCGGTGGGCCCAGACGTGGGTAGCGAGCTACAAGCAGTTAATAAAAGCCCTGTGGAAAGCGCTACACAAATATGCAGCATGTGGTGGACATGCTGAATCCAGCACTTAGTGTTAATACGCATTGAGTTGATTGCTAAATATCTAAGATTTTCGCAGCTATTTAACTGCTAATATGCAGGCACATCAAAATCGTGCATTTTTAGTCACATTGGACTATATCCATCAATTATTCTACACATGTACTCCCCCCAACTGGCTGGCTGGTTACAGTTTGCAGGTAAAAAAGTTTTATTGTTACAAGGGCCGCATGGGCCGTTTTTTAGCCGTGTAGCGGCTGGGTTGCTGGCGTCTGGCGCGCGAAATGTACAAAAAATTAACTTTAATGGTGGAGATTGTTTCTATTACCCCACAAATTCTCATGCCTACACAGGCACGCAGGCAGACTGGCCAAGCTACCTAGCCCTGTTTATTCAGCAGCACAAGATTGACTGTATTTTTGTATTTGGTGACTGCAGGCCCATACATGTTCAGGCACGTGCTGTGGCGCTAGCCCATGGGCTGCAATTTTGGGTGTTTGAAGAAGGCTATGTGCGGCCTAACTTCATCACGCTAGAGCAGCATGGCGTAAATGCACACTCTCGTTTGCCCACCGACAGGGCGCAATACGATGCTTGGGGCCCAGCGCAGTTGGCGCAAGAGATTGAAGTGCCCTGCAGTTTTAAGTCTGCAGCAGGCTATGCCATGAAATACTTTACGGCGGCTGCTTTGGCTTGGCCATTGTTTTGGAGATACCAGCACCATCGCAGTTTGACCATGTTAGACGGATTGCGCTGGGTGCGGTCTTATGCGCGCAAAATTCGTTACCGGTCTACAGAAGCCAATGTGTTAAGCGACCTCGCGCCGCACGGCGAGCACAAGTTTTTCCTGGCTATCTTGCAGGTGGCATCTGACGCGCAGGTGGCCGTGCATTCACCGTTTGAATCGGTGGCAGACTTTATTACCGACACGGTGCGGTCGTTTGCGCACCACGCACCCAGCGACGCTGTGCTGCTGATAAAGCACCACCCGCTAGACCGTGGCTACAGCGACTACACGCACATGATTGACGAGCTGCTGCACACACACCAGTTGGGCGCACGTGTGCGCTACATACACGACCAGCACTTGCCTACGCTACTGGCCAGCGCGCATGGGGTGGTGACCATTAACAGCACAGTGGGTTTTTCGGCACTGTCGCATGGCACACCGGTAATTACCATGGGCAAGGCTATCTACAACATGCAGGGTCTTACTTGCCAAGCGGGTCTGGAGGCCTTTTGGGCCAACCCGCAAGCCTACAAGCCCGACCCTGAACTGCATGCCAAGTTTCGTAACTACATTACAGTGCACACGCAGATTAACGGCAATTTTTATGTAGAACTACCGGGCACCGACGCAGCAGGCCTGCAGTGGCGCACCATGCCCAATCGCTTGGCTGCGGCAGCCGAGTAACGTGGCCAAGCTGGTTGTTATAGACATTACACGCCTGCTAGGCCGCTATTTTGACCAGCGCCACCCTACCGGGGTAGACCGCGTAAGCCTAGAGTATTTGCAACACTACGCACCGGCTGCCCGCACCATGCTGCGCTGGCGTGGGCGCAGCGGTTTGTTCAGCGCAGCTATATCAAAACAGGTCATTGACGTTTTGCTGCGCTGGGACTACGCGCAGACTAGCCAGCTTAAACGGCTGGTCGCACGCGGTGTGCTGTCAGCCATAGGCACAGGCAATGCAGAAGGCGCGGTGTTTTTGCACACGGGGCATAACGATGCAGAGCTGCCATCGCTGTGGCGCAACTTGGCTTGGCACCATTTGCGGCCTGTGTTTTTTGTGCATGACTTGATCCCGCTCACGGACCCGCAATTTTGCCGCGCAGGCGAGGCAGCGCGGCACCGGGTGCGTATAGACCGCATGTTGCAGGGCGCAGCCGTGGTGGCTAATTCGCACAGCACACTAGCGCAGCTGCAAGCTTATGCAAGCAGTGCGGGGCGCATGGTGCCACCCGCTTGCGTGGCCATGCTAGCGCCACCTGCGCAGCTGGCAGCTACGCCAGCATGGCACGCCGCAGAATC
>JANNCO010000303.1:0-20405 GCA_031386655.1 Polaromonas sp. | reverse complement strand
TGAGTACGCCGCCTGCCAGCTCCCGTACAAGACAAAGAAGACAAAGAAGACAAAGAAGACAAAGAAGACAAAGAAGACAAGCTCAAGACACACAGGAAACAAGTAACCCGATCAATTGACGAAAGCTCAATAACTCAACTGCGTTCGATAGACGTCAAAAGTACGCAACGCAAAGCCTGAAATCAGACGAGCGAACAGGCTACGCCCCCAGCGACACAATCCACCACACCAGCAACGCGCACAGCGCAAAAACAACTGCTGCTACTGCGCGAGATGCAGCGTCGTCGCGTGATGCAGGTGCTACGATAGTGAGCAGCTTGTCGCCCTGCCACATCGGCTGAATCAAGTTGTCCTTCTTCTTGTACAGATAATAAAAAATCGCCGCAATATGCAGTGCTATCAGCGCAACGACAATTTTGTTGCCCAGCTCTTTGTGGTACCAGGTAGCCGTGCTGACTGTGGCGGCCGATATGAATTTGTACAAAGGCCCTTGGTTGGATATTTCGTCGTCGCTGAACAACCCAGAGGCTACTTGCAGCAGCAGAATGCCCAGTATGGCAAATACAGACGCCGCACCCATGGGGTTGTGGCCCACAGATTGCTCTGGTTTGCCGTGACCTTTAAAGTAAGCCAGCACGGCAGACGGCGCGTAAATAAAACTGGCAAAACGCGACCACCGCCCCCCTACAAACCCCCACACTAGGCGAAACAGCAGCAACGTCAACACCGCAAATCCAAATTTAAAATGCCATGGCATCCAGTTGCCGCCAAGATTGACGGTAATGAACGAGCCCGCTATGCACACCACCAAAGCCCAGTGAAAAATGCGCGTGGGCAGGTCCCACACACGCGTAGCGCGATGCTTGGCAGGCAGTTGGGCTGGTGTAGTGGGTTGCGCAATAGATCCTGCTGTGGGTGCTGCCATAGATGGTGTTATGGGTGCGGCCATAGGTGGTGCTATGGCTGCGGCCGTAGGTGGTGTGGTTTGGGGTGTCATGGCATGGAATGGTATTGAACCCAGAAAATATTGTGCATGAATTCTATTTTTCCTGCAGGCATCTCTGTGCGCAACGCTTAGACAGCCAAATAACTGCTACCAGTGCGACCGGCACTGGCAAGGCGCAACATAAGCTAAAAATATCACAGTACAAACCCGCAGCATAAATACGATGCTTTGCAGGAACTTTTGAGATCTTAGCAACTCACAACGTGTTAGCTATCGGCGCACAACGCTATCATTATTTTAATAACAGGAGCCACTATGAAATTGAACCACCTCTTCAACGCTACCTTGTCTGCCTTGGCTTTGGCCATGGCCTTGCCCGCTGCAGCGCAGTTTGCCAAACCTGAAGACGCTATCAAATACCGCAAGGCAGCCCTGACAGTGATGGGCACCCATTTTGGGCGCATCGGAGCAATGGTGAATGGTAGAGTACCGTTTGACGCGGCCATGGCGCAACAAAATGCAGACATCGCCACCGCCATGTCTACCTTGCCATGGCAAGGTTTTGGCCCGGGCACTGAAGGTGGCAAAGCCAAGCCCGAGATTTGGAAAGAAACCGCCAAGTTCAAAGAACTGGGCGAAGACATGAACAAGAAAATGCTAGCGTTAAACGCTGCTGCCAAAACGGGCAACCTGGACAATATCAAAACCGCATTTGGGGCCACAGGCGCATCGTGCAAAGCTTGCCACGACGCGTTTCAGGAAAAATAAATTCTGTCTTGCTAGACAACAATCTTCCTTGAGGGTGGTGGCTTCGGCTACTACGTTACGCCCGTTGACCGCAAGGTCAGCGGGTTTTTTTATGTATTGTTGGCCGCACTAGGTCAGCCAGTTATTTCATGCACCGCAGGCGCAGACAGCAGCGTTCGCTACGCTTTTTCAGCCACCAGTTGCGCAATCAACTGATTGAGCACTGCAAAATCAGGCGCGCCCACAAATCGTTTGACAATACGGCCGCGTTTGTCAACTATGTAGGTCGTAGGGGTCAGTTTTACATCGCCCCAAGCTTTGGCCACCGCACCCGTGTTGTCGATGGCTACTTTAAAGGGCAGGGCGCGGGTTTGCGCAAAGTTCACCACATAGCTGGGCGGGTCGTAGCTCATGGCCACCGCTACGGTGTCAAAGCCTTGGTCTTTAAATTGCTTGTAGGTGGCGATGATTTGCGGCATCTCGGCCACGCAGGTAGTGCAGCTGGTAGCCCAAAAGTTAACCAAGGTCACCTTGCCTTTCATGGCCTCGGTAGTGTGCTGGCTGCCGTCCAGCAGCACCATGGTAGACGCTGGCGCTTGGCCCGTGGTGTCAGCGGCGTCTTTGCAGGCTGACAGGGCCAGCCCGATTGCCAAGCAGGTGGAAACTAGGGCAAGATAGCGGTAATTTTTAAGCACAATGGAGTTTCTCATGGATCGCAGACAGTTTAACCACCTAGGCACATCTTCGCTGGCACTGATGATAGCTGCCACCTACCAGCATGCCTACGCACTGTCGCTGGGCGACTTGACCAACGCCGATGCCAGCGCAGGTATCAAAGCAGCGCTGGAAACAGGTGCGCTGGCGGCAGTGGGTATCTTGGGTAAAACAGATGGATTCTTGGGCAACGATAAAGTTCGCATTCCATTGCCCGGCTATCTGCAAGACGCCGGTAAATTGATGAAATCGTTAGGCCAAGGCAAACGCGTGGACGAACTGGTGACCTCGATGAACCGGGGTGCCGAGCAAGCCATTCCCATGGCCAAGACCTTGCTGGTCTCCACTGTCAAAGCCATGAGCGTCACCGATGCTAAAAACATTTTGACAGGTGGCAACAACTCGGTCACCACATTTTTTGCCGATAAAACCCGTGCGCCGCTGGGCACACAATTCTTACCCATCGTCACCAAAGCCACCGAAAAAGTAGGCCTGGCCGACAAGTACAACAGCTTTGCAGGCAAGGCTGCCAGCTTTGGTGTCGTTAAAAAAGAAGACGCCAACATCCAGCAGTACGTTACAGGCAAGGCGCTGGACGGTTTGTACCTGATCATCGGCGAGCAAGAGCTGAAAATTCGCCAAGACCCCGTAGGCACCGGCAGCAGCATCTTAAAGAAGGTGTTTGGTGTTTTGAAGTGATATTTTTATGCATTTAACCGTTGTAACCCAAGTAAAACCTGCTCAACCAGCTATGAAAAATATAGTAACTCTGTCTGCACAACCTTCTCGTTTTGCACTGCGCACCCTCGCCTTAGGTGCCGTCACATTGCTAGCCGCTTGCGCCACGCAGGGCCCCGGCGGGCCGCTGTTGCCGCCCAGTGGCCCGGTCAAACTGACGGTGCTGCACACCAACGACCACCACGGCCGCTTCTGGAAAAACAGCGACGGCGAATACGGCCTGGCCGCCCGCAAAACCGTGCTAGACCAAGTACGCGCCGAGGTCAAAGCCGCAGGCGGCCACACCCTGCTGCTAGACGGTGGTGACGTGAACACCGGCGTGCCTGAATCAGACACGCAAGACGCCGAGCCCGACTTTAAAGGCATGAAGCTACTAGGCTACGACGCTATGACCTTTGGCAACCACGAGTTTGACAAACCCCTGCCCGTACTGGCCAAGCAAGTGGGGTGGGCCGGCTTCCCTGTGCTGTCGGCCAATATTTACAAAGACGGTAAACGTTTTGCCAAACCGTACGAGGTATTTGAACGCGGTGGCCTAAAAATCGCTGTGATGGGGCTGACCACCGACGACACCAACAAAATGGTCGACCCGGCCAACATTGCCGGCATGGAGTTTCGCAAGCCCGCGCCCGAGGCCGCAGCGCTGATGCCCGAGCTGAAAAAGCAAGCCCACGTGGTGATCGCTGCCACCCATATGGGCCACTACCCAAACAACACGCGTGGCGTCAACGCCGAGGGCGATGTTGAAATGGCGCGCACTGTCAAAGGGTTTGATTTGATCGTAGGTGGCCACAGCCAAAACCCGGTGTGCATGATTACCGAGCTAACCCGCAATGAAAAGTACGAGCCCGGCGGCCCCTGCCAGCCCGACCGCCAAAACGGCGCGTGGATAGTACAGGCCCACGAATGGGGTAAGTACGTGGGCCGCGCCGACTTTGAATACACAGGCGGAGAGCTAAAACTGGTGAAGTACGAGCTGATCCCCATCAACCTGAAAAAGACCGTCAAAGGCGCTGACGGCAAAGACCAAAAAGTGTTTGCTACCACCGAGATTAAAGAAGACGCAGCTGTGTTGGCCATGCTGCAGCCTTTTCAAGACAAAGGCCGCGCCGAGCTGGACAAAGTAGTGGGCGAGTCTGACGGCAAGCTGGAAGGCGACCGCGCCATCGTGCGCGCCAAGCCCACCAACCTGGGCGTGTTTATTGCCAGCGTCATGCAGCAGCGCGCCAAAGCAGATCTCGCCATCATGAACTCTGGCGGCGTGCGCGACTCGTTGCCTGCAGGCAAGCTAACCTACAAAGACGTGCTTAAAGTACAACCGTTTGGCAACATGCTGGCCTACGTAGACTTGAGCGGCAAAGAGCTGATGGACTACCTGAACGCAGCCGCCAAGATGTCCACAGGCTCCGGCGCGTTTGCACAGTTTTCTGGCGTGCAATTGGCCATTGAAGGCGGCGTTGTGAAAACCGCCACCATCAAGGGCGCAGCCATCGACCCTGTTAAAAATTATCGCTTGGCATTAAATAACTTCCAGGCCAATGGCGGTGACGGCTACCCCAAACTGTCCAACCACCCTGGGTATGTAAACACGGGGTTTGTCGACGCGGATGTGATGCGCGAATTTTTAAGCAAAAACGGTATTAAGTCAGCCACTTATGAGCCGGGTGAGGCGGTGGTGCGGAGGTAAGGTTACGACCCCATGGTTAACCTTACCGTATCTGTTTTGGTGTCGTTGCGGCGATAAAGACAAGTCATGCCAATGCTGTTGATTTATTGGTCTTTCCTCAACTGATCGGGGCACTTGTCTCGAATGTTTCGTGGGCGTGCCTTTTGTCTTATGCGGTAGCTGGTCGGCGGTGCATTCAGCTGCTTGGCTGTGCTCGGTGACTGTTTAGGTTTTGTACGGGACCTGGCAGGCGGCGTACTCAGCATCAAAGCTGTCCACCGTGGCTGCCTAGGGCAGCCAACTCCCCCATTATTCCGCTACGCTGAGTACACCACCAGCCAGCTCTCGCAAACATAGTGGGCAATCAACCGCTGCTTACTCACCCACCATATCCGCAGCCTTGGCGCTTGGTGTGGACAACGCAGCGGCATAAAGGGGGAGGCCAAAGGCCGGAGGACAGCCGCGGAGTTGTTCACGCCAAGCACCAAGGCGTGCACAGAACACCCAGCGCAAGTGCAGTATAGAGGTCTGGCGCAAGATTTTTATAAATTACTCAATGGATTGAGTAAAATATCTCAATCTATTGAGTAATTTTATATGCAGTCTGAAATCCGCCGTCAAGCACTCGTTACTTTCACCGCCCGGCTGCAGGAGCCAAGACGGTTTTTGCAAGTCGTGGCGGGGCCGCGCCAAGTGGGGAAAACTACTTTGGTGCGGCAGGCACTAGCTGCATTGCAGCAATCGCCGCTAGGCGCAGCCATTGCGCAGCACAGCGTCAGCGCGGACAACCCTGGCTTGGCGGGCAGCAGTTGGCTGACCACGCAATGGGAGACAGCACGCGCTTTGGCTGCGCAGGCCGGGGCTTGTGTGTTGGTGCTGGACGAAGTGCAAAAACTGCCCGGTTGGACCGAAGAGGTCAAACGTCTGTGGGACGAAGACACCCGCGCGGGGCGCGATGTGCGTACGGTGATTTTGGGCTCTGCACCACTGCTGATAGCGCGCGGCTTGACTGAAAGTATGGCGGGGCGCTTTGAGATGACGCGGATGGGGCACTGGCGGTTTAACGAAATGCGCCAAGCGTTTGGCTTCACGCTCGACCAGTTTATTTACTACGGGGGCTACCCTGGAGCTGCGCCATTGATAGGCAACGAGGCACGCTGGGCAGCGTATGTGCGCGACGCACTGATTGAAACCACCATCAGCAAAGATGTGCTGTTAATGGCCCCTGTACAAAAGCCCGCTTTACTGCGCCGCGTGTTTGACTTGGCCTGCCGCTACAGCGGCCAAGAACTCAGCTATCAAAAGATGATGGGCCAATTGAGCGATGCGGGCAATACCACTACATTGGCGCATTACTTGCACTTGCTAGAAGGCGCGGGCATGGTGTGCGGCCTTCAAAAATACGCGGGCCAAGCCGTGCGCCAGCGGGCATCCAGCCCCAAGCTGCAAGTGTTTAACACCGCGCTGATGGGTGCCATAGCCGCTACCGAAGGCTTTGGCTACACGCGCCTGCGCGCAACCCCCGAACTGTGGGGCCGTGTCACTGAAAGTGCTGTGGGCGCAGAACTGCTGGCACGCAACCTAGAGCACAGCAGTACCCAACCGCTAATTTACTACTGGCGCAACGGCGGTAGCGAAGTGGACTACGTGCTGCGCCACCAAGGTGAGCTGTTTGCCTACGAGGTAAAAAGCGGCGCGAATAGTGGCAATACATCCGGCCTAGATGCTTTTTGCGCGCAGTACAGCGAAGCAAGGCCCTTGGTAATAGGCACGGGTGGTTTGTCGCTGGAGGCTTGGTTTACAGCGACTTAAGTTAAGCTTAATGCAAACGCTCAACTGCTGCGCTGTGCATGCAACGCTACTAAATAAGGAGATGACATGACGCACCTGGCCTACCCCAACGAAAGCGCTGCATATCGCAGAGCACGCAACGCACTGCTTACCAATGAGATAGCGTTGCGCAAGCAGATCGAAGCCGTGGCGGCGCAACGCCGCGCCTTGCCGCCAGGCGGTGAAGTTGCGCAGGACTACATTTTTGAAAGAATCGGCGCTAACGGCATGCCCGAGAAAGTCGACATGTCGAAACTTTTTGGTCAGCACCGCACGCTGATCATCTACAGCTTTATGTACGGCCCAGATCGGCAGATGCCGTGCCCCATGTGCACCCACCTGCTCGACTCAGTGAACGGCGCAGCCAAACATGTCACTCAGCGCGCAGCGCTGTATGTTGTGGCCAAGTCACCGATCTCACGCTTGGTAGACTGGGCGCGTGATCGGCAGTGGAATGCCCTTCAGCTGCTTTCAACCGCTGGCAATAGCTACAACGCCGACTACTTTGGAGACTCCGCCAAAGTGCCCCACGAGATCTGCAAACGTCGCGGTGCGACCAGCGGCAGTGACTGGGACGAAACGATGTTCAATGTGTTCCACCTCGACAATGGCAAGATCCGCCACTTTTGGGGCAGTGAGCTGACGTGGGCGCTGGACGAACCAAGCCAGCACCACAGATCTGGCGACGCCGCCAATGCACTGTGGGGCCTGCTGGACATGACGCCCGAAGGACGTGGGCAGTTCATGCCCAAGCTAGCTTACTGAGCAAACAAAGTTTACCGACCCGTCCTGCGACGTTCCATCACCGCGTCCCAGCGGTCCACGCGCCGCTGCATCATCAGGGTGGTTTTGTCTTTGAGCTTTTGCTGCATCTCGTCGGTCATCTCTAGTGCGCCAGTGGCTTGCCTGGCGGCCACGGCAGGTAGCTTGTCGTCGGCTTCTTCGGCACGTTTTAATGCACTGCTATTGCTGTTGGCGCGGCCAATGGTGATGGCGAGTTCGGAGAATATGTCGTTGCGGTTGTTCAGGTCGCCGGTGGTTTGCGCATAAAACGGCACAAAGATAGGGCCGATGCTGGTGAGGCCTTGGTAGTCGCCTAAGAACAGGCCGCGCGCTATGGGGGCGGTGGACAGATCAAACGGGCCGGTGACGCGGCTTTCGCGCCAGCTGGCACCGCCGTCTTTAGAGCGTAGCAGCCAGTAGTCGGTGGGCAAATTGGCAGGGTCAGGCGTGTTGCTGCGCAGGTCGTAGTGGGTAATGCCGATGGTGCCGTCTTGGCGCACATGCACGATGGGGGTAAAGGCTTGCACGCCAGGCTCGCGGTTAATTTGAGTGGGGGCTGACCAGCTGAGGCCGCCGTCTAATGAGCTGGCAAATGCAATGCCGTCGCGTGCGCCTGCGCTAAAGCGCGAGTCAGCCCAGGTGACGTATAGCTGACCTTTTTTGCCTACAGCAATTGACCCAATGCCTGCACCGTCACGGATGGCGGTGCCGTTCTCAGGGTCTTTGGTGCCAATACTTAAATCATCGGCAATTTTGATGGGCTGCGACCAAGTTTGGCCTTTGTCGGTAGATCGGATGACTGCAAAAAACGCCGTACCAGTGTTTTGATTGATTTGCGTAAACAGGTTGATCACCACACCGTTGGGCAGCACCACTATTTGGTTGCCAATGGTTTGCGTGATCGGACCCGGATCGTAGATGGTCTTGGTGGGCTCCCAGGTTTTTCCATTGTCTATGCTGCGCGCCAGCAAGGTAGGCCCACCGCCGGTGTCCAATAGTCTGTCCCATACGGCGTACACATAGCGAGAATCGGTAGGGTCGGCGGTGATGGCGTTTTTGTCGTTAAAAAACTGCGGACCCGCATCGCGGATCAGCGTGGTGGTGGGGCTCCACGTGCGCCCACCGTCGGTGGAGCGGGTGGCCAGCATGGCGCTGACGCCATCTGCTTCAAAAGACTCGCCACTGACGGTTAAAGCCATTTGGTGCACTACGCCGTTGGGCGAAAAACTTACCCACGGGTCTGACGCGCGGTTGTAGTCGCCGCCGTTGGCTACCGTGCCGCCCGCGCAGCGCGAATAGGGCAAATACGTTTGCTTCCACGTTACGCCACCGTCAAACGACACGCCCGTGCCTATGCCCTGTGCACCGCCGTTAGACCATCGGTCTTGGTGCCACACGCCCACCAAATTGAGCGGGTTGCGTGGGTTTGCAGATATGTACGGTTCGACCTCAGAATTTTTAAATAAATTGCCAGTTTGTGGCCCGTTGCAGTTGTCGGCAAACGGGCTAGGTGCTGATGCCTTGAAACGAAAATCAAAAAAATCAAACGCATTGGCTGATACCAAGCCACTGTGCGTGGCTAGCGCGCATAGGGCAAGCTGCGCCGCCAGCCGGGTGCGAGAATGTGAACGCAAGATAGATTGCATAAATGCTCCTTGAATGGTTTGTAAAGCATTGCATCGTAGGATTTAGTTCCCCTGCCATCTACCGTGATTTGGTAACGCATGTAAGCCTCATGCGCTATATGGCAACACAATGTAGAACCTATAAGGCGTAAAAAAAGCACCTAGCCTTTGCGGCATAGGTGCTGATGAAGCGAGTTGTTGAATGCCTATACACCTCTGATGCGGTGATAGGCAATCTACAACTTAGTTTTACTGCTCAAAATGCTCTGGAACATGCTTCCATTTCGGCACATCGGTGGCAGCACGTTTGACAAATGCCTGGCCTTGGCCGACGGGTTTGCCTTTGATGCCGTTGACCACTTTGGTGCTCATGGCAAATTGCAGCGTGGCATAGGCTACCGCGTCAGAATTGATGTCCAAGGCAAACAAGTTCACGTTGCCATAGTTGTCACACGCCTTGTGGTAGCAAGGGTCGTAGGCAGTACCTACAATGCCGCCCCATACTTCGGCCTCGGCTACAGTTTTAGTGCCTTCAGCTCCAGTAAACAAACCGCCAGCAGGTATACCGGCCGCAATAAATGGTCCGTAGTCCGAGCGGCCATCAAAGTCAGTGCCCTTGAAGGATATATTGCGCTTGCTGTAGAAAGCCTCAAAGGTTTTTTCAATCCCTGTGGAGCCTACTGGGCCGGGGCCTGCACCTACGCCGTCAGAGTTGTCGCCGTCGTAGATAAAGAACACATGGTTGGGCGAGCCGATCATGTCAAAATTAAGGTACAGCGCAATTTTGTTTTTGTCAGCCTCTGGCAAAGTTTTGACGTAGTTGGTAGATCCAACCAAGCCAGACTCCTCTGCGCCCCACAGTGCAAAGCGTACCTTGTTGGTAGTTTTAACATTGGCCATTTGCTTGGCTACTTCCAGCACCGCCGCGCTGCCCGTACCGTTGTCTTGAATGCCGCCGCCAGCATCCACCGAGTCAAGGTGCGCACCCACCATCACCACGTTGTCAGCATCGCCACCTTTGGACTCGGCAATCACGTTGCTGGTAGTGGCTGTGCCACGCAGTGTGCTGGTGCTGATGCTGAGTACCAGGCCTGGTATGGCGGCGAGTTTTTGGCCCACAGCCAATTCAATGCCAGTCACTGGAATATTCAGGCTAAATTCTGCGCCCAAGGTGCCATTGAGCTCACCTGCTGCATTGTTGTAGATCACCACTGCAGATGCGCCTGCCGCTTTTGCATTGGTAGCCTTGGCAGAAAAGGGGCACGCACCGCGGCTGATCAACGCAATGTTGCCGGCTGTGAAGCCTGCAAAGTCTGCGGTATTGCAGCCCGTGACCGTAGGCAAGGTGCTGACCGTCGCCGTGACGCTGCCGCTGCCTGAGTACGACAAGATGTTGGTCTCTATCGCCGCTGTGGGCGTGGGCGTTACCTGAGACAAGTTGGTTCCCGGCAGCTCAATAAAAGACTGGAACTGAAACGTCTGGCGTGTCACGTTGTAGCCCGCATCTTTAAACACCTTTTCAGCATAGTCCGCTGAATCGTCAAACCCCTTGGTGCCTGATACGCGTGTACCGCCGTTGGCCACTGCAATGTTCTGCAGTTTTAGCTGGTGCGCGCGCACGTTGTCCAGCGTCACGCAGGTGAGCAGCTTTTTAAACGTGTTGTTGTTGCGGTCTTTGCAGGCCTTGCGGCTTTCTTCATTCTCAATGGCTGTTTCGTCTTCCAGCGCCAGCATGATTTTGGCGTCTTCAGCTGCGGCTACTGTCGCACTGACTTCGCTGACGTTGGTGGTGTCAGTACTGGCTGCGACATTGGCGGGGCTAGCGTCACCGCCGCCCCCACCGCAGGCCACAAGGCCCATAGACACTGCAAAAGCTGCATAGGCACCGGCCCACCACCTTGTGGGTTGGGACAGGTTGTTTTTCCGGATAGGTTGAATCCAAGACATGATCGTCACCTCACTTAATTTTGTTTGTAAAGGTACAAAATCCAGTCAATCAAGTCACTCGTATAGGGTAGCTATGCGACAGCCCTGAAAGCCTAGTAAATCCTCATAACTTGCACCGTAGAGTTACGAGAAGTTATGCAAGATAGCACTAAGGCGTGCGCACAGCTACCAATGCGCGCAACAGTTACGGCTGTCACGCAAGTTCACAAGCGTGTGCCTATGCAACTTTTATTTCCAAGTGTGAATTTGGTAACTTTACCGGCGGCTACCAGCAAAATCTAACGTCAACCATCCGTCACCTCGCGCCATGGTGACATCGAGATAATTTGCCAGTGCTTGGATGTCTGACCAATCAATACAGCGAGATTTGCGAATAGTGTCTGCAGGTACCAGTGTTTTGTCTGTGCTACTGGGCACGGTGCGCAGCGTGAGCAGTGTGGAGTGAGTGGAGTGCGTAAATAGGACGGGTTGGCCCGTAGCTTCAAGCCCTGTGTCCAGCGTGACTTCTAAACTACCTTCAATGGGATGTTGATCACAAAATGCCAGCAGTGCGCCCATCAGCAGGCTGCGAAAAAAACTTTGCGGTACCACTGCGCTGTCATCAAAAATATGGTTGCTGATTTTCAGCCCAGCAGCAGACAGCTCCATGGCCATGAGTTGGGCGGCCTCATCCACACTGGTGCGCAAATTCACCAAAGGGTTGTCGTTGGAAGCTACCCATCCCATCGCGTTAATGCAGCTGGCAGCAACTTCCTTGGCTGCGGCGCTGACCGAGGCCAGGTTTTTGGCGATAGCCTGCACATCAGGCTCGGGCATTTGCATGCGTTTTTGCAGCAAGGCCATCAAAATGCTCACTGGCTGTATGGCGCCCACCATGTCGTGGCGCAAAACAGGTGCCATGCGTTGCAGCACAGCGTAGGCTGCCGCCTCAGCCAAGCGTGCGCCCAGCACGTCGGGCGCAAGCCCTAGTGCATCTGCAGGCGCACACCAATCTGCATGATTGGAGCGTATCGGGTCTTGGTCAGGGGTAGTTAACATTAAGTAAACATGTTTCTATTGAGTTCTGCGTCAAACTGAAATGGGCGTCGCGCCGGCTGGCATGGCTACTGCAGCGGCAGGCAGTGTCGACAGTATCGATTCAACGGCATCCGGGTCTACCGGCTTGGTAAGGTGGGCGTAAAAGCCTGCGGTCTTAGATTTTCGAACATCATCTTCGGTACCCCACCCCGTCAGCGCAATCAAATACGACGACGATGTAGCAGGGTTGGCCAGCAGCCGGCGAGCTACTTCATAGCCAGTCATGTCCGGCAAGCCTATGTCTAAAAATATAATTTCTGGGTGAAAAGACAGCGCAGCGTCAAGCGCCTGTTGCCCGCTGAATACTGATTGCGTGGTGTGGCCTGAAAAATCCAACAGCATGGCCAGGGTCTGGGCAGCGTCAACATTGTCATCCACTACCAAAATGCGCCGGTGAGTGACCGTGGCATTTGCGCGAGGGATTGTGTGGCTATCAGGCTGCAATGCAGGGGGTAAAACAACGGGCAGGCTTACCGTAAACTCGCTGCCCTGGTCAATGCCAGGGCTGTCCGCACGCACCGTGCCACCATGCAAATGAACCAGGGTTTTGACCAGCGACAGGCCCAAGCCCAGGCCTCCTTCTGCACGGTCAAGGGTGCGATTGATTTGGGTGAACATATCAAAAACACCCGACAGCATGCCTGCGGGAATGCCCATGCCGTTGTCAGATACACAAAGCTCCACTTGGTCACCGCGAAGGTGCGCGTTCAAACAAATTTGACCGCCTTTTGGGGTGTATTTGGCAGCATTGTTCAGCAGATTACTGAATACCTGCGCCAGCCGGGTGGAGTCGGCGTTGAGCCAGATGGCCGTGTCTGGCAAACTGACTTTAAGCGTATGGTGCGCTGCTTCCATCAGCGGTGTCGAGGCCTCTACCGCACTGGCTACCACAGCATGCAGCGTCACGCGCTCCTGGCGCAGCACAATCTTGCCGCTATTGATACGCGATACATCCAGCAAATCGTCTATCAAGCGCACCATGTGTCCAATTTGGCGCTCCATCACTGGCAGAATTTGCTCAGCATGGGGCGAATTCTGTGCAAGCTTGAGTACCTGCAGCCCGGTGCGTATAGGTGCCAGCGGGTTGCGCAGCTCGTGCGCCAGCGTGGCCAAAAATTCATCTTTGCGCCGTGCTTGGTCTGACAATTGCTGTTCAAAAACTTTGCGTTGCGTAATATCGTGCGTAACGCCCAGCACATGGTCGACGCTGCCGCTTTCACTGAACTCGGGTACCAGCCGGCAAGAGTAATAATGCACCCCGTCATGGGGAGTTTCCCATTCAAAATCCAGCGAAGTGTCCGCGCCATGCTCAAACACATAGTTGATAGCGGCATCCCACAGGTCGCACATGTGCTCTGGCATGCCTATTTCACGGTTACTTTTGCCCAGCAGCTCCTCGACCTTGCGCCCTGTGATTTTCTCAATTACCGAGTTCACAAACACATGCCGCAATTGCCTGTCAAACCGTGTCAGCACATCGGGGGTGTTGTTGGTCAAGCTGCGCAGCTCCCGCGCGTTTTGCGCCAGCATTTGTGTAGCTTGAACCTCCACCGTGCGGTCTACACCGTGTACAAAAATATCCGACACCTCGCCGTTGGCTCCACGCAGGGGCAGATACGAAAAATCTACAAAAATGTCAATCAAACTGCCTGCCGGGCCGCGCGGCAGCTTGACCAGCATAGCCCGGGCTTCAAACAACTTGCCGGTACGGTACACCTCATCCAGCAGCGCAGGAAAGGGCTGGTCAGCCATTTCAGGCAAAGCCTCAACCAGTGTTTTCCCAATAATTTCCGGGCCGCGTCCCACCAGATCGAAATAGGATTGGTTGGCCATTTGAAAAACAAAAGAAGGACCCGTGAGCACAGCCGAGAACGAAGGCATGATGTGCAGCATTTGCGAGAACTGCAGTTCTTTAGCCCGCAGATTTTTTTCTGTGCGGGCGTGTTCAACGGCAGACCACGTGCGCTCGGCGATTTCCCGGGCAGTGGCTATTTCTTCATGGCTCCATTGGCGGGGTACATTTTGATGAATGCCCATGACAGCAACGAGTTGCCCGTTTTTAAGTATGGGTATGCCTAAATTAGCAACCACTTCCACGGCAGCGTAGGCCGCTTTTTCGCTGTCAGAATACTGACTGTCTGTTTGAATATCAGACACAACAATGTTGTTGCCCGACTGAAACGTGGCCAACAGCTTGGGACCATAGTCTTGAAGTTTATGCATACCTTCAATTTGCTTGACGCCGTCTACAAAGCTGGAGCCAACTACCAAAGTTTCATTGTCCAGCACTTCACCATAGACCACCCTGTTGGCGACAAAGTGCCGCCCCAGCATTAATGAAGCTAAACGCATCAAGTTATGTTCATCGGTCAGGTCGTGTGTGGCATCTCTGAACAAGCCGCGGAATGTGTCGCGCTCTGTCACCACACGCAAAGCATCTTTGCGCTGGCGCAACTCGCGTGCAATGGCCCAGCTTTCGCTTGCGTTCTCCAATGCCCGGTTTAGCACATGGCCGTTAATCCAGTCTTTGCTGACGTAGTCTTGTGCGCCAGCACGCAGCACACTGCGCCCAACTTCTTCGCTTTCGGCACCTGTGACAACCACAATAGGGCACACGGGCATACCGTCGGTGTCCAAAAGTGCAGCGATGACCTCCAACGCGGTCATATCGGTGAGGTTGCTGCCCAACAATATCCAGTCTGGTAATGCCGTGGCGTTGCGGATGGCAGCTACGCCTTGGGCCCCAGTGTGTGCTTCTTCAAACACCCAGTGCCTTGCGCTAGCTTCCTGCAACATCTGGCAAATATGCGCACGGTCGTCTGCGTTGCTGTCTATGATGACTACGCGCCGCGTCTCAGCCAAGTTGTCTGCCAGGTCGATTTCGGCCATAGAGTGTGTTTACGCGTGCAGTGAATTTATTTCACTGTAATACTAAATCCTTCACGCCATGTCAGCAATTTGCACGTTGCTATGTCAGTCGTTTCTTACAACGAGGTGGATGGGTGGGTTGCCCAACCATCTTCCCAAAGGCCATTGGCAGCCCACCCAGTTAGCCCGCCAGCAGCGCCGCGTTACCGCCTGCAGCGGTGGTGTTGACCGTAACAGTTTGTTCTGCGCAAAAGCGCAGCAGGTAGTGCGGGCCACCGGCCTTGGGGCCTGTGCCGCTGAGCCCTTCGCCGCCAAAAGGCTGCACGCCCACTACCGCGCCAATGGTGCTGCGGTTGATGTACACATTGCCAATATGTGCGGCGTGGGCCAGTGCCTGGGCGCGGCTGTCGATACGGGTTTGAATGCCGATGGTCAGGCCGTAGCCTAGCGCGTTGATCTGCTCGATCACCTGCAGGGGGTCGCCTGAATCGCGTGACCCGTAGCGCACCACCTGCAGCACGGGGCCGAAGATTTCCGCTTTCACATCGGCAATGCTGGCCACCTCAAACATCTGGGGTACTACTAAATTAATAGCTGCTTGAGCAGGATTTACTTGGGTTAACAGCTGTTTTTTCTGTAAATTTAGGGGTTGGAGATGTTGCAAGTGCTGTACATGCTGCAGGATGTTGTCATAAGCCTCAGTGTCGATCACACGCGGTACGTCGGTGGCCAGGTTGCTGCTGTCGCCGCACACCAGCTCTTGCGCAGCACCTGCAATCATTTGGATAACGTTGTCGGCTATGGCCTCGTGCACGCACAGCAGGCGCAGAGCCGAGCAGCGCTGGCCTGCTGAGCGAAACGCGCTTTGTATGACCGCGTCGCACACCTGCTCGGGCAGGGCGCTGCTGTCGACCACCATGGCGTTGATGCCGCCAGTTTCGGCTATCAGCGGGGTGATGGGGCCGTCTTTGGCGGCCAGCGCGCGGTTGATGGTTTTGGCCACGGGGGTAGAGCCGGTAAAGACCACGCCTGCTATACCGTCCAGCGCCACCAGCGCAGCGCCTACTGTGTCGCCGGGGCCGTGGCACAGCTGCAGCGCATCGGCAGGCACGCCTGCTGCGTGCAACAGGGCAACAGCCGCCTGCGCCACGCCGGGCGTTTGCTCAGCAGGTTTGGCCAGCACGGTGTTGCCCGTGGCCAGCGCCGCCGCTGCCTGGCCCATGAAGATAGCCAACGGAAAATTCCACGGGCTGATGCACACCCACACGCCGCGCGGTTTAAGGCGCAGGGTGTTGGTCTCGCCGGTTAAACCAGCGGCATGGTGGAAGTGATGCGCTGTACTTTGCGTTGCATTTACAGCGGCTGTGTCGCTGTGGCTGGGCAAGCTGACGGGCTGCATGATGCGCTGGGCTTCGTTGGCGTAGTAGCGCAAAAAGTCAATCGCCTCGCGTACCTCCGACACCGCGTCGCCCCAGGTTTTAAACGCTTCTTTTACCAGCAGTGCGCAAAATTGGGGCAGCTGTTGTTGCAATGCATCGGCAGCAGTGCGCAGTATGGCGGCGCGCTGTGCTACAGGTAGGTTGCTCCAAATTTTATAGCTGCTTGAGCAGGTATTTAGGGCGCTGGAGGCCAATTTGTCATTAAATAAAGCTACCTGGGGCACGCTGCAATGCGCCAAAGCATGTAAAAGTGGCGCGCGCATGGACTCGTCTGCCAGGTCAATACCCAAGCTGTTGGGCCGCGCCGCGCCGTACAGCGCAACGGGCATGGGCAGCGATGTGCTGCTGTCCAGCCGCAGCGGCGAGATCAGCAAGGTGTCCATGCCCACCGACTCGTCGGCCAGCTGGTGCACAAACGATGAGTTAGCACCGTTTTCCAGCAAACGGCGCACCAGGTAAGCCAGCAGGTCGCGGTGCGCGCCTACCGGGGCGTAGATGCGGCAATGCACCAACGGGTTCTTCAGCACCTCGCGGTAAATGCCCTCGCCCATGCCATGCAGGCGCTGCAGCTCGAACTGCGGTGTTTGCTCAGTAGTTGGCTCAGCGCCGGGCCGCGCCCCCTCGGGGGGCAGCGACCCGCGCAGCGGGGTAGCGTGGGGGCGTGTTTCTGCAGGGAGCGTGGGGGCACGTGCTGCCATTTGCAAAATGGCCGCAATCGTTCCGGCGTTATGCGTTGCAAACTGTGGGTACACCGCGTCGCTGGCAGCCAGCAGGGCGCGGGCACAGGCCAGGTACGACACGTCGGTGTGGTGTTTGTGGGTGAACACAGGGTAGTGCGGCAGCCCCATTTCCTGCGCGCGTTTGACCTCAGCGTCCCAGTAGGCCCCTTTGACCAAGCGGCACATCAGCTTGATGCGGTGCTTGCGTGCCAGCGCAATGATGTGCTCTATCAAATCCAGGCTGCGCGTCTGGTAAGCCTGCATCGCCAAACCAAAGCCCTGCCACTGTGGGTGGTGCGCGGCAATTTTTTCTATCAACGCTTCCAGTACGTCCAGCGACAGCTCCAGCCGGTCTACTTCTTCAGCATCAATGGTTAAATTAATGTTGGCACGCGCCGCCAGCTCGCACAGGCCCCACACGCGCGGCACCAGCTCGGCCATCACGCGGGCCTGCTGCGTGTATTCGTAGCGCGGGTGCAGCGCGCTCAGCTTGATTGAGATGCCGTCATTAGTGTGTGGGCTGCTGTGTGCGGCGTTATTTTTAGTATCTTTTGATGCTGCAGCGCCCGTATTACCTGCTCGAGCAGCTATTGACTTAATAGCGTCGGTGTAGCTGGCCAAGTAGTGCTGTGCATCGCGCTCGGTGCGCGCACCCTCGCCCAGCATGTCGTAGCTGAAGGTCAGGCCCGGGCTTTGGCGCGCAATTTTCTGCGCCTCGCCAATGGTCTGGCCGAGGACAAATTGTTTGCCCAGCAGGGCCACGGCGCGCAGCGTGGCTGCCACCACGGTGCGTGCGCCCAGCTTGGCGACCAGGCCGGGCTGGGTGTTGGCATCGGTGGGCAAAAAATGTTTGCTCATGCCGATGGCGGCAGATGACAGGCGTGCCAGCACCGCATCACCCGAGCCGTCAAAATCGGCCCGGCCCAGTTGGTCGGTGGTCAATGCAATGGCAGTTTCTACGTCGGGCACGCGCAGTAAAGCCTCGGCCAGGCGCATCAGCGCCAGCCCCTCGGCGCTGGAGATAGGATATTCTTTGAGCAAGCTTTCCATAGCCCAAAACGGCGGCGGGTTGTCACGCACAGCCTGCACCCACGGCGCGGCTTGCTTGGCTGCTGCGGCCCAGTCCACAGCGCCTTGCAGGCTGGACAAGCAATGCGAGACAACAGCGGTCTCAGAACGGTAGGCAGGTGGTAGGCGCATAAAAACCTTATAAAAAATCGTGACTTTTCGGATAATTAGTAATCATCAGGCATTGATAACCGCATATTTCTCTATTTATCTTGGCTTTTTAGGTTTTTATGTTGTCATTAAATGCCCGCGCAGCAGCCGCGTTAATGGCGGCTCACAACGCCGGTAGCTACCTATAAGCACCCTGTTTTATAAAACTACGCATCTTTGTGGCTTAATCTAAGGTTGACCCATTTTTTAACCGGAGCCCACCATGGCGATTAAGATCAGAACCGAAGCAGACCGCAAGCGCAGCCCCAAGCCAATTTTGCCTAACGGCGTGAACATGCCAGTCACCAGCGGCCAAAAGCGCAGCCTAGAGCGCGGCACGGCCACCCGCAGCAAAAAGAACCCCGGCAAGCGCTGCGGCAAAGGCGGCTAAAGAGGTTTAGGCTTTTAAAGCGCGGCACAGCGCGGATTAGGGCGGATTAGGGCGTTACGGGGCGGCAATACAGGCTTGGCGATTAGCCTGCCACTACTTGTTTACTGCCTGCCCATCCTGCCCATTGTCCGCCCACTCACTCCCGCCCACTCCCGCCACTGAGAGGCAATGTCTGCAGTCAACCCGCACACCGTGCGCAAGGCAGGCATAGGTTTCACCAGCAAGACAACAACGGCTGTTACTGCATTAGGTAATGGCCGTTTTGCTGTCTGGCTTGTACTGGGTCTTGCCCGGCAGCATCATCGCGCAGGCCCTAAGCAACGAAATTTTTCACCAAAATATAGCGCGTTGCATTGCATAATGCGTAGTTATGACTGAAAATTCTAGTGATTTCGACGCTTTGGATAAGATTGACCTGAAGATCTTAAATGCGCTGCAAACCGATGGTCGCATCAGCAACCTCAAGCTGGCCGAAACCGTGGCGCTCAGCCCCACGGCAGTGTTGGCCCGCACCCAGCGGCTGCTGCGTGAGGGCTTTATCTTGGGGTTTGAGGCGCGGTTAAACCCCGCCAAGCTAGGCCGAGGTTTAACGGTATTTGTAGAGGTGCTGCTAGAGCGTACTACCCCACTGGTGTTCGACCAGTTCAAAGCAGCAGCCCAGGCCCGGCCTGAGATTTTGGAATGCCATATGGTGGCCGGTGGTTTTGACTATTTGCTGAAAACCCGCGTACGCGACATGGCCGCCTACCGCGAGTTTGCAGGCAACGCGCTGTGGCAATTGCCTGGTGTGCGCGAGACGCGCACCTACGCAGTAATGGAAGAAGTTAAAGAAACAACGCGGCTGGTGTTGTAGTGTGCACCGTGGCGGTATAGCGATGCAGCAGATGCGGATGCAGACGCAGAGGCAATCAAAAATAATGCATTTTAGTGCCCGCAGGCCGTAGAACCTGCTCAAACAGCTATGTAAATTATAGCAATAGCAATAGCAATAGTGGTGATGGTGATTTGCTGGGCGCTTGCGCTGCAGATGCCAATAGACGCTTGCAAAAGTTTGCCTGCGCGCTGTGCTGTCCATCACGCAAAACCTATACTTTGTCGCAGGCACGCAGCTGTGCTGGCAGACTTTCAGGCGCGTGGCCGTTTTTTTTAACCCGCCCCAGTGTGAACGCAGCATTTGGCAAGTATCATGGTCAAATAAATAAAGCATTGCAAGGCACACAGCCTGCAAGCACAAGCGTAGTCGTTGTTGGGTAGTCTGGTTTGGTCGATTCAGTTTTTCAAAATGCGCACACCCCCTTGGTGTTTGTCCGGCCCGTAGGGTTTTCGGCAGCGGATTCGTTGCGGCTGCTCAAAGCTGCGCAGCAAATGAACGGCCCCGTGCGTTGGCGCTTGGTGCCTTCGGGTGTCACAGCAGATGTGTATTTGGCGCATGCCGACAGCATCCAACACAGCACGCGCCTGGGCGCAGCAGGCGACAGCACGCCGGGCAGCTCGCAAAACAGCGGTTTTGAATATTCGCACATTAGCGTAGATGAGAACGGCTACCACAAGAGCCGCCCTGTCTGCGTGCTAGGCCAGCGCAGCGCTGACCCTAACGCCACCATGCTGCCCTCGCTGGTGTTCCCCCTGGCTTTGCAACAGCTTGAGGCGGGCTTGCGCCAGCTGCACCACGAGCTGATCAGCCAGCGCATGCTGTA
>JANNCO010000260.1:0-17462 GCA_031386655.1 Polaromonas sp. | reverse complement strand
AATCACACGGTTGTAATCCGGGAATTTTCCTTCGACCAGCTTGGTGACAAATTCCATACCGCCAAAGCTAAACTTGGCTTGGTTACCGGCAAATTGCATTTCAATTTGGCCTTCGCTGTCGCTTAGCAAACGCTGCATTTCTAATACAGTTTTGCGTGGCAATATCACTTCTTGTTTGGGCACTTCAACATCTAGCTGCGCGCTGCTAAAGGCCAAACGGTGGCCATCAGTAGCTACCAAGCTAAGTGTTTTACCCTCAGCTACAAACAAAATCCCGTTGAGGTAGTAGCGAATGTCGTGCACAGCCATGGCAAAGGATACTTGGGCCAAAAGCTCTTTCAAGGTTTTTTGCGGCACGCTAAACACCGGGCCAAAGCTGGCGGCTTCTTGCACCAGCGGAAAGTCTTCAGCAGGCAAAGTTTGTAGCGTAAAGCGGCTTTTTCCACCTTTCAGAATCAACTTGCTAGCGCTAGATTCAATCGACACAGTTTGGTCTGATGGCATGGTACGCAAAATATCGATCAGCTTGCGCGCACCCACGGTGGTGGTGAAGTTGCCAGTGTCACCGTCCATCTGCGCACTGGTGCGAATTTGAATTTCAAGGTCGCTGGTAGTCAGCTGCAGCTGGTCGCCTGTTTTGCGAATCAACACATTGGCCAAGATGGGTAGCGTATGACGACGCTCAACAATGCCCGATACAGACTGCAGTGTGGAGAGCAGTTTTTCTTGTGTTGCCTTCAAAACGATCATGTCAACCTCTTAACTTGTATTTAATTAATTAAAGATAGTAGTAGTAGTAAGCACAGCACTAAAGTGTGGATAAGCCTATTTTCGCCTGTTTAATCATAGATTTAGCGTATTGCTTAGTCTGTGGTTAAAGGCCTAGCTTTGCCCGTGCAGAAAAGGGACAACTTCCAACTAACGCCAAGTCCTGTGGATAACTATACAGTTGTCCCAAAACCATCCCCAAACTTATACTTTTCATGCATTTCGCTGAAATTTTAACCATGTATTAGCCTTTTAAGGTTTGTTCTAGTACGTGCAGCTGCTGATTCAGCTCGGTCAGCGTCTGGCGTTCTGCGCCTATTTTGCGTACAGCGTGCAGCACAGTCGTGTGGTCGCGCCCACCAAACAGCTCGCCAATTTCGGGTAGGCTTTTTTGTGTGAGCTCTTTGGCCAAGTACATGGCGATTTGGCGCGGCCGGGCAATGCTGGCGGGGCGCTTTTTGCTGTACATGTCTGACACTTTGATCTTGTAGTAGTCTGCTACGGTTTTTTGGATGTTCTCTACGCCAATTTGTCGGTTTTGAATAGACAGCAGGTCGCGCAGCGCCTCACGCGCTAAAGGGATGGAAATTTCTTTTTGGTTGAAACGCGAATACGCCAATATTTTGCGCAGTGCACCTTCCAGTTCGCGCACGTTCGAACGCACATTTTTCGCTACGAAGAAGGCCACTTCTTCAGGCATTTCGGTGCTCTCGGCGCGTGCTTTGCTGATCAAGATAGCAACGCGCATTTCCAGTTCAGGCGGCTCGATGGCCACCGTCAAGCCCGAATCAAAGCGTGAGACTAAACGCTCATGTATGTCGACCAAGCCTTTTGGATACGTGTCACTGGTCATCACAATATGTGACTTCTTGGCCAACAGTGCCTCAAAGGCATTGAAAAATTCTTCTTGAGTACGGTCTTTATTGGCTAAAAACTGCACATCGTCAATTAGCAGCAAATCCAGCGAATGGTACTTGAACTTAAAGTCATCAAAAGACTTGCGCTGGTAAGCTTTAACTACATCACTGACAAACTGCTCTGCGTGAATGTAGAGAACTTTGCCCTGGGGCTTGTCTTTGAGCAGTTGGTTACCTATAGAGTGCATCAGGTGGGTTTTACCTAGACCAACACCACCGTAGATAAACAACGGGTTGTACAGATTCCCCAAATTGCTGGCGACATGCATAGCTGCAGCGCGCGCCATGCGGTTGGCCGTGCCCTCAACCAGCGCTTCAAAAGTCAAGCTGGTGTTAAGCCGGTTTCTAAAGCCTTGGTCTTGCGCTTCTTCGCCGTCATGGTGTAGTTCTGCAGGCACGTTGGCAGCAGGGGCAACTGTTGCACTAAAAGACTGGCTACTTGACTTGACAAGCACCTCACGCGGAGCAAGCGCTAACTCTAGCGCAATAGTTTGCCCAGAGATACTGCGGCTAAACTGGTCGAGCAACGATGCAATGCGACCTGCATATTGCGCCCGGATCCAGTCTAATTTAAAGCGGTTGCCCACCCACACAGTCACACGAGACACATCTTCGGCGATAGTGGCAGTGAGTGGCCTGATCCAAGTGTTGAATTGCTGTTCAGGCAGTTCTTGGGCCAGCTGGGCTAGGCAAGCGCCCCATAAATCAGATGGCGTCAGCCCTGCTGGGGCTTGTGGTGCGGCTTGTCCCTGGGCCATTACTGCGCTCACCTTATAATTGTGGATATGTCTAAAAACTTTAGCTCTGTATTGTAACTTGCATGCAGGTTATCCACAAACTAAAAGATGTAAAAGACACGTTGTAATTCAGATGTTAGAGCTAGCACAGCAAGCTCATGCAGATTAGGCGAAAAACCGCACAAATGCTTGATAGGGCTGGATTTTTAGCTTAGATTTTGCGATAATGTCAGGTTTCGTCAGGCGCCAAAGTGGTACGGCATCAAGTACACACGCTGCGAAACTAAGTCGGCTATAGCTGGGCAGTCGTCCAAGTACCGCAAAAGAAGTTTTTTAAGAGCATCACCATGAAACGTACTTACCAACCATCGAAAACCCGCCGCGCCCGTACCCACGGCTTTCTCGTACGTATGGCCACCCGCGGCGGCCGCGCCGTAATTAACGCACGCCGTGCCAAAGGCCGCAAGCGTCTAGCTGTATAAGTTAGCGCAGCACTTACAACACTAGCCATTACCGTTTAAATTCACCGCCCATTACCTTGGCCTGAGTTTCTTGGTTGCGCATCTTGTTTCCAAAGCGCAATTTGACGTGGTCTTTGCAGGCCGCGTCATTGCTAAAACTGGGCACTTCGCGCTGCACTACGCAGCACCACAGGTATCACAGCCAGTCCTTGCTGTTGGTGTTGCCAGCCCCAAACGCTGGGCCCGCAGAGCGGTAACGCGCAACACCATTAAACGACAGGTATATGCAGTGAGTGACGCCTTAGCCCACCAACTGGCCACAGGTCACTATGTAGTGCGTTTGCGCGCCGAGTTTTCGCGCACCCAATTCGTCAGCGCAACCTCTGACGTACTGAAAAAAGCAGTGCGCGCAGAACTGCAGCAACTGCTAAGCGTAAAAAGCTAGGCGAAAAAGCAGCATGACCCCACCCCTATTGCAACGCTTGTTTAGATTGCCCCAACAATGTTTAATTGCATTGGTGCGTGGTTATCGCCTGCTGTTAAGCCCATGGTTAGGTTCGGCTTGCAGATTTACCCCTACCTGCTCAGTCTATGCGTTAGACGCACTTGCGCAGCGCGGTGCGGTGCAGGGCACTTATCTGACACTGGCACGTTTAGTGCGCTGCCATCCGTGGTGCGCGGGTGGACACGACCCCGTACCCGTTGCAAACAACACGCCTAAATTATTCACGGGACTGCTTGAAAAAGCACGTCCTGCGACCCCACCTACTTCTGTTTCAAAGACCCTCCTATGAACGATATCCGACGCTCCATCATCTGGGTGATTTTTGGCTTCTCCTTGATCATGCTGTGGGACGCCTGGCAAGTACACAGCGGGAACAAAGCAACATTTTTCCCATCACCCGCCAAAAAAGAAGTAATGGCTGCGGCGCCAGGCCAACCTAGCACACCCGCGAACGGCGTGCCATCAGCCAGCGGCGTGCCATCAGCCAGCGGCGTCCCATCCACCAGCGGCGTGCCAGCCGCCAGCGGCGTGCCAGCTGCTAGCGGCGTACCCGCTGCATCTGCTACACCCAGCACCCCTACCGGGGCGTTGCCCGCTGTCGTAGCGGCACCACCAGCGTCCGCACCAACCCCGCAAGCGCCAGCCACAAACTACGAAGTCACTACCGATTTACTCAAGCTCACCATCAGCAGCTTGGGCGGCAGCATCGTACGGGCCGAGCTGCTTAAACATTTTGATGACAGCAAGGAAGGTAAGCGCACCGTTGTACTGCTCGACAACAGCACATCGCGCGCTTACGAAGCACAAAGCGGCTTGGTAGGAATGCAGAACCAGCCTGCACTGCCCAGCCATTTGGCACCCATGGCTTTCAGTGGCGAGCGCAGCTTGAAAGAGGGTCAAAACGACTTGGTTGTGCGCCTGGAATCAGCTGAAGCAGGCGGTGTCAAATACGTCAAAACCTACACATTAAAACGCGGTGCCTACGACATTGCGGTAAAACACGAGGCCGTCAACAGCAGTGGCGCACCCGTCTCAGCGCAGCTGTACACACAGCTGGTTCGCGATGGCAACAAACCACCTGGCGAGTCCTCGTTCTACAGCACTTTTACCGGCCCTGTGGCCTACACGCTGGAGAAAAAATACCAGAAAGTTGAGTTCTCCGATATTGAGAAAAAGAAAGTTGACATTCAGACAAACTCCAACGGTGGCTATGTGGCCATGGCGCAGCATTATTTTGCCAGTGCGTGGTTGCTGGCCGACGGTGTGCAGCGTGAGATCTACATGCAGAAAGTCAAAGACAATCTCTACGCGGTCGGCATGAAAGCGCCTATGGTTGCCGTGGCACCCGGCGCCACGCACACCACAGAAACACGGCTGTTCATAGGTCCGCAAGTAGAAAATAATCTTGAGGCGCTGTACCCCGGTCTTGAACTGATCAAAGACTACGGTTGGCTGACTATTTTGGCCAAGCCCATGTATTGGGTGATGGAAAAGCTGCACGGCTACATCGGCAACTGGGGCTGGACCATCATTGCACTGGTGCTGCTGATCAAAGCTGCCTTCTATTGGCTTAACGCGCAAGCCTACCGCAGCATGGCCAAAATGAAAGCCGTGAACCCCAAGATCATGGAAATGCGTGAACGCCTGAAAGACAAGCCGCAGGAAATGCAGCAGCAGATGATGAAGATTTACAAAGACGAAAAAGTCAACCCGATGGGTGGCTGCTTCCCGATCATGGTGCAAATTCCCGTCTTCATTGCGCTGTACTGGGTGCTGCTGTCGTCGGTAGAGTTCCGGGGTGCCCCGTGGGTGGGCTGGATTACTGATTTGTCTTTGCCCGACCCATGGTATTTGCTGCCCGTGATCATGACGTTGACCACCATGCTGCAAACCGCCCTGAACCCCGCGCCGCCTGACCCGTTGCAAGCCAAGCTCATGTGGTACATGCCGCTGGCGTTCTCCATCATGTTCTTCTTCTTCCCAGCTGGTCTGGTGTTGTACTGGATTACCAATAACGTGTTGTCGATTGCCCAGCAATGGCTGATCAACAAGCGCATGGGCGTACCACCGCAATTTAACTTGCCCAGTTTCTTAAGCAAAAAGAAAGAAGCGGCTAAAAGCTAAACAAAAAAAGGGCTCCGATGGGAGCCCTTTTGAATGGGTAGTTGTACGGTTGCAGCTGTGCAACACGCTATAAATAATATAGCTGCTTGAGCAGGTTCTACGGCCTAGAACGCATAAAACACTTAGAAAATACAAGCCATAAGGTTTAAAAACGACTCAAGCTGTTTCTTTGTAGAAAAACTGCTTGCTGACGCTGCGCGCTGCCAGCGGCGTCACTGCCAGCCGTATCGCCTCGATATGCTCTGGTGTCGTACCGCAACAGCCGCCCACGATGTTGACCAAACCTTCTTTGGCAAACTCGTGCAGCAAGCGCGACGTGACCTCAGGGGTTTCGTCAAAGCCTGTTTCACTCATTGGATTGGGCAGGCCTGCGTTGGGGTAGCAGCTGATAAACGTATCGCCCGCCACGCGCGCCATCTCTTGAATATACGGGCGCATCAGTGCGGCACCCAGCGCGCAATTTAAGCCTACTGCCAGTGGCCGGGCATGGCGCACGCTGTGCCAAAAGGCGGTGACGGTTTGGCCGCTGAGCAAGCGCCCTGAAGCATCGGTTACGGTGCCGCTGATGATCAGCGGCAAGCGCTCGCCACTGGCTTCAAAATACTCGTCAATCGCAAACAACGCTGCCTTGGCGTTCAGCGTGTCAAAAATGGTCTCCACCAGCAGCACGTCCGAGCCGCCTTCGATCAGGGCTTCAACCTGGTCGTAATAAGCGGCACGCAATTCTTCAAAGCTTACATTGCGCGCGCCCGGGTCGTTCACATCGGGGCTGATGCTGGCGGTTTTGGGTGTGGGGCCTAGCGCACCCACCACAAAGCGGGGTTTGTCTGGCGTGCTGAATTTGTCGCAGGCAGCGCGCGCTAGCTTGGCTGACTGCACATTCATCTCGCGCGCTAGATCTTGCATGTCGTAGTCGGCCTGCGCTACCGTGGTGGCGCCAAAGGTGTTGGTTTCAATCAGGTCGCAGCCGGCAGCCAGGTATTTCTCGTGGATATCGCGGATAACGTCGGGGCGCGTCAGGCTGAGCAGCTCGTTGTTGCCTTTGATGTCTTTGGGAAAGTCTTTAAACCGTTCGCCACGGTACTGAGCCTCGCCCAGTTTAAAGCGCTGAATCATGGTGCCCATCGCGCCATCCAGGATGGCAATACGTTGGGCGAGAATGCCGGGCAAAGCTTGCCCACGGGTGTAGTGAATCATAGTCATAGGCTGTATTGTAGAAAGACTTAGGCAAACTTAGAGATAATTGATGTCGTGAAACATTTATTACCCCGCGCCGCCTGGCTTGAGATCCAAAATACCCCCAACGCACTGTTTATAGACGTACGCATGGAGATTGAATATTTATACGTAGGCCGTCCGCCCGGTGTAGAGCACATTGCCTGGTACGAGTATCCTGACCTGCAAGCCGACCCGGCCAAGTTTGCCCAAGCGGTAGAACGCGAAGCAGGTAGCAAAGCCCGGCCCATCTATCTGATCTGTCGCAGCGGTAAGCGCACGGTAGAGGCGGGCCACGCGCTAGAGTCAGCTGGTTTTACCGACGTGACCAACATCTTGCATGGCTTTGAAGGCGAGCTGGACGCCGCCTTCCACCGCGGCACCCGCAATGGTTGGCGCTTTGATGGGCTGCCGTGGGAGCAAATGTAGGCCAAGCCATCACATGCTGCCCCGCTGATTTTGCAGGCCTGCACCCATCTGGTACCAGTCAAACTTGCGCGTCAGTGCCATCACCAAAGCCAGGATCACAAACAGTGCAATGGAACCCACCACCAACGCTGTCTGCTCTAGCTGAAGCAAGACATAAAGCAACCCATAAAGCAGCGCTGCCCCCGCACCAAACGGAATACCGCGTTTGAGCCCGCCCAACATATGGCTGGCGTAGAAAGCCAGCAAGCTCACACACCCGGCTGCCGCCACGGCATACGCCAGCGCAAAGTTCAAATGCTCACTCAGGCTGACCAGCAGCAAAAAGAAAATTGACAATGCGCAGCCGACTAAAAAATACTGCACGGGGTGTACACGCAGTTTATGAATCAGCTCAAACAAACCCACCACCAGAAATGTAAGCGCGATAAACAGCAAACCGTATTTGGTGGCGCGGTCGCTTAACGAATAAGGATTTACCGGATCGACAAAACCCACTTGCAATGTTTCGGCGCAAGCCACTACGCTGGCTTGCGGCGTGGACGATGCGCTGGCGACGGCAACCGTAGCCGCAGCAGATACCGTTGGGGTGTCGTCGCCAGACTCGCTACCCGAGCACACGGGCTGCGCCTGCACCACGGCTTGCCCTGCGTTGGAGGCCATCGACGTAATACGCCAGCTGGCATCAAAACCGTTGTCACTGATAGTGCGCTCTGCGGGTGAAAAACGGCCACCAAACGAAGGGTGCGGCCAGCTGCTTTGCATGCGCACTTGCGTGGTGTCAGCCAACGGCACGATGGACAGCTGCTGCGTGCCCACTAGCTCTAGGTGAATATCCACTGTAACCGTGCCCGTCTTGTGCCGGATAACGTCGGGCAGCATGGCGTGCACACCGCGGCTGTAGCTGGGATGGAAGGTGCCCGCCTTGAACTTGTGGGCCTCGCCATCGACTTGAAGGCTCACGCTGCGCAGGCCACGCGGGTCATCTACGGCCAGCATCACCACTGGGGCACCGCATACCATGCGTGAATTTTTAACTGTCGGTGTGGGCTTGAGTTTTTCTAGCGAGGGCCATTGTGCTGCCAGTTGCGCTTTCAGTGTGAACACGTTGACTGCATACAGGCTGCGGGCGCGTGATTCGATGCCGACAGATGATTTAACGGTCAGGGTTTCTGGCAGCGCCGTCAACATAAACTCACGGCGTTCCTCCATCATATTTTTATCTAGCCCTTTGACGTCCCATGTTTCGACACAGGCACTGTGCATAAAAGGGCCAATGATGTTTTGGCTGCCCGCTATGCTGCTGGCTACACTGCGGGCAGCGTCATTGCGGTAGGCATTGCGGTCTTGCACCACGTCTTTGATCAGGCCCAAGCCAAATACCAGCGCCATCAGTACGACAGCCAAAGTTGCAAATTTTGCGATTAAGTTGAATTTCACTGCAAGGCTCCACGGTTGAGATGTCAACAGTGTCTGCCTGCCCCGTGAGCGGGCCATGAAGTTTGTGAAGCCAGTGTGAAGCTGTGCTAGATTTTAAAAATCAATTCTGCACGCAACCCGCCTTGCGCATTGGCCAGGCGCAATTCGCCACCGTGCAGCGCCATGATCTGGCGCACAATCGCCAAACCCAGCCCCGAGCCGCTGCGCGCGCCGTTGGGTCTGGGTGTCGTAAAAAACCGCTCGCCCAATCGCGCCAATGCATAGTCGGGTACGCCGCCTGCGTAGTCTTGCACGATGATGCTGTGCGCGGTGCACGTCACATCAATGGCGCTGCCAGCGGGCGAGAAGTCAATGGCGTTTTCTAGCAGGTTACTCACAGCTAAGACAATCATTTCACGGTCTAATTGATGGTTTGAAGCCGTAGAATCTGCTCGAACAGCTATGTTTTTAATAGTGATCTGTGCATGGTGTGCCAGCAGCGCATCTTGCACGCAATCGGCCAATGCAACACCCGCTGCATTGTGGATACCGTGGTGGCCCACCGCGCGTTGCTCTAGCTTGGTAAGTTCCAGCATGCGCTCTACCAAGCGCTGCACACGCTGGCTTTGTGCCACCACTTGGCCGGCAAACTGCGCACGGTCTGCCTGGCTTAGATCATCTTGCAGCAGCTCGCCCGATGCGCGAATGGCCGCCATTGGGCTTTTAAGCTCGTGGGTCAGTGCGCGGATATAGTTCTCAATGTATTCGCGCCCTTCCAGGCGCTGGCGCATCGACTGCATGGCCACCGCCAGATCGCCCAGCTCACCCGGCACCTCAGGCAGGGCCAAATTTTGCCCAGCTTGTACGCTTTGGGCATACTGGCGCAGCTTGCGAATATTCCACACCATCCACAAGGTAACGATAACCCCCAACGCAGCAGACAACGCCAACAGCAGCAAACCGTTAACCACTACTTTGCGTTCAGCGCGGTCAATAAAGTCCTGGATAGTACTGATCGGTTTGGCCACGGTCAGCACGCCGATAATTTTTTGCTGGTGCAGTATGGGCGCCGCCACGTACATCACCGCGCTGCGGTCATCGGTTTGCACCTCGCGCGTAGCGCGTGCGCCGTACTCGCCGCGCAAAGTCAGCGCTACATCGCGCCAGCGCGAATAGTCCTGGCCTTGGGCTTTGTTCTCAGAGTCAAACAACACGAGGCCTTTGGCATCGGTCACATACACCCGAAAATCAAGCGACTGCTTCTCCAGCCCCCAAATTTTCGCATCAATGGGGCGCACCGCATAGTTGCGCACCTGCGCGGCAAAGCGGCCGCCTTCCAGCAGCCCCGCCGCCATGTCGTCACTGGCCAGCTCAGCCAATAGATTGGCGGTGTCCACCATGATGTCTTCCATCACTTCGCGCACACTGGGCTTGATCTCGGCTGTAAAAACGCGCAGCACAAAAAATGCCGCAATGCCATTGATCACAAAAAAGGCGAACAGTAAACGAATGCCAAGTCGCATGGTACGCAGCTACCCCGTGATGCTGTAACCCATGCCCCGATGGGTGGTGATAGGGTCGCGGCTGGGGTCAACAGCCCGCAGTTTGGCACGCAAGGTTTTGACGTGCGTGTCCACCGTGCGGTCGGTGCTGTCTGCGTCTTGGCCCCATACCGCATTAAGCAAAGCCTCGCGCGAGTAAATGCGGCCCGGTGCTTCCAGCAACTTTGCCAACAGCCCATATTCTCGGCGCGTAAGATCAAGCACACGGGTACCTAAGTAAATTCGCTGCTGGGTAATGTCAACCACCAGCCCCGAGCCATGCCCCATGGCACAGGCAGTGGCAACAGCAGGCACTGCGGCAGCACTGCGCCGCAGCAAGGCACGCACACGCGCTACCAGCTCGCGTGGGCTGAAAGGTTTGGCCAGGTAATCGTCAGCACCCAGTTCCAGGCCCAGTATGCGGTCAAGCTCTTCACCGCGTGCGCTGAGCATCAGCACTGGCGTGTGTCCCGCTGCACGTACCTCGCGGCACAAATCCAGCCCATTACCGTCGGGCAGGCCGATGTCTAAAATCATCGCATCAGGCACCTGCGCCGCCCAGTGCGCGCGCGCATCACGCACCAGCGTGCAGTGGGTCACTGCGTAGTTCTCGCGCTGCAGCGCAAACACTACCGTGCTGGCAATAGCAGGGTCGTCCTCTAGCAATAGCAATTGCTGCATGGCAGGTACGGCGGTGTCTTAGCGCGCAAGAACAGGAAACAGTTTTTGCAACCCATCGGCCATCACTTCCACGGCCAATGCCGCCAGTATCAATCCCATCAAACGCGTCATCACGTTGATGCCAGTTTTGCCAAGTATGCGGGCAATCGGTTGGGCCAAACTAAAGCAGATCGCGACGGCAAACGCAACGACCACGCCATAGGCCACCAAGGTGCCCAGCTGCCAGAAGTTGGTGGTTTTCTCTGCCAATATCACCACCGTAGACATGGTGGCAGGGCCTGTGAGTAAAGGAATGGCCAAGGGGACTACCGCCACGCTGGTGCGCACAGAATGGTCGTCCAGCTCGCTCTGGGCAGACTTGGCCTCGGCAGGTTGTGCGTTCAACATAGCCAACGACGATGTCAGCAGCAGCATGCCACCACCGACTTGAAAGCTGGCCAAAGAAATGCCAAAAAAGCCCAGTAACTGCAAACCCAGCAAGGCGCTTAGAGCGATCACTACAAAAGCGGTAAAGCTGGATACCCAAATGGTCTTGCGCCGCAGCTGGGGCGAAAAGCCCTGCGTGTAGTGGATAAAAAACGGTACGCACGCCAGTGGGTTGACAATCGCGAGCAAGGTGACAAGGGCTTTGGTATCCATAGGAGCTAAGTGTAGCCTTGTCAAACGCCATGCCACTGCCCACTGGCACCCGATGCATACAGCGCATCCATAATGCGCATGTTTTGGACAGCGTCGTCCAGCCCGAAAGGTAGTGGCGCATCACCGCGCACAGCCTTTGAGAATGCGTCCAGCTGCAGCATGTACTGGTCTGCTGGGGCTACGGTTTCGACTTGGTTTTGCGCATTGCCCAAAGTTTGCCCATCGTTTAAAAAAAGCTCTGTTGCGGCGCCTTGTGCTGCGTTAAAAGGTACGGCCATCTCCAGCCGCTGCTGGGTGCCCACCAGGTGCAGCCGTTGGTAAGGCGTGGATTGGGTAGACACCGTAAAGTCCAGCCGGCGGCCCGCACCAAAATCAACCAGCGCGCTGCTGGTGCGGTCGGTGTGAAAAACGGGGTCGCGGTCTACCAAAGCCATCACACGCACAGGTTCTGCTTCAAAGAAAAAACGCCCTGCCACAAAAGCATAGCCACCAATGTCGTACAGCGCGCCACCACCGTGGCTGACCCGGTTGCGAATATTCTCTGGTTGCGTGTTGTGAAACGAGAAAAATACCTGGATGCTGCGCAGCTCGCCCAGCGCACCGCTGCGCACGATGTCTCTGGCGCGCAGCCACTGCGGGTGAAAGCGCACCATGAAAGCTTCCATGATGTGTACTTTGTCGGCTACTTCACGCAGTGCATCCGCTTCGCGTGCGTTCATGGCAAAAGGTTTTTCGCACAGCACATGCTTGCCTGCGCGCGCGGCTGCCAGCGTCCATGGCACATGCATATCGTTGGGTAGCGGGTTATAGATGGCCTCTATCTGTGGGTCGGCTATCAAATCTTCATACGATCCATAGGCTGTGGGTATGCCATGTGCGTTTGCCGTGGTCTGCGCGTTGGCAAGCGACCGCGATGCTATGGCCGTTGCCTGGCCCCACGCACTGCGCTGCAGCGCAGGGATAACTTTTTCCCGGCCAATTTTGGCGGTGCTCAAAATACCCCAGTTAACTTTTTTCATAGCGGTCCATTTCAGATAAAAGCGCAGAGCCCACGCTGCCCTGAATCTGCACTTTATGCAGCTAAAAGCTGTCGCTGTGCGCGCACGACAGGTTTAACCGGGGCATTGGGCATGTCAACAGCCGGTGTGCTGCGTGGATTCATCGGGCGCAAGTAGTGGTGCAGCAGCAGTGCCGCAGCGCCTACAGCCGACGCCAGCAATCCGTAGCGGGCCACACGCACCACGGGCGGCGTCATGCCAGAGTCCAGCGCGTGCTGGTTTAAAACATCGCGTGCGACCTGCACCAAGCGAGAATTTTCAACACACGATGGCCCGCCCAGCACCAATACCGCAGGGTTGAAGGTGGTCCATAAATTATGAATCAACGTACCCAAATACACGCCCGCCGCGTCGGCATGGCCATGCTGCGCGATGTCGCGTGCAATAGCTTGGGCGCCTACAAAAGCCTCCGCGCAACCCCGCCTGCCGCAGCTGCACCGCGGCCCGCCTATTTGCAAAATACTGTGGCCTATCTCGCCTGCCATACCATGCTCGCCGGTGAACAAGCGGTCGTTGAGCACAATGCCCGCACCCACACCCACACTGCAGGCCACAAAAACCAAAGCCGTTTTGCCGCTGTCGCTATCGCTGGCAAATTCATATTCGCTCAGCGCACCGGTATCCGCATCGTTTTGCACATGCACTGGCATAGAGGGCACGCCCACGGCGGCCAGCGCCGCGATGATCTGCGGCAAGATGTCTACATGCCGCCATGCCAGGTTAGGCGCAAACCACACCAAGCCGGTAGCTTCGTCAAAAGCTCCCGGCAGCCCCACACCCAAGCCCAGTGGCTGCAGGCCACGCGCTACCAGCTGTTGGTGCGCCTTGGCGACCATGGCCGCAAGTTGCTGGCACACGCGGGCAGGCTCGCGGCTGTGCAGCGGCTCGTGCAATGAGTGCACCACCTCGCCCAGCAGCGTTACGCCCACCACGCGCAAGCAGTCTACGGCCAGTTCCACCCCCAGCAGGCCCCGCGCAGTGTCATTGATCACCAGTGGTGTTGACGGGCGGCCCATGCCACTGGACGTGGGGCCCGAGGCTTCGGCCAGCCAACCCTCTTCAATCAGTTCGCGGGCCAGCATGCTGACGGTCGACTTGGTCAACCCGCTTTCACCGGCCAGCTGCGCCCGGGACAAACCAGGTTGTGCCCGCACCAAGCGCAAAATTACACTGCGGTTGATGCGTTTGACAAGCTGTTGGTCGCCGATAGTTTTCATGGCGGATTTTTTTAAGCAGCAAGGCGCTGGGCCTGTTCTTTGCCTTGGGGTTTTTTGCCGCCAATAATCATGCCCAGTACTTCGTCTTCGGTCACGTCCTGCGTGCGGTAGGTACCCACCACCCGGCCGTTTTTCATCACAGCCAAGCGGTCGCTTAACGCAAACACATCGTGCATGTCGTGGCTGATCAAGAAGATGCCTACGCCTTCGGCTTTAAGCTGGCGCACCAAGTTGCCCACCATGGCGGTTTCCTCTGGCCCCAGCGCCGCAGTGGGTTCGTCCATGATCAAAATCTTGGCGTTGAAGTAAATAGCCCGCGAGATAGCCACCACCTGGCGCTGCCCGCCCGACAGGCGTCGCACCGGGGTGCGGACATTTTTGAAGTTTTTGTTCAAGCGCAAAAATACTTTGCGCGCATCGGCATCCATGCGGTGGTCGTCCAGCGTGCGCCAGACTGTCAACAGCTCGCGGCCTAAAAACAAATTGGCCACGGCATCCAGGTTGTCTGCCAACGCCAGGGTTTGGTAGATGGATTCGATGCCCAGCTTTTGCGCATCCAAAGGGCTTTTAATTAATGCTTTTTGACCGGCAATCAGCACCTCGCCACTGTCTATAGGGTAGGCGCCTGCCAGCATTTTCATCAGCGTAGATTTGCCTGCGCCGTTGTGGCCCAGCACCGCCACCACCTCGCCTGGGTACAGGTTGATGCTGGCATCTTCTACTGCGTGCACACCGCCAAAGGCTTTGTGAATATTGCGCATCTCCACCAAGCTGTGGGTGCTATCGGTTGTGGCGTTCATACGGTGTCTCCCGTAAAGCGGCGGTACAGCACATCAAACACCACAGCCGCAATCAGCACCTGGCCAATGATCACATAGCGCACACCAATGGACACATCTAGCAGCAGCATGCCGCTGTCAATCGACTGCATGATCAGCGCGCCCAGCACCGACCCCAAAATAGAACCACTGCCACCGGCTAGCGCCGTGCCGCCAATCACAGCGGCGGCAATCACATACAGCTCCATGCTGGTGCCCAATGAGTTGGTGCCAGCGTTCAACCGCGCAATGGACACAATGGCGGCAATCGTAATGAGCAAGCCCATCAGCGCAAACAGCATCAGCGTGACGCGCCTGACTGGAATGCCCACCAGCGCTGCGGCCTCAGGGTTGCCGCCCATGGCAAACACATAGCGGCCAAAGCGTGTGCGGTGCACTAAAAAAGACAAACCCAGCGCCACCACAGCCCAGATCAAAACCGGAATCGGGATGCCCTGTGCCGCGTCTTTACTGGGAATGCGGTAACCGTTCATGGACGCAGTAAATGCCACCACAATGGCGACGGGCACCAGCACAATACACACATCCAGCCACAGCGGGTTGTTGGGCACTTCATACACACTCTTGGCCCGGCGCTTGCTAACCATGGCCCATGCCATCGCTGCGCACATCAATGCGGCTACCGCCCAGCTGGCATTAGTGCCGATAGCGCCGTCATAGCCACCGCCCAAGCTTTGAAAAAACGGGTCGTTCACCGGCTGCGTTTTACCGTCTGCTACTAAAAACGCGGCACCGCGAAACGACATCAGGCCGCCCAAGGTGACTACAAACGACGGTACGCCCAGCATGGCAGTTAGCGCACCTTGGTACATCGACACCGCAATCGCCACCGCCAAGCCTGCCAGCGACGCGGCTTGCCACGACCAGCCTGCGGTGTACATCAGCGTAGCGATCAGCACGCCCACAAAACCCATCACCGAGCCGACCGACAGGTCAATATGCCGCGCCACAATGATCAACACGACTACGGTAGAGACAATACCCACCACGGCGGTTTGTTGCGCAATGTTGTACAAATTCTCGGGCGATAAAAAAATACCGCCCGACAAAACATTAAAAACTATGGCAATGACGGCCAGCACCATCCCCATCAAGACCAGCCGCCAATCAATCGCGGCCTGTTTTAAAGACGTTAAAAATGGATTCACCTTGCGACTCCCCGCCATATGTTGTGAAAAACTTCAGAAATTTAAACAAAACTGCGGGCACTCGGCCCGCAGTTTTTTTATGGCTTCAGAGCGTCATGCTCCTTACATACACTTGCTGTGTGTTTATTTGCAAGCAGCCGGGCCAGTAGCTTTGTCTACGCCCTTGCACAGATCGTCTTTCTTGATCCAGCCCGCTTTGACCACAACATCCAAATTAGCCACGGTCACTGGAATCGGCTTCAAGAACTGGGCTTGCAATTCCATCTTTTTCTCGCCGCCGCTCCATGACTTGGCGCCGTCTACTTTCTTGCCACTGGCCAGGGCTACAGCCGCTGCAGCAGCGTCTTTGCCCAAGTCACGTGCGTCTTTCCAGACGGACACGGTTTGTGAGCCCAGTGCCACGCGGTTCAGCGCAGCGTGGTCACCGTCTTGGCCTGACACGGGCACGCCTTTGATGCCTTTAGCGGTCAATGCTGCTACTACGCCACCGGCCATGCCGTCGTTAGAGGCGACCACGGCGTCGACCTTGCCACCGTTTTTGGTGATGATCTGCTCCATGTTTTTCTGTGCCACTTCAGGCTTCCAGCCGTCGGTGTATTCTTCGCCCACAATTTTGATGTCGCCCTTTTTCACAGCAGCGTCAATGATCTCTTGTTGGCCGCCGCGCAGGAAGTTGGCATTAGGGTCGGTTGGCGAGCCCTTGATCATCACGTAGTTGCCTTTTGGCTTGGCAGCCAAAATAGCGCGCGCTTGCATGCGGCCCACTTCGACGTTGTCAAATGTGATGTAGAACACGCCCGGTGCTTCGATCAAACGGTCGTACGCGACCACTGGGATTTTTTGCTGGTTAGCTTTGTTGATAGCGGGCAAAATCGCGTCTTTGTCCATGGCCAGCACGATCAAGGCTTTAGCGCCTTTGGCGATCAAGCTGTCGATGTCGGCCAATTGCTTTTCTGGGGAGCCACCTGCGTCAGCGCTGATGTATTTGGCACCAGATTTTTCTAGCTGGGTCTTGATAGCAGCTTCGTCAGTCTTCCAGCGCTCTTCCTGAAAGTTAGACCAGCTTACGCCAACGGTGGTTTGTGCAAAGGCACCCATGGCGGTCAGGCTCAAGGCCAGCGCGGTCAGGTGGTATTTTTTCATGGAGGTCTCCAAATAGTTCTGCCTAATCAGGCGGGTTGAGTGCATCGCCTACAACCTGTAGTGGTGCCGCAAACGAAGCACCACAACATAGTTCAAACGATGCACTAATTATGTTGGAAACACCCAAACCTAGCATAGGGACTAACCCTGAAACTGCGATGTTGCTGTGTTGGGGGCGTCATTGCACTGGAATGTGCGGCGAAGACATGGAACTGGTACCCAGCAGATACTATGAATTTAATAGCTGGTTGAGCAGTTTTTACTTGGGTTAGTGGCTTGTTTTGCTGTTAAAAATGCCGTTTGGAGTGTGTTTTAGGGTGGTTTTTTCGCGTTGGTTTGTTCGTTGTACTAGAGCGCGCCCAGCTGTGGCGCAGCCCTATCGCCACCCGAACCCCGGGCCTTCGGCAAGCATCTCCAGTACTCAAAACGGGGGAAATAACGAGCCTCGCTACGCTCAGACATCTAAATTTCTTGTCCCCATTTTTCCGTGCTTCGAGCCCGAGGCTCGAATCGGTGGCGACAGGGCTGCGCCACAGCCGGTCGCTTGTAGTGCTGCTAAGATTTCGCTCGGTGGTGGTCGCGGTAAATTAGATATTTAGACACGTACACAACTGAGATGGCCAC
>JANNCO010000325.1:0-14118 GCA_031386655.1 Polaromonas sp. | reverse complement strand
CCACGTCAAGCGGCGACGCGCCAGTGCGAATAAAAAGGCCCCCGCAGCGCCAAAGCCCGCACCCTCAGTGGCTGTAAAAATACCGCCATAAATACCGCCCAGCACCACAATCACCAGCAAGATGACACCCCAAATACCGCGCAGTGCCTTCCAGCGGTTGGGCCAGCTGGTGCGTTCCCCTCGGGGTGCATGCTCAGGGTCACGCGCGGTTATCACGGCGATGCTTGCCATCAGCAACAGCGCGGTCAAGATACCCGGTATTACACCAGCTGCAAACAGTTTGCCAATGTTGGTTTCGGTAATGATGCCGTAGATGACCATGATGGTAGACGGCGGGATCATGATGCCCAGCGTGCCGCCAGCAGCCATCACGCCGGTAGACAGGCTGTCGCTGTAGCCCATTTTCTTCATCGATGGGTAGGCCACCTTGCTCATGGTGGCCGCCGTGGCAATGGACGACCCGCAAATAGCACCAAAGCCTGCACAAGCTGCCACCGTAGCATGTGCCAAGCCGCCGCGAAAGTGGCCGATAAACGCGTAGGCTGCTGCGAATAGTTCGTGCGCCAGCCCTGCGCGTGCGACAAAATTACCCATCAAAATAAACAGCGGAATAACCGACAACGTGTAGGCAAAGCCCGTCTCATGCACTACCTGTGCCGTGCTGGCCAGTGCGGCCACCCAGCCGCGTGTCAGGCCCATGCCCACCACGCCCACAATACCCATCGCAAAGGCCAGCGGCACGCGCAGCAGCGCCAGTGCAAAGATAGCCACAAAGCCCAGTAGCGATTCGATCATGCCAACACCGTCACAGCGCGGCCCCTTCACCTTCTTGCAGTGCGTGCGCATCATGCCGTATTAATGCTAAATGCAGCAGCCCAGTGATGCCGCACAACATGCTCATGCCGTAGATGAACGGAGCTTTGGCAATTTTTAGCTGCGCGGTGATGTCACCATTGGCTGCAAATTGGCCTGCGGTGTTCCACATGACGTAGGCCAGCGCCAGCATCAAGCTGGCGCACAGTACATGCACCAGTGCACGCTGCAAGCGTACCAACCGCGCGGGCCACACGCTGTCCAGCGAATCAAAAATCACATGTTCGCCGCGGCTGGACACCAGTGGCAGACCGGCAAATATAACCACCACCATCAGCAGCTCTGTGAGTTCCAGTGAACCCGGGATAGATTGGGACAACAGCTTGCGGCCACCTACATCGAAAAACGTGAGTGCCATGATGGCAAACAGCGCAGCAGCGCACAGTGCGCCGCAAAAGTGCTCTAGGTATTTGCGCAAAGATTATTTCTCAGCCTTGGCTATCTCGGCGCGGAATTCGGCCAATACTTTGGCAGCGTCTTTGAGGCCTTTAGCCTGGGCATCGCTGATCCATTTGGTTTCCAGCGCGGCAGTTTTAGCTTTCACGTCGGCTACAAACTGTGCATCAGCCTTGGTAATCAGCACGCCGTTGGCTTGCATCAAACCAGTAGCACGTCGGTCTACTTTGTCCCAGCCACGGCCAAATATACGTGCTGCCACCTCGCCACTGGCAGCATCTACTACTTTTTTCTCGTCTGGTGCCAGCTTGTCGTATTTGGCTTGGTTCATCACAAACGCAAAGCTGGTGTTGTACAGCCCACCCGGGAAGGTGGTGGCGTGCTTGATGATTTTGTCGATACGGAACGACTCGGTTGATTCAGCCGGAAACAGGGTGCCGTCCATCACGCCGCCCGACAGTAACTCATACGAATCGGGTGCGGGCTTGAGCGTGACGTTCATCCCCAGTGTTTTGCTGATCTCATTGACCATACCGCCGCCTACACGGAATTTCAGGCCATTCAAGTCGTCCACCTTTCCAATCGCACGCTTGGTGTTGAAGACAATTCCTGGTCCATGCGTAAAGAAGGCCAGCACCTTCATACCAGAGTGTTCAGCCGAGAACTGCGGATTTTTCATGGCTACTTTGTTGTACGCCACAGAGATAGGTTCTGCCGTATTACCCAAAAACGGCAGTTCTGCCATTTGCGTATGCACAAAACGACCTGGCGTATAGCCCTGCACTGAATACGAAAGATCAGCCAAGCCGTTTTTTACAGCATCAAACGTGCCGGGTGGAGCAGACACAGCGCGCGACAAGATATTGCATTTGACTTTGCCTGTAGAGTTTTTTTCTACCAAGTCGCACCACTCTTTTTGCGCTAGGCTGAGCGTGTGGGTGGGCGGTAGCCAGCTAGACGCCGTCAGCACGGTTTGTGCGTTGGCCAAGTGGGCTGAGCCAGCGCCAGCTAAAGCTAGCACTGACAATGTGATGCGAGAGGTTTTCATGGGATTCCTTGCAAGAATATGGCACCGCAAAATGCTGCGTTCAGGTCACTTTAGCGGCTGGTGTCGACAGCATCGATACAGGTTTACCCCAATTCACCAACCCAGTAGTTTGTTAATTGTCGCTGGGTTGACTCTGGCACTGCAACTTGCCGTGAGTAGCGCATCAACATATTGTGGATAACCAGTATAATAAACAAAAAGAACGATCGTGCTTTTTTATGTTTACACGGTCTTTTGCTGCGGTGCGGTATATCTATCGGTCGCCCGCATACAATGTTTTTAAGTTTACGTCAACGTCAATTGAATTATTTTGTGGAGCAAGTGGTATGAAGGTATTAGTCGCAGTGAAACGGGTGGTGGATTACAACGTAAAGGTACGGGTTAAATCAGATAATACCGGCGTAGATATTGCCAACGTCAAGATGAGCATGAACCCTTTTGACGAGATCGCTGTAGAAGAAGCTATGCGCCTGAAAGAAAAAGGCATCGCCACCGAAATCATCGCGGTGTCTTGCGGCCCCACGCAGTGCCAGGAAACTTTGCGCACCGCCATGGCCATTGGCGCTGACCGCGCTATTTTGGTGGAAACGTCTGAAGAGCTGCAACCTTTGGCTGTAGCCAAGCTGCTTAAAGCGCTGATCGACAAAGAACAACCCGGCTTGGTGATTCTGGGCAAGCAGGCCATTGACGATGACTGCAACCAGACAGGCCAAATGTTGGCAGCCTTGGGTGACATGCCGCAAGCCACCTTCGCATCCAAGGTAGAGATTGTTGACGGCAAGGCAGTAGTCACCCGTGAAGTTGATGGCGGCTTAGAGACGCTGTCTGTCAGCTTGCCTGCCGTCATCACCACTGACCTGCGCTTAAATGAGCCGCGCTACGTCACGCTGCCCAACATCATGAAAGCCAAGAAAAAGCAGCTTGATGTGTTTAAACCCAAAGACCTGGGTGTGGACGTGGTACCACGTATCAAAACACTCAAAGTGGTGGAACCTGCCAAACGCAGTGCAGGCATCAAAGTAGCTGATGTTGCCATGCTGGTGGACAAGCTGAAGAACACGGCAAAGGTAATCTAACAATTTTGTGGGACGGAGAAACGCACCTGCGTAGCAGCGCGTTGCTCTGTCCCCAAACTAATCAAACAGGTAAGCAATCAAGGAGCTGACATGACAAGTTTAGTAATAGCAGAACACAACAACGCCACCATCAAAGGTGCCACCTTTAATACCGTTACCGCAGCGATTGCCTGCGGCGGCGACGTGCATGTGCTGGTGGCAGGCATGGACGCAGGCCCGGCAGCAGCAGCAGCAGCTCAAATTGCCGGCGTAGCCAAAGTCATTCATGTCGATGGTGCGCACTTTGCGCACGGCCTGGCAGAGAACATGGCAGCGCAGATTTTGACACTGGCCAGCAGTTACAGCCACATACTTTTTCCGGCTACGGCCTCTGGCAAAAATATTGCACCGCGTGTAGCAGCCAAGCTGGACGTAGGCCAGATCAGCGACGTCACCAAGGTGGATAGCCCCGACACTTTTGAGCGCCCCATCTACGCTGGCAACGCCATTGCCACCGTGCAAAGCACTGACGCTACCAAAATTATTACCGTGCGCACCACGGGTTTTGACCCTGCGCCCGCCGCTGGTGGGTCGGCCACTGTAGAGGTAGTTGCTGCCGCCGCAGACAGCGGCAAAAGCACATTTGTAGGCAGCGAAATAGCCAAACTAGACCGCCCCGAGCTGACCGCGGCCAAAATCATCGTCAGTGGTGGCCGTGCGCTGGGCAGTGCAGAGAAATTTGCCGAAGTGATGACACCACTGGCTGACAAACTGGGAGCCGCCATGGGCGCATCGCGCGCTGCAGTAGACGCTGGCTACGCCCCCAACGACTGGCAAGTAGGCCAAACCGGCAAGATCGTAGCGCCCCAGCTGTACGTGGCCTGCGGCATCAGCGGTGCGATTCAGCACTTGGCGGGTATGAAAGACAGCAAGGTAATTGTGGCGATCAACAAAGATGCGGAAGCCCCTATTTTCAGCGTGGCTGATTTTGGACTGGAAGCAGATTTGTTTGTTGCTGTGCCGGAGTTAGTCGCTGCACTGTAGATTTTTTAAATGCGGGTGCTGGACGCGAAGTGCGCTAAGGTTACGCGAAGGACGCGAAAAAGAAAATACCTAAAAATATAAAATACATACTAATAGTTTTCGTGTATTTAAATAAAAAATTTGGTATTTCTTTCTTTATCTTCTTTTGCGTCTTTCGCGTCCTTCGCGCAACCTTAGCGCCCTTTGCGTCCGGTATTTGTATTTCCCTGAATTAATTGATAAGAGACATAAACATGACCTATAAAGCGCCCCTTAAAGATATGCTGTTTGCCATAAAGCACATCGCCAACATCGACGCAGTGGCACAAATCCCCGGCTTTGAAGATGCGGGCTATGACACGGCAGAAGCGGTGCTAGAAGAATGTGCCAAGTTCAACGAAGGTGTTCTGTCGCCATTGAACTGGGAAGGTGACAAAAACCCCAGCAGCTACAAAGATGGCAAGGTCACGACCACGCCAGGTTTTAAAGAAGCGTTTAAACAGTATGCTGAAGGTGGCTGGCAAGGTCTGCAGCACCCTACAGATTTTGGCGGCCAAGGTTTGCCCAAAACAATTGGCGCTGCTTGCATTGAAATGTGCAACAGCGCTAACATGAGTTTTGCACTGTGCCCATTGCTGTCTGACGGTGCCATAGAAGCGTTGCTGACAGCAGGCAGCGACGAGCTCAAAGCCACTTATCTGAAAAAATTGGTCAGCGGTCAATGGACCGGCACCATGAACCTGACCGAGCCGCAAGCGGGCAGCGATTTAGCGATGGTACGTACCCGCGCTGAACCGCAGGCCGATGGTACCTACAAAGTGTTTGGCACCAAAATCTACATCACCTACGGTGATCACGATATGGCCGAAAATATTGTGCACCTGGTGCTGGCGCGCGTGCAGGGCGCGCCTGAGGGCGTAAAGGGCATTTCACTGTTTGTAGTGCCCAAGGTCATGGTCAACCAAGACGGCACGCTGGGTGCGCGCAACGATGTGCAGTGCGTGAGCATTGAGCACAAAATGGGTATCAAAGCATCGCCCACTGCAGTGTTGCAATATGGCGACCAAGGCGGTGCAGTGGGTTACTTGGTAGGCCAGGAAAATCGTGGCCTGGAGTATATGTTTATCATGATGAACGCTGCGCGCTATGCCGTGGGCGTGCAAGGCATTGCCATTGCAGAGCGCGCCTACCAGAAGGCGGTGCAATACGCCAAAGACCGCGTACAAAGTCGCCCAGTGGATGGCAGCATCGCAGCCAGTGCGCCCATCATTGCCCACCCCGATGTGAAACGCATGCTGATGACCATGCGCGCTTACACCGAAGGTTGCCGCGCGCTGGCCGCAGGTGCTGCCGCTGCATTTGACGCGGCGCATCACCACCCCGATGCAGAGGTGCGCAAACAAAACGCAGCGTTCTACGAATTTATGGTGCCGCTGGTAAAAGGCTACAGCACCGAGATGAGCCTGGAAGTCACCAGCTTGGGCGTGCAAGTGCACGGCGGCATGGGTTTTATCGAAGAAACTGGCGCCGCGCAATATTACCGTGATGCCAAAATCTTGACGATCTACGAAGGCACTACCGCCATCCAGGCCAACGACCTGGTAGGCCGCAAAACAGCGCGTGACGGCGGTACTACTGCCAAGGCTATCGTCGCGCAAATTGAAGTGACAGAAAAAGCGCTTGCCGCCCGTGACAGTGTGCACGCACGTGCAGTGCTTAAGCGTTTGACCGCAGCACGCAAAGCGTTGCTCGACGTGATTGACTTTGTTGCGGGTAATACAAAGTTTGCACCGAACGCTGTATTTGCGGGTAGCGTGCCCTACCTCATGCTGTCAGGCAATGTGTTTGCAGGCTGGCAGATGGCGCGTTCGCTGCTGGTAGCCGAGGATGAACTAGCCGCAGGCCGTGACACTGCTTTCATGCAAGCCAAAATAATCACCGCACGCTTTTATGCCGACCACCTGCTGAGCAAAGCGCCCGGTGTGCGCGACAGCATTGTCGAAGGTGCAGATTGTGTTACGGCGCTGGCGCTAGAGGCTTTTTAATACGGACAGCCGGACGCGAAGGGCGCTAAGATTACGCGAAGGACGCGAAAAAGAAAATACCAAAAAAATGCAAGAAGTAAATAAAAAAACTTTTTGTATTAAATAAAAATTTGATATTTTTCTTTGTCTTTTTTCGCGTCCTTCGCGCAACCTTAGCGTCCTTCGCGCCCAAAAATCTTCTTCCCCTCTAGATTTTTGATTCAATACAAAAGGTAATCATGTCGAAACTCCCTCCAGTCCTTCAAAACCGTCCTTTCCCTGTCATCGGCAGCCCGCTGTTTATCATCAGCAACCCCAAAACAGTCATCGAGCAGTGCAAAGCTGGCGTGATTGGCAGCATGCCTGCGCTTAATGCACGCCCTGCTGCGCAGCTAGAAGATTGGTTGGCTGAAATTACTGAGGCCTTGGCCGCGCATGACAAAGCTAATCCACACAACAAAGCCGCGCCTTACGCCATCAACCAAATTGTGCACAAAAGCAATGACCGCCTGGAGCAGGACATGCAGGTGTGCGCGAAGTACAAGGTGCCTATCGTCATTACCAGCCTAGGCGCGCGTGAAGATGTGAACAAAGGCGTGCAGGCATGGGGTGGCATTACGCTGCACGATGTGATCAGCAATGTGTTTGCGCACAAAGCGATTGAAAAGGGCGCTACTGGCTTGATCGTTGTTGCTGCTGGCGCAGGCGGCCACGCCAGTGTAAAAAGCCCGTTTGCCATGGTGCAGGAAGTGCGCGAATGGTTTGACGGCCCGTTGGTACTCTCAGGTTCCATTGCCTCTGGCGGGGCTGTTTTGGCGGCGCAGGCTATGGGGGCAGATTTTGCCTACATCGGCAGTGCCTTCATTGCCACGCACGAGGCCCGCGCTGTAGACGGCTACAAGCAGATGATTACCCAAAGCAATTCAGATGACATCGTCTACAGCAACTTCTACACCGGCATTCACGGCAACTATTTGAAAGGCAGCATCCGCAATTCTGGCATGGACCCTGACAATTTGCCCGAGAGCGACCCCAGCAAGATGAACTTTGGCGGTGGCGGTGAAGCTAAAGCCTGGAAAGACATTTGGGGCTGTGGTCAGGGCATTGGTGCGATCAAAGAAGTTACCTCCACTGCCGACATGGTGGCAAAGTTTAAGCGTGAATATGCTGAGGCCAAGGCACGCGTTTGCGCATAATTTAATTTGTTTGCAGCGCCCCGCACATGCGTTACGATGTAGCGCATGACCTGGCCTGTACTTGTATTTGATATTGAATCCATTCCCGATGTGGCAGGCTTGCGCGCCCTGCAAACACAGAGTAAAGCACCGCCCGAGCTGAGCGACACTGAGGTCTACAACCAGTGGGCAGCAGAGCGCAAAGCTGACGGTAAATCAGACTTCATGCCGCTGCACCTGCAGCGCATCTTGTGCATCAGCGCGGTATTTCGCAATGCTGACGGTCTGAAAATTCACTCGCTGGTAGACAAAGATGACAAGTCCGAAGGCAAAATCATCCAGCAATTTTTCAACATCATTGAAAAGCATGTACCCCAACTCGTCAGCTGGAACGGCGGCGGGTTTGACTTGCCCGTGCTGCACTACCGTGGCCTTAAACACGGTGTGGTAGCCGACAAATACTGGGAGCTGGGTGAGGGCGGTGGCTACGGCGACAAAGAGTTCAAGTGGAACAACTACATCAGCCGCTACCACATGCGCCACCTCGATTTGATGGACTTGCTGGCGATGTACCAACCCAAAAACAATGCGCCACTGGATGCCATGGCCAAGCTGTGTGGCTTTCCCGGCAAGCTGGGTATGGACGGCAGCCAGGTGTATGCGCAGTACCTAGACGGCAAAACCGACGATATTCGCCGCTACTGCGAAACTGACGTGATGAATACCTATTTGGTGTACGCACGGTTTCAAAAAATGCGTGGTGGTTTTACCGAGGCTGAGTACGACCAAGAGATTGAGTATGTGAAAGAAACACTGGGTAATCTAGCGCCTAGCGAGACGCACTGGGACGAGTATCTGAAGGCTTGGGTTTAGGTTTTTCTTGACTTGTTGGCTTCTGCTTGATTGAACGTGTGACTAGCACTGAAGATTGATATTCTTGTACGGGAGCTGGCCGACGGCGTACTCAGCTTCGCGGCTGTCCTCCATGGCGGCCTATGGCCGCCTACTCCCCCTTTATGCCGCTGCGCTGCGTACACCGCCTGCCAGCTCTTGTGAACATGGTGGCGATCTAACCTGAGACTCCAACCTATACCAGTACGCAGCCCTGGCGCTTGGTGTGAACAGCGCAGCGGCATAAAGGGGGAGCCCGCAGGGCGGAGGACAGTCGCGAAGCTGTTCACGCCAAGTGCCATGGCGAGCACAGTTCAAGCACCAAGCCAAGTGCCAGGGCGAGCACAGCACAAGCGCTAAAGGCACGCTAAGCGTATCCTGAGGCCTGTTTTCAGAGTGTTTTAGGCCACTAACCCAAGTAAATCCTGCTCAAGCAGCTATGCAATTGATAGTAATTGAGGTTTACACAAGCCGTTCAGATTGAGCCTGGCCTAGTCGTCGCGAATCAAGAGACCAACTCAACCGCGCGCGATCCCCCATCACAGAACAAATCAAATCCGCAAAGCCCCCGCATACCCCGTCATCTCCAAATACCCGCGCCCCACAAGTTTGTCGTTACTGTCAAACAGATCACTCAAACCCTCCCAATACACGGCCCCTGTTGAGCCGCGGCTGTCGAGCTCTTGGTTAGGAATGACCGCTTTGACCGTGTAGTAGTCAGCAGGTGTGCGCACCAGCCACTCGGTGGGGTATTTGGCGCCCGTCAACGGGCTGGTCCAACCCTTGAGGGCTTGAAATTGCACCTCACCAGGTTTGGCAATAAAAGTCGGCAAACCAGCTGACGGCGGCGCGCGAAACGAGCCACCTGTCCACAATGCAGTACCGTCTTTGCGGCGCAATTGAAACGCTGTCAGCGCACTGCCATCGAATAAATTCATGCCTACCCAGTCCCAGCCCACGGCCTCGGGGTGCAACAGCTCTTGGCTCCATTCATGGTCTAGCCACGCAGTGCCAGCGCTCAAAGTCAGCGGCTTGCCGTTCAGCGTAATGGTGCCGCTAGCGCGCAGCTGCGGGTGGCTGTAGTAGTAGCTGGCTTGCTTGTCTTCGGGCCCCTTGCGCGACAGGCCATTGCTGCCTTGTAATAGCAGGGGTTGCACGGGTGCAAACTGCAGGTCAAAAATAAACTCGCGCGCCTTGATGCGCGCCTGGTACGCGCCTGTACTGGCGCTGCGCTGCAAGTTCCAGTCGCGCAGCTTGACCGACGTATCCTCTTGTGAGGCTTGTGCGATACCAAAGCCTGCGCGCGCAATGCGCTGGTCGTGCCAGAGTTTTTTGCCTTGCACATCAGTGACTGCGCAGTGGGCAAACAGCAGCTGCTTGGCTGCAAACTGGGACTGCATGCCTTGCGTTGCCTCCACGCGCGACCTGAAAAAAGTAACTTGGTAGCCCACAGCACGGCCATCTGCTGTGCCATAGCCAGTGATGTACCACCACTCGGTGCGCAGGTCGGGGTGCGCGCCGTGGTCGCGCGGAAAGGCCAGGGTGCGCTGGGGTAGGGCGTGGGCGCTGGGTGTGTGCGCACTGGGTAGCAGCGCTGCGGCCAGGCCTAGTTGGGTAAACGAGCGTTTGGACAGGCTGGGCCCGAACGAAGGGCGGTTCATCACCAATCCTCCTTTACGGCCAGCACTGCGTCTTGGCCCGCAGCAGCGCGCCCTGCCAGCCATGCGGTTACGGTGCCCGCTGCGATAACTGAAAAACACAGCAGCGCCAGCCGCAGCCACGGCACGGTTAAATCCATGGTCCAGTGAAAGCTTTGCGGGTTGACCACATGCACCAATATGCCCGACACCAGCAACCCCAAGGCACAGCCAGCTACAGATCCAATAGCGGTCCAGGCGGCACCCTCGCTGGCCACCACTTGCAGTATTTGCCTGCGCGTGAGGCCCAGGTGCGCTAGCAGGCCAAACTCTTTGCGCCGCGCCAGCACCTGTGCGCTAAAGCTGGCGGCCACGCCAAACAGGCCAATCGCAATCGCCACGCCTTGCAGCCAGTAAGTCACCGCAAAGCTGCGGTCAAAAATTTTGAGCGACAAAGCACGTATCTCCTGGGCGCTGGCAAATTCCACCAGCTTGTTGATGTCCACTGGCGGGTTGGTAGCTGCAAACTGGCTGCGCATGTAACTGCGAATACTGTCTTGCACGTCTTGCGCTGTACTATCGCTGCGTGGCCAGACTGACAAGTCGTTGACCTGCGCGTCGCCAGTGATGCGCACATAGGTAGCACGGTCTATGGCAATGGCGCCAAACTGGCGTGCATAGTCGCGCCACACCCCGGCGACATAGAAGCTGGGGTTTACTATTAATTTAATAGCTGGTTGAGCAGTATTTACCTGGGTTACTGGCATATTTAGCTTAAAAATATGGCCTGGGCGCGCGTTGTACAGGTCTACCATGGCCTCGCTCACATACAGCGGTAGGGCGTCCGCCGGTACGCTGGCCTCAGGTGGCACGGGGTTGCCCACCAGTGGCAAGTCTTTACCGGGGTTGTCAATGGGGCGCGCTACCAGTACCACGCTGGGCTGGGCAGGGTCTAGCTGCAGCGCCACAGTGCGAATACCTGCTACACGCGCCACGCCGGGCAGGGCGCTGATGGTTTGCACCTGCGCGCTGGAGAAGTTAATCACCTGGCCCGCAGCGCTACTGCCTGCAGTGCGCACATACAGCGGTGCGGGCAGCACAACGTCCAGCCACTGCATCACCGAATTGCGAAAGCTGGCCACCATCACCGTCAGGGCCACTGCCAAGCTGAGCGCTGCCACCACACCGCTCACAGCCACTGCTGCAGTCTCGCGCACGCGGCGCGCGCGCTCAATCGCCAGCATAGGCAAGGCGCGCGTGGCCACCAGCGGCGCAATGCGGTCGTACGCCAGCGCTACCAGCGGCGGCAGCAAACCAATACCCCCTACCAGCAGCAGTGCCACAGCGGCGTATGCCCCCAGCGGAATACCAAAAACAGGCGGAGTCAAGGTTAAACCTGCGCCTGCAGCTACTAGTAGCAGAGCAAGCCACACGCCTCGCCCACGCCGCGCCGCAGTGCCCAAGCCCTTGAGCGTTTGCGCCAGGGGCAAGCTGCGCGCTGCGTGCGCGGGCCACCACGCGCCCACCATGGCCGCTGCCACACCCAGCGCGCCGTACACCCCTGCTGCCCAGCCAGCCCATTGCAGCGTGGGCGCACTGCCTGCAAAATAACCGCCGCCCAAATCACCCCCCAGCAACTGCAGTGCCAGCGCTGCCAGAGCAGTGCCCAGCAGCAAGCCCAGCACACTGCCTGCCACGCCCAGTGCTGCGGCCTCTAGCAGTACCAGTTGCAGGCGTTGCCTCGCTGCGAGGCCCAAGACACCCAGCAGCGCCATTTGCTGCGCCCGCTTGGCCACGCTCAGCGACAATACCGAGAAGACCAAAAACGCACCGGTAAACAGCGCCACCAGCGCCAGCACCGTCATGTTGACCCGGTAAGCACGCGAAAGGTTGCTGATGCGTTGCTCTGCATCACCCGGTGCCTGGGCTTGCACGTTGGCGGGCATTGCCAGCTCACGCAGCACGGTGGCTTTGTCGCTGCCTGCGGCCAGGCGCAGGTCGATGCGGGTGATTTGCCCCTGCAGTCCAAACATGTCTTGCGCAGCGGCAATGTCCATCACCGCTAGCGGGCCGCCGCCTGCAGCCACGCTGCCCCTGGCAGTGAGCTGTGCTGTACGCAAGCCAGTGAGCACATTGACAATGATGGGCGTGGAAGGGTCTTGCGATGAAGGATTCTGGGGTGACAAGCGGTTCAGCTTGTTGGCAGCAGCGTTGAGGTACACCGAATTGGGCAGGAAAAAATTAAACCGGCTGTCACCACTGGCTGCTGTGCTGGGCGCTGCACCTGTTGCCACATCTGATGAAGCAGCCGACGCTGCGCCCGATGTATTGGCACTGGTTCGCTGGCTGCCCCCTGGCATTGGCAGCAGTGCTGGTGACATTTGCGCTGCCACCAGCACGTCGATGCCCACAACTTTGATGGCCTGCTTTTGCCCATCGGCAGTTAGCTCGTACGTGCTTACCTCCAGCACCGGGCTGGCTACTTCTATGCTGGGGTGCTGCGCTACGCGGGCATACAAGTTTTCATCCAAGTTGCCGCTGCTGGCACGCAGTTCCAGGTCGGGCTGGCCGTTAACTGAACGCACCGCGCTGGAGAATTCACTTAAAGCGCTGGCATTGATCAAATGCACCGCAAACGCCAGTGCCACGCCCAGCATGATGGCCACCACGGCCGCCGCACTGCGCCACGGATGGTGCAACACCTCGCGCCACGAGAAAGTGCCTAGTAGTTGAAGCAATAGCATAGGTTGTTGCGTTGACGCGGCGTTGTTATCAGCCCAGCCAGCGGCTTTCAGGCTGAGCCAGCGGCGCTGCAAATAGGCCCAATAGCATCATGACGCAACGCTCCAAGTTCTGCCGCGCCTGCCAGGTAAGCGCTCCATCATCAGCACTGCAAAAAATCCTGCCGTGTAGGCCACTATGTCCCACCAGTCAGGCGTGCTGCCCACAATAATGCGCAGCGCAGGATGGCTGATTTTCCAGCCCACAGTGTGCGCAATGTACTGCGACAACTCCACGCCATAGCCCACCAGCAGTGCTGCAGCGGCCAGCCACAGTGCGGGTGCACGTACAAAGCTTTTAAAGCCATAGTAAACAAACACCACAGCCAGTGCATCGCCTACAAAACCGCGTAACCAGCCAATGTGGCGAAACACCGTGGCAATACTGAGCTCTACGCCAAACAGGGCAATAGCAATCAACAATGCACGCAGATTCAAACTCCAGCTTAAATTTGAACTGGAGGTGAAATCACCACGCGAACGTGTCAAACGGTTCATGCTGCAATACCCTGCGCTGTTAAATGCAGCACGCGGTCGGCCCGTGCTGCGGCTGCCTCAGAATGGGTGACCAGCACCAGTGATGCGCCGTGCTGGCGTGTTTGTGCCACCAGGGCGTCCATCGTGCGGGCCGCGGTGGTGGGGTCGAGGTTGCCAGTGGGTTCGTCTGCCAGCACCAGCGGCGGGCGGTGCACCATGGCGCGCGCTATGGCCACGCGCTGCAGTTGCCCACCCGATAGCTGCTGTGGCAGGCGCGCGCCCAAGTCTTTTAAACCCACTGCCTCCAGCATGTGGGCCACGCGTTCGTCAATGATAGATTTTGGCTGCTGCAACAGCATCAGCGGCAAGCCCACGTTTTGCGCTACATCTAAATGCGGCAGCACATGAAAGGCTTGGAACACAAAACCCACTGCTTGCCTGCGCCACACGGCCAGCTGCTCAGCACTCATGTGGCCTAAATTTGCGCTGCCTACGTGGATGCTGCCTGCGTCCCAGCTGTCTAGCCCCGCCATGCAATTGAGCAAGGTAGATTTGCCCACACCCGACTCGCCTACGATAGCGATAAACTCGCCCGCTTTGACGCTAAGCGACACGTTGGCAAACACGGCTGTGTCGCCATAGCGTTTGGTCAGCGATTCTATAAGCAATGTCATATGTTCTTTACAGCCACGACTGTACCAAGGCCAGCACAGCCCGGTCGGCGTGGGGTTGATCACAC
>JANNCO010000209.1:0-26537 GCA_031386655.1 Polaromonas sp. | reverse complement strand
CCATGTTGCTACCGGGTGCAGGGCATTTTGTGCAGGAACATGGCGGGGTGATTGCGCAGCGGGCGGTACGGCTGTTTGCGTAGTGTGCGTTACGGACTGGACTAAGGTGAGGGTTGCTTAGCTGGGCTATGGCAGAGTATTTCGCGGTCACACAGCATCGCTTCCGGTTCGTTGGTTTTTTACTATCCTAGTACCTAGCGGTCACGCAACACCGCACGGTTCGTTGTCCTGTTACTTTTCTGGCACCTCGCAATCACGCAGCACCGCACGGCATGCCCATGCCAAACGGACCTTCGGCCCTTTACTGTTTGTCATAGGCACACCGAACGTTGCTGCGCTCCACGGGCATGGTCGCTGGCAGATGGGTAGCTACATTAATTGCTGATCTCAAGTACGGATCTAATTTACCGCGACCATCACCGAGCGAAACCCCAGCCAACTACCAGTGCGCTGCTGTGGCGTGTGTCCCAAGACAAACCATAAAGGGCCGCTAGGTACGTTGGGCATGGGACACACGCCGCAGCAGTGCGCGTACTGGAACAACAAACACAAGCCCCCACAAACACAAGCTCCCACAAACACAAGCAATAAAAGCTAAGTACAAAAGCCAAGCATGCACTAACGGGTATTTGAGCGGTGCGTTGGCGTTCGGTTGGTACGCGCACAGTTACTTTTCGTGATATTTATCACGTGCGGTGTCATCCAAATGGATTATGGTGTTTAGCGACTTGACGTACTAAAATAGGATAAATGTTTACTTATAGCTTATATCTGAATGTAAATAAGGTAACTTTGCACCAAGCCGCCTTGTGTGGATGTGCGTGTAGCAAGTGGGAGTGGGTATTGCTGGTATGCGGGCTGGATTTTTAAATGACTGCTTGGGCACGGTGCGCCAGATGGTAGGCACATGGCCTTTTCACGCTTGGCGTCAGTACGCCTGCGGTTTGGTGGCGTTTGCAACGCTAGGGTTGTCTACCAGTGCCAGCGCAGTGGTACCGGTACTCAATACGCCCGACATTGCCCAGCTCTCGCGCAGTGCCGCGCACGTCAGCGTGGATATGCGCAAACTGTGGCAGTCCGCAGTGATTGGGGTGGGTAATGACAGCGCACTACCCAACACCAAAGCGTCTGATCCAGACCAGCTGTGGAACACCCCCGATGCTGAATTTAAAACAACTGCAGTGCCCGACCGAATGACCCTCAAGCCGGGGCAGCGCTTGGTGTCACGGCTGAACATGAACTTCACCAGTTTTGGCCCTGGTATGAACCTGAGCTTTATGATGCCGCGGCTGGACGCCGTGCATGTGGCTTACCGCTATGGGCAAGAACCCTGGACAAGGGCTTCTGCAGGGGACACGCTGCCCATGACAGCTTGGGCTTACAGCGACCGCCAGCCCACGTTTGACATACCCCTGCGCCCAGGCAATCTGAATGTCGTAACGGAAATCGCGCACCTGGGCTTGTTGGATGCGCCTGTTTTGCTGCAAAGTGCCAGCAGTTTTCGTGATCAGCGCATGCTCACCAGCTTGCGCATTGGCCTGTTGGTGGGTTTGAATTTGCTGATGGCCGTGGTAGGTGTAGCCGCAGCACTGAGTTTTGGGCGCTTGGGGTTTTTGTCGATTACTGTGATGGCATCGTTTTTGGTGGCGATGGTGGTTGCCAACAGTGGCATAGCAGGCATTTATATGCTGACCAGCAGCGCTGTATTCAATGACCAAGCCAAATTTGTCACGGCAGTAGCTTGGTGCGCTTTGTTTCCATGGGTGACCGCCATGGCACTGTCTTTGCGCTTGCAGTCCCCGCGCTGGTGGGTAGTGTCTGTACTGTGGGCAGGCGTGGTCTTGCTGGCTGCGCTAGTGCTTAAATCCAATCTAACCCGTAGCGAAAACGTGTTGATGGTGCCGCTGTTCGCGGTGGGCAGTGTGGCGCTGGCGGTGGCTATCTTGGGGCAGGCCTTGCTGCGCCAGCACCCGCACGCACCCGCCTGCGTGCCGCCGGTGCTGCTGTATGCCTTGTCCATAGCGCTGCCGATGGCTAGCTACATGGGCTTGCTGCAGGACGACAGCACGTTTACAGGGTCTGCTGCAGCCACGGTGATGGCCGCCATGCTGTTTATGCGGGTTTTAGTGCGCCAGTACCGGCAAGGGCGCACGGTGATGTCGCGTGCCCAATCGTCCCCCAGCCGCGACGTGCTGACGGGCCTGCTCAGCCGCAAAGGTTTTGAGCAGGTGCAGCAGCGCAATGTGCAGCGCATGAAGTCTGAACAGACCTATGCGGCATTTTTCTACATCAAAGTCAGCGACCCTGAGAAACTGAAAGAACGCTACGGCCAGGAAGGTTTTGAAGGCGGCATGGTGCAGCTGGCAGCTGCCATATCGTCCAGCATCTCGGTGGTAGACACTGTGGGCCGCGTGGCACCTAATGCTTTTGCGGTGATGGTGCTGATGCCGCGTGACGCGGGCTTGGCCAATCGGCTGTCGCAAAAAATTCTCACCCGCATGATCTCACTGGCCAGCCACGGTGCGCCGCTGGCGCAAACTGCCCGTATTGCGGTGGCATGGATGCCGATATTTGGTATTCTGCTGCCTGACCTGGAGCGCCGCGCAATGCGTGCGCTGCGCAAAATGGAAGAAGGCAAACGCATCACCTGGGTGGGTGGCGCCATGGCGCAAGCCGATGTATCGCAACTGCAAGAGGGCCTGACCAGCCCCACTACCAAGCCGCACGGTGGGCAAGAAGCCGACGAGCTGCCCAGCTTGCCCGGCACCATCAACCGCCTGGAGCGCGAAATGCTGGGCCCCGATTCAAAAACTTTGCAAGACGAGGCAGACAGTTTGATGGCAGCGATGAAGTCCAAATCAGGTGATTTGGCCAGCATGGCGGGCGAGCTGCGGCGCTAGGCGTCTGCCAACTTAACCAGTGGTAAAGCTGCAAATTACTGATTGCATCGGGTATTGCCCGGTAGACCAGAACCCACGGCACCAGCACACCATGGCTTCATGTATCTAATAAGTATTTTCAATTAGTACTATAAAAATAATAGCTGCTTGAGCAGGATTTACCTGGATTAGTGGCCTAAAACACATGTAAAAAACCTGCTGGAAGTGATTCCAGCAGGCTTTTTTTAAAAACAACCTGACGCGTTGTATGTGCTACACCAACTGCCCAAAATCCGCTGCGCTAAACTCGCGCAAACCTTGCGTATCCCCGGTGCGAATTTTCGTCACCCACTGTGGGTCGTTCAAAATGGCGCGGCCCACGGCGATCAGGTCAAACTCATTGCGTTGCATGCGGTGGATCAATTTTTCCAGGCTGGCAGGTTGCGATGACTTGCCAGCAAAAGCGTCCATCACCTCGCCCGACAAGCCCACCGACCCCACGCTGATGGTGGCCGCACCAGTGAGCTTTTTGGCCCAGCCGGCAAAGTTCAAACCCTCATCGCCATCGACGGTGGCAAACTCGGGCTCCCAAAACCGCCGCTGCGAGCAGTGCAGCATATCTGCGCCAGCTTCGACCAGCGGCACCAGCCAGTCGGCCATGGCGGTGGGCGTGTCGGCCAGCTTAACGTTGTAGTCTTGCTGCTTCCATTGGCTTACGCGCAGAATAATCGGGTAGTCTGGCCCCACCGCTTGGCGAACAGCTTTCACTACTTCAGCCGCAAAGCGTGAGCGCTCTTTGAGCGTGGCACCACCATACCGGTCGGTGCGGGTGTTGGTGCCTGCCCAGAAAAACTGGTCTATCAAATAGCCATGCGCGCCGTGAATTTCCACTACATCAAAGCCCAAGCGCTTGGCCTCGAGCGCAGCGCGCGCAAACGCGGCAATGGTGTCGGCAATGTCCTCCAGGCTCATGGCCTGGCCGCGCGGTTTGCCCGGTGCAAACAGGCCCGAGGGGCTTTCTACCGGCACAGGAGGCACCCAGTCGGTGGTGGGGCTGGCAGCAGAGCCAACATGCCAAATCTGCGGGGCCATTTTGCCGCCTGCAGCGTGCACGCTGTCGATCACACGCTTCCAGCCCGCCAAAGACGCTTCGCCGTGGAAAAACGGGATACCCGGGTCGTTTCGAGATGCGGGGCGGTTGATGGTGGTGCCCTCAGAAATGATCAAACCCACATCAGCCTGGGCGCGGCGTTGGTAGTAGGCGGCTACGTTTTCGCCGGGCACGCCTTGGGGCGAGAATGACCGTGTCATGGGGGCCATGACAATGCGGTTTTTAAGCGTGAGCGACTTGAGCTTGAAGGGCTGAAAAAGAATGTCAGTTGAGACGTTTGGGATGGGATTTGACACGGGATTTGTAACGTGGTTTGGCATGGGGTTTGACACTTAAAAAGGCTCCAGCTAGGGTTGGTTTCGAGAATGATCGAAAGGGGATTTAATAAAGTATACGTTCTATACCTAGATGCCATTAGATACTGTAAGGACACCAAGTAGGCTCTAAGATACCTGTATGCCTCAACCCGAATTCTCTGCAACGCACGGCCTAGCCCGCACCAGCCCAGCCGGTGCGCGCCAGCAGGTTATCAGCGCTGCCGACTGCCCATGCAGGCTATTGCTCGACCAAATTGCAGACAAGTGGTCCATATTGATCATTGCTGCGCTTAAAGGTGGGCCGCTGCGTTTTAACATGGTTAAACGCAGCCTGGAGGGCATCACCCAAAAAGCGCTGACCCAAAGCCTGCGGCGTCTGGAGCGCAACGGCATTGTGGCGCGGCGCGTCATACCTGCGTCGCCGCTGGCGGTGGAGTACCGCATCACAGAGTTAGGCCACACGCTGGACGAGCCTTTCAGAGCGCTGCATATGTGGACACAAGACTACCTACCGCAGGTAGAACTGGCCAGGCGGGCGTTTGACCAAACCGTGGTCGAATAATTTAATTTGCCAAACCATCACTTCAGTTGTTGCAAAGTATTGCATTGCAGTGCTTTGCATTGCATCGATTTGTCGCACTGCAGCGCTGCCCGCGGCTCAGCCCTAATCACTAAAGATGGGTAGCCGTTCCAGAGAAATAATTTCTCTTCGCGATGTGCCGCGCATCAAGGCAAATACGGCCTTGCGTCAATCGCTGCTGGCTCGCCCTGCACAGCATCAGCCAGCAAACGCGCACTACCGCAGCTGAGCGCCCAGCCGCTGGAGCCGTGCCCGGTGTTCAGCCACACGCCCTGGACACCGCTGGCGCCTACCATGGGTGGCCGGTCAGCCAGCATGGGGCGCGCGCCTTTCCACTCTTGCACACCGTGGCCCAGCACGGCCGCGCCGGGAAACCAGTCTTGCAGCACTTTGTACAGGGTGCGCAGGGCGCTGGCGCTTCTGGCATCAGGCCGCCCGCCTAGCTCAGCGCTGCCAGCCACGCGTACACGGTTGCCCAGGCGGCTGATGGCAACTTTGTAATGCTCGTCCATCAGCGCGCCGCGCGGGGCGTCCAGCGGCTCGCGCACATGGGCGCTGACCGAGTAGCCGTACACCGGGGCCATAGGCAGCTTGATGCCCAGCGGCTGGCACAGCTGTGCGCTGGCCGTGCCCGCGCACAGCACGACCGCATCAAAGTGCACGGGTTGTGGGGTTTGCGCTGCATGGGGTAAGCTGCTTACTATAAAAAGCGTAGCTGCTTGAGCAGGATTTACCTGGGTTACCGTGGTATTAAACTGAAAATCAACGCCCATGGACCGCGCGGTGTCTTTCAGCATCAGCGCAAACTGGCGGCAGTTGCCCACGCCGTCTTGGGGCAGGTGCACCGCGCCGTAAAAATGGGTGTCGGGGTTGAGGGCGGGCTCGATGGTGCGGGCTGTGGCCTCGTCCAACTGGTCAAACGGCACGCCCAGGTCGCCCAGTACCTGCAGGCTGGGTTGCACCATCGCGTGATCTTTGTCGCTGCGCAGTAGCACCATGTAGCCACCGGCGCGGTCGTAGTCCAGCTGGTGCTGCTCGGTGATGGCTTGCAGACGTTCCAGGCTGTAGAAGGCCAGTTTTTGTAGCGCGGCGCGGTGGGTAATGTAAGTTTCTAGCTGGCAGGCGCGCCAAAACCGCCACATCCATGCCATGTCGGCCGTCGATAAGGGCAGGCCTACCCGCACGGCGGCGTGGGGCGCTAGCAGCTGCTGGGCTACCTTCCACGGCATGCCGGGCGCGGCCCACGGTGTAACGTAGCCAGGCGCCAGCACACCCGCGTTGGCAAAACTGGCCACCTCGGCGGCGGCACTGCGCTGCTCATACACGGTCACTTGGTGGCCATCGCAGGCCAGTTCATAGGCAGTGGTCACGCCGATAATGCCAGCGCCAATAACGGCTATTTTCATGCTATTTTTATAAGGAAATATGGCTTTCAGGCCGTAGATACTGCTCAAGCAGCTATTAAATTTATAGTGTTTAGTGGGTGGTTTTAGCCAGACAGGCCTCGGCCCACAGCGCCAGTTGCAGTACAGCGTGGTCTTGCATGGCGCCGTGCCACAGCATCAGGCCCACTGGCAGTTCACCGGGTGCATGGCAGGGCACACTGATAGCGCAACCGTCCAGCATGTTTACTACGCTGGTGTTGCGCAGCAGCAGGTTGTTAACACGCCAAAACTCGGCATCGCAGGCCGCGTCTTGTGCTGTGTCTAGACCCTGCGCGGGGGCTACGCTGGCTATGGGCACGGCTACGATGGGCACGCTGGGCGACAGCACGGCGGCATAGGGTGCCAAGGCGCTGCCCATGCGGTCTATCCAGTCACTCCTTGCCTGCTGCAGGCACACATAATCGGCGGCGCTCATGCTGTCGGCCAGCGCCAGGCGCTGTGCCACACGCGGGTCGTATGCTGCGCGCTGGGCAGGCCACAGGCCGCGTGCGCGCTGCCAGGCCTGCGCCTCGGCCCCAGAAAATCCCCCACGTGCTTGTACAGCGCTTAAACCCCCGGTCTCGCGCAGGTCAATCTCGTCAATTTGCGCTCCGGCTGCTCGCAATACTTGCAGACTGCGCTCAAAGGCGCGCGTTACGGTGCTGTCCAGGCTGTCCAACATGACAGTGCGGGCCACGGCCAGTTTGACGCTGCGCAAGTCGATTTGTTGCGTCGGCACGCGGCAGCCTGACAATACCTCGTACGCGATAACAGCGTCGCGTACCGACCGGGTGATCACGCCCACCGTGTCTAGCGTGGTCGACAGCGGCACTGCACCCGCTGTGGGTATTGTGCGGGCCGTCGGCTTAAACCCCACCACCCCGCACAAAGCCGCCGGGATGCGCACCGACCCGCCCGTGTCCGACCCCAAGCCGATAAATGCTGCGCCTGTGGCCACCGACACCACCGCCCCGCTAGACGAGCCACCCGGAATGCGTGCCACGCGCGTGTCGCACGGGTTCACCGGTGTGCCGTAGTGGGGGTTGGTGCCTACCCCCGAGAAGGCAAATTCCACCATATTGGTGCGGCCCAGTAGCGCTGCGCCTGCTGCTTTGAGGCGCACCACTGCAGGGCAGTCTGCCGCTGCGGGGGCTGCCCGGGCCAGCACCCGCGACCCGGCGCTGGTCACCTGGCCAGCCACATCAAACAGGTCTTTGATGGACACGGCCAGCCCGGCCAGTACTTGGCCAGGCTGGAAAGGATGGGCACGGGCTGCTGCAGATGGCATGAAGTCAAACGCTGCTGCTGCTGCGCGTGCCTCGTCAACGTTCAGGCGCAAAAAAGTGTGCTGGTTGGCACGGCTTTGCGCCAACTGCAAAGACAACTCCATCTCATGGCTTGCGCTAGCGCGGCCTTGGGCTATTTGCAGGCGCGTGCTGTGCAAGTCTGCACGCAAGGTAGCAGGATCGGGCAGAGGTAGATGCAGAGGCACAGGTACAGTGGTAGTAGGTTCAATAGTGGGTGACATGCGATGCTATAATCAGAGGCTTTGCTAAAAAATTGCAAGCTCTATTTGGGAGTGCAACAATCAGTAAAGTCATACGCAAAACAGCTCATTCAAGGTGTTGCGTGCAGTGATTATCAAGTTAAAACACAGTTTTAACGCCCATTGCCCGCAAAACGAGCTGAATTTTAGACCTAACCTTTGGAGTTAAAAATTATGGCAGTTTCTATGCGCGAGATGTTGGACGCGGGTGTGCACTTTGGTCACCAAACCCGTTTCTGGAACCCCAAGATGGCACCGTACATCTTTGGCCATCGCAACAAAATTCACATTATCAACCTCGAGAAATCGCAGCCGATGTTCGAGGACGCACTAAAGTTTGTGCGCCAGCTGTCAGCTAACCGCGGCACTATTTTGATGGTCGGCACCAAGCGTACCGCCCGCGACACCATTGTTGAAGAAGCGCACCGTGCAGGCGTGCCTTTTGTCAACCAGCGCTGGCTAGGCGGCATGTTGACCAATTTTAAAACGGTCAAAATTTCTCTCAAGCGCCTGAAAGAAATGAAAGTACAGCAAGAAGCTGGCCTGGACGCGATGAGCAAAAAAGAGCAACTCATGTTTGCCCGCGAAATGGAAAAGCTGGAAAAAGACATTGGTGGCATTCAAGACATGCCAGCGCTGCCGGACGCGCTGTTCATCATCGACGTGGGCTACCACAAGATTGCGGTGCAAGAAGCACGCAAACTGGGCATCCCCGTGATCGGTATCGTTGACTCGAACCATTCGCCAGAAGGCATCGACTACATCATTCCAGGCAACGACGATTCATCCAAGGCTGTGATTTTGTACGCCCGCGGTGTGGCAGACGCTATTCTTGAAGGTCGTGCCAGCGCTGGAAACGAGCTGGTCAAGGCAGTTGCTGGCAAGGACGAGTTTGTAGAAGTCGCCGAAGGCGCTGCAGCCTAAATTATCAGATCGCCATCGGGCGAAGTTTTACACGCGCTGCAGTACGCACTCCAACGAATGCGAACGAGTGCGTAAATAAAGGGTTGCGCGAAGCACGCCCGTAAAGGGGCTCTAGTAGCCCCTTTCTTATAATTATCAAAGGAACCAATGATGACAACAATTTCCGCAAGCATGGTAGCCGAGCTGCGTGGCAAGACCGACGCCCCCATGATGGAATGTAAAAAAGCCTTGACCGAAGCCGCTGGCGATATGGTCAAAGCCGAAGAAATCCTGCGTGTGAAGCTGGGCAACAAAGCGGGCAAAGCCAGCGCCCGCGTGACCGCAGAGGGCGTAGTAGCCACTGGCGCACAAGGCAGCGCCACAGCGCTGATTGAGGTCAATTGCGAAACCGACTTCGTGACCAAAAATGACAGCTTTTTAGCGTTGTGCAACGCGGCCGCCCAATTGGTCGCCGCCCACAACCCTGCCAGCGTAGAAGCTTTGGGTGCATTGGCCTACAGCGCGGACGGCTTTGGCCCCACGCTGGAAGATGTGCGCAAGGGCCTGGTTGGCAAGATCGGCGAGAACATGTCTTTTCGCCGCTTCAAGCGCTTTGAAGGTACTGTCGCCACCTATCTGCACGGCACCCGCATCGGTGTGGTGGTAGAGCACACTGGCGACATGACCGCTGCCAAAGACACCGCCATGCATATTGCTGCCATGAAGCCCGTGTCGCTGACCAGCGCCGAAGTACCAGCTGAGCTGATCGAGCGCGAGCGCAGCGTAGCAGCTGCCAAAGCCGCCGAAGACGCCGCCGTTGCTACCGCAGCAGGCAAGCCCACCCAGCCGGCCGAAATCGTCACCAAGCGCATTGAAGGCTCGGTACAAAAATACCTCAAAGAAGTGGCTTTGCTGAACCAGGCTTTTGTCAAGAACGACAAGCAAACCGTTGAGCAAATGCTCAAAGCCGCCAACACTACCGTCAAGGGCTTTACCCTGTACGTGGTGGGTGAGGGCATTGAGAAGAAGGTGGACGACTTTGTCGCTGAAGTAGCGGCCCAAGTGGCTGCTGCCAAAGCTGCATAAATTAAGGCAGGGCCAGGGTACGCATAACACCCTGCAGCCAGGCTTATGCGCTGTTAATTGACAGGCTCTGTCTTAAAAAGCGGCAAATGCAAATTTGCCGCTTTTTTTACACCCAAAAACAGCCCTAACATCGCTGATAATTACAGTTATTGAATAACAGCCCAGGAAAGCCTACCCCATGCCAGCGCACAAACGAATTTTGTTAAAACTCTCCGGCGAAGCGTTGATGGGCGATGATGCTTTTGGTATCAATCGCGCCACGATCATGCGCATGGTGCAAGAAATCAAGGAAGTCACCGAGCTGGGCGTGCAAGTGGCAGTTGTCATTGGCGGGGGTAATATTTTTCGCGGTGTAGCGGGTGGGTCGGTCGGCATGGACCGCGCTACTGCCGACTACATGGGCATGCTGGCCACCGTTATGAACGCGCTGGCTTTGGGCGACACGATGAACCACGCAGGCCTGACGGCACGTGTGATGTCGGCCATTAATATTGAACAAGTGGTGGAGCCCTACATACGCCCTAAAGCACTGCAATATCTGGAAGAAGGCAAAGTAGTTATTTTTGCAGCCGGCACTGGCAACCCGTTTTTTACCACCGACACAGCAGCGGCTTTGCGCGGTGCAGAAATTGGGGCTGAAATTGTGCTGAAAGCCACCAAAGTAGATGGCGTCTATACGGCTGACCCCAAACTAGACCCTGCAGCGACACGCTACAGTAAACTCACCTTTGACCAAGCCATGCAGCAGAACCTGGGCGTGATGGACGCGGCAGCTTTTGCGCTGTGCCGAGATCAAAAGCTACCCATCCGTGTTTTCAGTATATTTAAAAACGGCGCACTCAAGCGCGTGGTGATGGGCGAAGACGAGGGCACCTTGGTGCATGTGTAGAGGTTTGAAACCTTTGCAATGCACCAGGGATAAAAAGCATAAGCTACGCCAGAGATAGGATAACGACAGGAGTTGGATCATGAGTATTGCAAATATTAAAACCAGTACCGAAGGCAAAATGGCTCAGTCGATTGAGTCCTTGAAGCACAACCTGGGCAAAATTCGCACGGGGCGTGCCAACCCCGCTATTTTGGACAGCATCATGGTGGAGTACTACGGCTCCATGGTGCCACTGTCGCAAGTGGGCAGCGTCAGCCTCTTGGATTCGCGCACCATCAGCGTACAGGTGTGGGAAAAGGGCATGGGCCCGAAGATTGAAAAAGCTATCCGCGACAGTGACTTGGGTGTCAACCCCGCGTCTATGGGCGACTTGATTCGCGTGCCCATGCCCTCGATGAGCGAGGAACGCCGCAAAGAAATGACCAAGCTGGTACGCAACGAAGGCGAGAGCAGCAAAATAGCGATTCGTAATTTGCGCCGCGATGCTAACGAGAGCATCAAAAAACTGGTGAAAGACAAAGAGGCCTCCGAGGACGACCAAAAACGCTCCGAGGCGGACACACAAAAAGTCACCGATAAATTTATTGGCGATGTAGACCGCTTGGTGGCAGACAAAGAAAAAGAGATTTTGTCGGTTTGAATATCTTTCGCAGCCTAAAAACCGTTGCCCGCGTGCCTACCGTGCAAATCCCACACCATATCGCTATCGTGATGGACGGCAACGGCCGCTGGGCCAACAAGCGGTTTTTGCCCCGCGTGGCAGGTCACCGGCAAGGTGTTGAGTCGTTACGGCGCTGCGTACGCGCCTGCGCTGACCGCGGTGTGAAGGTACTCACCGTATTTGCGTTTTCGTCCGAGAACTGGAGTCGTCCTAACGAAGAAGTCTCAGGCTTGCTGGAGCTATTGGCAGGCGCACTGGCGCGTGAGGTGCAACCCCTGAACGACAGCGGCGTGCGCATCTGTTTTATTGGCGACCGCAGCCGCATGTCAGACAAGGTGCGCGGTGGTTTTGCCCAGGCCGAGGCTGACACCAAGGCCAACACGCGAATCTTGCTGAATGTATGCTTTAACTATGGAGGCCGCTGGGATATTGCGCAAGCAGCTAGCAAATTAGTAGCGGATGGATTGCCCATCACTGAAGACAATCTCAGCCAAGCGATGGCGCTGGCCCATGTGCCCGACCCTGATCTGGTGATCCGCACCGGCGGCGAACACCGCATCAGCAATTTTTTGCTTTGGCAAAGTGCCTACAGCGAACTGCATTTCACAGACGCCTTGTGGCCTGATTTTGACGAGGCTGCGCTTGATATTGCACTGGCCGACTACGCCAGCCGGGAAAGACGTTTTGGCAAAACCACCGAGCAGTTGGGCGCAGGCGCCGTGCAAAGCACACAGCCTGCAGTGCAACCCAGGCTTCGCGCCAGTGCTGCCTGAATAAAACTGAAGCAAACCTTAAGCCATGCTTAAACAGCGCATCATCACCGCACTGGTGTTACTGGCTATTTTGCTGCCTGCATTGTTTGCCGCGCAACCAGAGTGGTTGATGCTGGTGGCGCTTGTTTTGATGGTGCTGGCAGCGTGGGAGTGGGGTCAGCTTAACGGCTATAGCAAAAAAGCGTCATGGTGGGTGGCACTGGACTGTGCTGCGCTGTGCGCCGTAGCGTGGCGGCTAGGCCTGCCCTACCGCAGCACCCCTACGCTATGGATACTGGCGGGCTGCGTGTGGGTGCTGCTGGGCGCGCTGCTGCTGCAGCGCGGCGTGGCAGGGTGGCCGCGCATGCACCGCTGGATGCGCATGGTCGGTGGCGTGCTGGCGCTGACACTGGCCTGGCTGGCCGTAGCCCAAGCGCGCGTGGTAGGCATTAATTTGCTGTTGTCGATCTTGGTGCTGGTGTGGGGCGCAGATGTGTTTGCCTATTTTGCAGGCCGTGCTTTTGGCAGGCGCAAGCTGGCGGTTCATATCAGCCCCGGCAAAAGCTGGGAGGGCGTTTGGGGCGGCATGGTGGGCGTTTTGGTGGTGGCGGGTGTGTGGATGGCGGTTGACACTGCTTGGGGCATCGCAGTGCCTAGTCTGTACACCCGTTTGGCCCAGCATGGCCTGTGGTTGTTGGCATTGGCCTTGTTATTTCTATGTGCGATGAGTGTGGTGGGGGATTTGGTAGAGTCGCTGGTCAAGCGCAGTGCAGGTGCCAAAGATTCCAGCCAGCTGCTGCCCGGCCATGGCGGTGTGCTGGACCGGGTAGACGCCCTGCTGCCTACCTTGCCATTGGCGATGATGTTATGGTCACTGCTCGCTTAAATTGACCTGGCTTGGCTGCTAAAAGCATTAATGACTAAACAACGCGTTACCGTATTAGGCTCCACAGGTTCGGTGGGTAAAAATACACTTGATTTCGTGGCACGGCATGCTGATCGCTACGAGGTGTTTGCACTGACAGCGAACACCAATGTGGACGAGATGCTGGCCCAGTGCGAGCAGTTCAGACCCCAAGTGGCGGTGATGGCAGATGCCGCTGCAGGGCACTTGCTAGCCCAAAAAATCAGAGAAAAATCATTAAAAACCCAGGTAGATACTGCTCAAGCAGCTATTGAAAATGTAGCATCTTGCGGTCAAACCGATATTGTGATGGCCGCTATTGTGGGCGCGGCTGGCTTGGCGCCCAGCTTGGCGGCAGCGCGCGCAGGCAAGCGTTTGCTATTGGCCAATAAAGAAGCCTTGGTAGTCGGAGGCGCTTTGTTCATGCAAGCGGTAGTGCAGGGCGGCGCTACTTTGCTGCCGATCGACAGCGAACATTCTGCGGTATTCCAAAGCCTGCCAGAGCAGCGCAATACGTGGGCCAGCAGGGTAGAGAAAATTATTCTGACAGCCTCTGGTGGCCCTTTTCGCACCCGTGACATTAGTACATTCAATGCCATTACCCCCGAAGAAGCCGTGGCACACCCCACGTGGGATATGGGCCGCAAGATATCCGTTGATTCAGCTACTTTGATGAACAAGGCGCTGGAGGTGATAGAGGCGCATTATTTGTTTGGCATGCCGCCAGAAAAAATCGAAGTGGTAGTGCACCCGCAGTCCATCATCCACTCTATGGTGCAATACCACGACACCTCGGTGGTGGCGCAGTTGGGCAATGCCGACATGCGTGTGCCTATCGCCTATGGTTTTAGTTACCCAGAGCGCATGGCCAGTGGAGCGCAGCCGCTGGACTGGCGGGCGGTGGGCGCGATGACGTTTGAGGCACCTGATGCCTTGCGCTTTCCTGGCCTGCTGCTGGCTTGGCACGCTATGCGTGCGCCAGAGGGCACTACTGCCGTACTGAACGCGGCGAACGAGGTGGCAGTGCAGGCGTTTTTGGACCGAAAGATCCGCTTCAACCATATCCATGCCGTCATTTTGGAAACTTTAAGTAAGGTCTTGCCGTCCAAACCTGCCAACTTAGGCGATTTATTGGCGATTGACGCCACCAGCCGTGCCGCCGCCCACAAGTTTGTTCTCACACTCCAAGGACAGTCATGCTGACTTTAGTTTCTTTCATTTTTACATTGGCTGTATTGATTGCGATCCACGAATATGGGCACTACCGCGTGGCCGTGGCATGTGGGGTGAAGGTCATTCGATTTTCGGTAGGCTTTGGCAAACCCCTTCTGACATGGAAACCCAAAAAGCAGCATCCCGGACAGGACACCGAGTTTGTGTTGTCTATGTTTCCCCTGGGTGGCTACGTCAAAATGCTCGATGAGCGTGAAGCACCGGTGCCGCCTGAGCAGCGCCACGCAGCGTTTAATACGCAGCCGCTCAAATCTCGCGCCGCCATTGTGGTGGCAGGCCCGTTGGCTAATTTGCTATTGGCCGTGCTGCTGTACGCAGTGGTCAGCTGGATAGGCGGGCAGGAGCCGCGCGCTATTTTGGCCAGCCCACCAATGTCTTCGCTGGCCTACCAAGCAGGTTTGCGCGGTGGCGAGGAGGTGCAGCAAGCAGGTTTTGCAGGCGACACACTGCGGGTAGTAGAGTCGATGGAAGATGTGCGCTGGCTGACCACGCAAGGCGCATTGGACAAGAAAAATGTTGTTTTGCTGGTGATGCCCAAACAAGGCAATGAGGGCCGCGAAATCACTCTGCCGCTGGCCAGCCTTGATGTGCAGGAAGCCGACGCACAAATGTTTCGCAAAATTGGCGTGGGAGCACCATGGACGCTGGCGTCCATTGGCGAGCTGGTGCCAGGCGGCGCAGCCGCAACAGCGGGTCTGCTCAAGGACGATCTGGTGCTCAGTATTGACGGTGTTGCCATGGCCGATGGTACCCAGTTGCGAGACGCTATTCGCGCAAGCGTGAAAGGTGCATCACCAATTCAAAAAACCTGGCTAGTGCAAAGACAGGGCAAAAATGTGTCGCTTGACGTAACACCCGCTGCCAGTAAAGAAGGCGCACTGTGGGTGGGCAAAATTGGGGCTTATGTGGGCTCACCCCCTGAGATGGTGGATATACGTTATGGGCCGCTAGACGGCCTGTGGCGCGGCGTGGTTAAAACATGGGAAATATCAGCGCTTACCCTGCGCATGATGGGCAAAATGGTTATAGGCGAAGCCTCACTTAAAAATTTAAGTGGCCCCCTCACGATTGCCGACGTGGCTGGCAAATCTGCCAGTTTGGGACTGGTGCAATATCTGCTGTTTCTGGCACTGATCAGTGTCAGTTTAGGCGTACTGAACTTGTTGCCATTGCCGGTATTGGACGGTGGACACCTCATGTATTATCTATGGGAGGCTGTCACAGGCAAAGAAGTGACGCAATTGTGGCTGGAGCGGCTGCAGCGCGGCGGCGTGGCCATATTGTTTGCCATGATGGGCGTTGCACTCTTTAACGATGTGGGCAGATTGCTCAAGCAGTTTTTTTAATGGTACTTTGCTACAGGCATGCACCAAGTCAAAGTATTGATCGGACTATGAAAAATCAAATGAAGTATGTGTCAAACCGCTCAGCGTGTGCGCTGGCCGCATTGGCCTTTGTGGCCAATGCTTGGGCAGTCGAGCCGTTTACAGTCAGTGACATACGTGTGGAAGGTCTGCAGCGGGTAGAGCCTGGCACGGTATTCGCATCACTTCCTTTTCGCGTGGGAGAAGCGTACAGCGACGACAAAGGATCGGCTGCCATTCGATCCCTGTTTGCCTTGGGCCTGTTTAAAGACGTGCGTATTGACGTGCAAGGCAACGTGCTGGTGGTGATTGTGGAAGAACGCCCTACGGTGGCCGACGTGAGCTTTACCGGTACCAAAGAATTCGACAAGGAGGCTTTGACCAAGTCACTGCGCGAGGTCGGCATTAACGAAGGCCGGCCGTTTGACAAAGCATTGGCTGACCGCGCTGAGCAAGAGCTTAAAAGGCAGTATATCAATCGCAGTTTGTACGGCGCGGAGATCGTCACTACCGTCACACCGATTGAGCGCAACCGCGTGAATTTGAACTTCAATGTGACAGAAGGCGATGTTGCAAAGATCAAGGAAATTCGCGTGGTGGGTACTAAGGTATTTAGCGAAAGTACGCTGTTGGGGCTGTTCGACCAAGACACCAGCGGTTGGCTGAGCTGGTATACCAAGAGCGACCGTTATGCCCGTACCAAATTGAACGCTGATTTAGAGGCTTTGCGCTCTTACTACCTGACGCGGGGTTATCTAGAGTTCAAGATCGACTCAACCCAAGTGGCTATTTCGCCCGACAAGCAAGATATTACTTTGACGATCAACATCACCGAAGGTGAACGTTACTATGTGTCTGGCATCAAGCTTGAGGGCAACTTCCTCAATCGTGATGATGAATTTAAAACACTCATCACCATCAAACCCGGCGAACCGTACAACTCAGAGCAGCTGGCACAAACGACCAAAGCATTCAGCGATTACTTCGGCACCTTCGGCTATGCGTTTGCCCAAGTGCAGGCCAAGCCTGAAATAGATCGGGTGAACAATCGCGTGAGCTTTGTCATTCAAGCTGACCCTTCGCGCCGCGCTTACGTGCGCAAGATCAATATTGGTGGCAATGTGCGCACCCGTGACGAGATTATTCGGCGTGAATTTCGCCAGTTTGAATCGAGCTGGTACGACGGTGACAAAATTAAACTTTCGCGGGATCGCGTTGACCGTTTAGGCTACTTCAAAGAAGTCAACGTGGAGACCGTAGACGTGCCGGGTGCGTCAGACCAGATTGATCTGATCGTGACTGTGGTTGAAAAGCCCACCGGTAATTTGCAGCTAGGCGCAGGTTTCTCTAGCGCTGAGAAACTGTCGCTTCAGTTCAAAATCGCTCAGGAAAACGTTTTTGGCACGGGTACTTATTTAGGTGTTGATGTCAACACTTCAAAATCTAGCCGCCAGCTGTCCATCAGCAGTGTCGATCCCTATTTCACCAACGACGGCGTGTCGCGCGCCGTAGACGTGTACTACCGCAGCACCAAGCCGCTGAACCAAAACGGAGGCGACTATCAGCTGGTCACTACGGGAGCCAGCTTGCGCTTTGGGATTCCATTTACGGAGTTGGACACAGTGTTTTTTGGTGGCGGCGTTGAAAATACCAAAATCAAACCCGGCACCAATATTCCTGCTGCCTATCTGGCCTATGCCAACGAATTCGGTTATTCCAGCACCAATTTTCCTTTGACCATCGGCTGGGCACGCGACTCGCGCGATAACTCCCTATCACCCAATTCTGGCGTGTACCAGCGAGTGAATGGCGAATGGGGCATCGCAGGTGATGCACGTTACCTGCGCAGCTCGTACCAAGGCCAGTATTTCTACCCTATCAACAAGAAATTTACGCTGGCTTTCAACGGCGAGATTGGTTGGGGCAAAGGCCTGTCGGACCGTGCCTTCCCAGTGTTTAAAAACTTTACCGCAGGTGGCTTGGGTTCGGTGCGAGGATTTGACCAAGGCAGTTTGGGTCCACGCGACGTGACGGGTTCCTACATTGGTGGGGCCAAGAAAATAATAGGTAACATAGAGTTACTGGCGCCTTTCCCAGGCGTTGGTAACGACCGAAGCTTGCGTATATTCGGATTTGTAGATGCAGGCAATGTATTTGGTGAATTAGACAAATACGACTTTGGCAGTACGCGCGTGTCGACAGGTTTGGGAATAAGCTGGGTTTCGCCTGTAGGGCCGCTACGTTTGGCCTACGCTAGACCTATTCGCAAGTTTCCAGGCGATAGAATACAGAAAATACAATTTCAGATTGGAACCTCTTTCTAATGAAGAACTTAACCCGTAATTTTGCTATTGCTGCTGGATTTGCGGCAGTCATGCTGTGTACCGCTGCCAGCGCGCAGGAGTTTCGCGTTGGCTTTGTTAGTACAGACCGTGTTTTCCGCGAGGCTAATATTGCCAAAGCGTCACAAACCAAGCTGGAAGCTGAGTTTGCCAAACGCGAAAAAGAAATTGTAGACAGTGGCAATACCCTGAAAACCGCCACAGAAAAATTTGAACGCGAATCTCCCACGCTGGCAGAAAGCCAACGCAGTACGCGCCAAAAACAGCTGGTAGAACAAGACCGCGATCTTCAGCGCAAACGCCGTGAGTTTCAAGAAGATTTGAATTCGCGTAAAAACGAAGAATTGCAAGGCGTTTTAGAGCGCGCTAACCGCATAGTTAAACAGGTAGCTGAAGCTGAAAAATATGACTTGGTGCTGCAAGAGGCGGTCTACATCAATCCCAAGCATGACATTACCGACAAAGTCATCAAAGCACTTAACGCTGTTAAGTAATTAAAGTACGCCGGAGGACGTGGTGTCGCCTACGCTGTCCCAGATTGTCGATGCGCTAGGCGGCAATTTGCAGGGGTCTGGTGCCCTGGTCATCAACCGCTTGGCACCATTGCAATCAGCAGGGCCTGCTGACATAGCCTTTTTCAGCCATCCCAAATACCTTGAATTCTTGCAATCCAGCCTAGCGGGCTGCGTCATAGCTTCACCAGAATTTTCGCCCACCGCACGCCAGCGTGGTGCGTGCATTGAAACTGCCGATCCCTATCTGTACTTTGCACGTTTAACTCAGTGGTGGCAGCTCAATATGCGGCATACAACACCTGCAGGCGTGCACTCCAGCGCAGTGGTGCATGCGGACGCATGGGTTGACCCCAGTGCCAGCATTGGACCGTTGTGTGTGGTGGAGCAAGGCGCGCGCATTGGTGCGCACACTGTTTTAAAATCGCGCGTGACTGTGGGCGAGCATTGCATAGTGGGCCAGCGTTGCGTGCTGCACAGCGGCGTAGTCATTGGTGCGGATGGATTTGGTTTTGCACCCGACAAATCGCGTGGTGGTGCGTGGGAAAAAATTGCCCAGTTGGGCGCTGTGCGCGTTGGTGATGACGTTGAGATCGGCGCTAACACTTGCATTGACCGCGGGGCGCTGGACGACACCATCATTGAAGACGGCGTAAAGCTGGATAATTTGATTCAAATTGGCCATAACGTGCGTGTTGGCAAGCACACGGCAATGGCCGGTTGTGTAGGGGTGGCGGGCAGCGCCACTATTGGGGCGCACTGCACGCTGGGTGGAGGCGCTATAGTGCTGGGGCATTTAACCGTGGCCGACCATGTGCATATTTCTGCCTCTACCACGGTCACGCGGTCCATCACCAAAGCAGGCAACTATACTGGTTTGTTTCCTATCGACGACAATACAAGCTGGGAAAAAAATGCCGCCTCACTCAAACAATTGCACAAGCTGCGTGAACGCGTCAAAGCAATTGAGTTGGCGATGAATATATCGACCAGCAAATAAATTTTAGAAAAATAAATACCATGATGGACATTTACGCAATCTTGAAGCAACTGCCGCACCGCTACCCGATCTTGCTGGTAGACCGTGTGCTAGAACTCGACAAAGGCAAGTCGATCAAAGCGCTGAAAAACGTGACCATCAATGAGCCTTTCTTCGAGGGGCATTTTCCACACCGCCCGGTGATGCCAGGTGTGCTGATGATCGAAGCTCTCGCGCAGGCTGCTGCACTGCTGTCTTTCGATATGCTGGGCCAGGTTCCAGACGATAAATCGGTTTATTATTTTGCTGGTATTGACCGTGCACGATTTAAAAGACCGGTAGAGCCCGGAGATCAGCTGCTATTGAACGTGCAACTGGAGCGCTCCAAAGCAGGTATTTACAAGTTCAAAGCGCAAGCTATGGTGGGGACAGAACTGGCAGTAGACGCCGAGTTGATGTGCACCATGCGCGTAGTGGCTTGATGAAACTACTATGCTGGATAACACGACACTAAGGCAGCTAAATTGAGTAGCAGTTTGATTCACTCCACCGCACTGGTTGACAGCCGTGCGCAGCTAGACAGCTCGGTCAAAGTAGGACCTTACTGCGTTATTGGCCCGCATGTCAAAATCAGCGCCGGCAGCACCGTGGGGCCACATGCGGTGATTGAAGGCCACACCACCATTGGCAAAGACAACCAAATTTTTCAGTTCACATCACTGGGGGCCATACCGCAAGACAAAAAGTATGCGGGCGAGCCTTGTGAGCTGGTCGTTGGCGATGGCAACACCATTCGAGAGTTTTGCACTTTTAATATTGGCTCGCCTGGCGGCGGCGGCGTTACCCGCGTGGGTGACCGCAACTGGCTGATGGCCTATGTGCACCTGGCGCACGACTGTGTGGTAGGCAACGACACAATTATTGCCAACAATACGCAGCTGGCTGGCCATGTGGTGGTAGATGATTTTGTTATTTTGGGTGGTTGCACCATGGTGCGGCAGTTTGTGCATATTGGCGCGTACAGCATGACGTCCATCGCATCCATGGTGCTGGCTGATTTACCGCCGTTTGTCATGTGCCAAGGCCAGCCAGCGGCTGCACGCGGCATGAACCTGGAAGGCCTGCGCCGCAAGAACTACAGTGCAGAGCGTATCAGCGCGGTCAAGGCCATGCATAAGGCGCTGTACCGTGAAGATCTTTCTCTGGCGGCTGCAATAGCCAAGATCGAGGACCTAGCCAACAGTCACCCAGAAGCGCTAGCCGATGTGCAGCTGATGACCGGGTTTTTGACCCAGGTGTCGGCCGAGCGCGGCATTGTGCGCTAGGCAGCGCATATTTAAAATGCTCCAAGCCTAAACTATTTACATCTTATGTCCCAAGCTGCATTGCGCATTGCCATGGTAGCTGGCGAAGCCTCGGGCGACCTGTTGGGGGGGTTGTTACTAGATGGCATACAACAACGTTGGCCGCAGGTGCAGGCCTATGGTATTGGTGGAGCACAGCTGCAGCGGCGCGGCTTTGACGCGCTGTGGCCCAGCGACAAGCTGGCCGTGCGTGGCTATGTAGAGGTATTGCGCCACTACCGCGAGATAGCGGGGATCCGCAAACAGCTGTTACAGCGCCTTCTGGCTGACCCGCCCGATGTGTTTATTGGGATTGATGCACCCGACTTTAATCTGTGGCTAGAAACTCAGCTTAAATCACGCGGTGTGAAAACCGTGCATTTTGTCAGCCCCAGCATATGGGCGTGGCGCGCTGAGCGACTGGAAAAAATTCGCCAAGCAGTAGACCATGTGCTGTGCATTTTTCCGTTTGAAAAACCTCTGTATGACCAAGCAGGCATCGCCGCCACCTATGTAGGCCATCCGCTGGCCAATGTTATCCCGCTGCAGCCAGACCGCGCAGCGGCACGGCAAGCGCTGGGCTTAGCTGCAAGCGACCATGTTGTAGCGGTGTTGCCCGGCAGCCGCCAGTCGGAGGTGCAGTACCTTGGTGAGATATTTTTTAAGGCTGTGGCCCTTATAAATACTGCTCAACTAGCTATTAAATTCATAGTACCCTGCGTACCCAGTTTAAAAAATGTTATTGCCGCCCATGCCCAGCGCGCAGGCCTAGCAGATCTTGTGCAGCTACTGGACGGCCAATCGCACACCGCGCTGGCAGCGTGCGACGTGACGCTGATTGCCAGTGGCACAGCCACGCTGGAGGCCGCGCTGTTCAAACGCCCCATGGTGATTGCCTACAACATGCACTGGTTAAGCTGGCAGATGATGAAGCGTAAAAAACTGCAAGCTTGGGTGGGGCTGCCTAATATTTTGTGCAACGAGTTTGTTGTGCCCGAATTTTTGCAAGACGCCGCTACACCGCAAGCATTGTCCAAAGCTGTTTTGGACTGGCTGGCACAACCTGAGAAAATACGTGCTTTAGAACACCGATTTTTTGCGCTGCACACCGAACTGCAACGCGACACTGCCCAGCTAGCCACCTATGCCATCGCCCAAGTTATCTCCCGCTAAAGCCAAGCCTAGCCCCAGCCCTGGGCCCAGGGCCAAGCTCAGCACCAAAAACGCCAAGACCACTCAATCTTTGGTGATGGAACAAGTATCTTTGCTGTGGGACGTGCCCGGCTTGGTGGCTGGTGTGGACGAAGCAGGCCGCGGCCCTCTGGCAGGCTGCGTGGTAGCTGCCGCGGTTATTTTGGACGATAAAAACCCCATTAAAGGGTTGGCTGATTCTAAAAAACTCACCGCACTCAAGCGTGACAAACTCTACGACGAAATTCGTGCCAAAGCCTTGTGCGTAGGCGTCGGTCAGGCTAGCGTGGCTGAAATCGACACGCTGAACATTTTGCAAGCCACCATGCTGGCCATGCAGCGCGCTGTAGCCCAGCTGCGCTTAAAGCCTGCCTTGGTACTGGTAGACGGCAACCGCATCCCGCAATTGGACGTTCTAGCCGAGGCCATAGTGCAAGGTGACTCTAAGGTGCAAGCCATCTCGGCTGCGTCTATCATCGCCAAAGTCACCCGCGACAGGCAATGCGCCGACTTGCATGCCCAGTATCCGCACTACGGGTTTGACAGCCATAAAGGTTACGGTACGGCCGTGCACATGGCAGCGCTCACCACGCACGGTGCATGCGCCGTGCACCGCAAAAGCTTTGCACCCGTGCGCCAGGCCATCGAGCGGGCCACGCTTAAAAGTGCAGCATGACAGCCCCTGCAGTCATCACCTCGCGCGACAATCCGCTGATCAAAGAGCTGCGCAAACTGGCCGCTGACGGCACTGCTTACAGAAAAACAGGCCGCGTGTGGATCGAAGGCGAACATTTATGCAGCGCGTACCTGGCACGTGGTTTTAGTCCCTCTGTAGCCGTTATTTCTGAATCAAAAGCGTCAGTAACCCAGGTAAATACTGCTCAAGCAGCTATTAAAAACATAGTAATTTCTGATGCTTTGATGCAGGAGATCAGCGGCTTGGAGTCTGTAGCGGGCATGGGGTTTGTCTGCGACTTGCCCAGTGGCAGTGCTGTCCAGACAGCAGCAGTTACCGTGATCTTGGACCGGCTGCAAGACCCAGGCAATGCAGGCAGCATCTTGCGCAGTGCCGCGGCTTTTGGGTTCAAGCAAATCATTGCGCTCAAAGGTAGCGTAGCCCTGTGGTCGCCCAAGGTGGTGCGCGCGGGCATGGGCGCACACTTTGGCTTGCACATTGTTGAATCAGCCAGCATCGAGGATTTGTCTACCCTGCGGCTGCCAATGGCCGTCACCAGTAGTCACCAAGGCCAGTTTTTGCATGATCTGCTATTGAAAAAAGAGCTGCCTGAGCAGCTAAATTGGGCGCTAGGCCACGAAGGGCAGGGCGTGTGCGCCCAGTTAGTGCAAACAGCCAGCTTGCATGTGCGTATTGCGCAGCCAGGTGGCGAAGAATCACTCAACGTAGCCGCCGCTGCAGCCATTTGCCTGCATGCCAGCGGCACGGCCCACCTGTAGTGCGTTGCTACAAAAAATATTTGCTTTTTGACGGGCCATTTTGCACGGGGCAACGCCTAGTACAAATCCACCCTAAGCTATAATCAGTGGCTTTCCCGCATCCACCCCACGCCTTACGCATTCAAAGCCACTTCACCAAGCACAGCTACACGATTTAAGCCGCCTTTACCCAAAAGTGCGTCTCGAGTTTTGAAGCGCTAGGGCGTACCCGAAGAAAAACGGAGAAAACCCAGTGCTTTTGTCTTTGAAGTCAGCCCATCCCCCCGCGATTCTCGCCCTTGCTGACGGTACTGTATTTGTAGGCTCCTCGATTGGGGCTGTTGACCAAACAGTCGGCGAGGTAGTTTTTAACACCTCCATGTCGGGCTACCAAGAAATCTTGACCGACCCTAGCTACTGCCAGCAAATCGTCACGCTCACCTATCCACACATCGGTAATTACGGCATCAGCTTGCAAGACATTGAGTCGCGCAAAGTGTTCGCTGCTGGTTTGATTATCAAAGACTTGCCTTTGATCACCAGCAACTTTCGCGCTGACATGACCTTGGCACAGTACTTGGTGAAACAAAACTGCGTCGCTATTGCCAACATAGACACCCGCCAGCTGACCCGCCACCTGCGTACGCACGGCGCGCAAAACGGCGCGATCGTCGGTCTGAAAACAGGACAAGAAGTTACCCAAGCTACTATCGACAAAGCGCTGGCTGCCGCCAAATCTGCCCCGTCAATGACAGGTCTTGATCTTGCCAAAGTCGTCTCGGTAGATAAATCCTACGAATGGGCACAAACTGAGTGGCAGTTGTTTGGAGCCGATGGCAAGCCCGGCTACGGCCAGCAAACTGCAGCTAAATTCCATGTAGTGGCCTTCGACTTTGGCGTTAAGTTCAACATCTTGCGTATGCTGGCGCAGCGCGGCTGCAAAGTTACTGTCGTGCCTGCACAAACCAGCGCCAAAGAGGTGTTGGCGCTCAAACCCAACGGCGTGTTTTTGTCCAACGGCCCTGGTGATCCAGAGCCTTGTGATTACGCTATCGCGGCCACGCGCGAGATCATCGAGACTGGCGTGCCCACTTTTGGTATTTGCCTGGGCCACCAGATCATGGCTTTGGCCAGTGGCGCAAAAACCTTCAAAATGAAGTTCGGTCATCACGGTGCAAACCACCCCGTCAAAGACCTGGGGCTGGACGAACAATACCGCGGCCGTGTCAGCATCACCAGCCAAAACCACGGTTTCGCAGTAGACGAAAAAACGTTACCTGTTAACTTGCGCGCCACCCACATCAGCCTGTTCGACAACACTTTGCAAGGCCTGGCCCGCACCGACAAACCCGCGTTCTGCTTTCAGGGTCACCCAGAGGCATCGCCCGGGCCGCACGACATCAGCTACCTGTTTGACCGCTTCATCGCTTTGATGGAGAAGGGCCATGGCTGATGCAAAAAAGAAGGTGGTTTTGGCTGGGACCACGCAACTGGTGGCTGGTGTAGAGTCAAAAATCTATTCGGTACGCGGCATGCGGGTCATGTTCTCGCATGATTTGGCCCAGCTGTATGGCATCGAGACCAAAGTCTTGCTTCAAGCGGTGCGCCGTAACCTTGACAGATTTCCGGATGATTTTCAATTTACTCTTACAAATCAAGAGTTTACGGTTTTGAGGTCACAAACTGTGACCTCAAAAACTACAGGTCAAGATGGACGCGGCGGGTTGCGCTACGCACCCATGGCCTTCACCGAGCAAGGTGTTTCCATGCTATCGAGTGTATTGAAAAGTCCAGAGGCGGTTGCGGTCAATATTCAGATCATGCGCACCTTTGTCCGTTTGCGCAGCATCTTGGCCGAACACGAAGATTTAAAGCGCCAGCTTGCTACGATGGAGCGCAAATACGATGGTCACTTTAAGGCGGTGTTTGATGCCATTAAAGAACTCATGACCCCACCCGAGCCGCCGAAAAACAAGCGCATCGGGTTTATTCAGGAATAGACATGCCAAAACGTACCGACATTAAAAGTATTCTCATCATCGGCGCTGGGCCGATCATCATTGGCCAGGCTTGCGAGTTTGACTACTCGGGCGTACAGGCCTGTAAGGCGCTACGCGAAGAGGGCTACCGGGTCATTTTAATCAACAGCAACCCCGCCACCATCATGACCGACCCTGCGACAGCGGACGTGACCTACATAGAGCCGATCACGTGGCAGACGGTAGAGAAAATCATCGCTAAAGAAAAGCCCGATGCCATTTTGCCAACCATGGGCGGGCAGACTGCATTGAACTGTGCGCTGGATTTGTGGCACAACGGCATCTTGGAAAAATACAAGGGCTCAGCAACAGGTAAATCAGTAGAGCTGATAGGTGCGACACCCGAGGCGATTGACAAAGCCGAAGACCGCTTGAAGTTCAAAGACGCGATGACCAAGATTGGCCTTGGCTCAGCGCGCTCAGGCATTGCGCACAGCATGGACGAGGCTTGGACAGTGCAAAAAACGCTGGGTTTCCCCACCGTTATTCGCCCCAGCTTTACATTGGGCGGCACGGGCGGCGGTATTGCCTACAACGCGGAAGAGTTTGAGACGATTTGCAAGCGCGGCCTGGAAGCCTCGCCCACCAATGAGCTGTTGATTGAAGAATCTCTGCTGGGCTGGAAAGAGTACGAAATGGAAGTAGTGCGCGACAAAGCGGATAACTGCATCATCGTCTGCTCGATTGAAAACCTGGACCCGATGGGCGTCCACACGGGTGATTCGATCACCGTGGCGCCTGCGCAGACGCTCTCAGACAAGGAGTATCAAATTTTACGCAACGCATCGCTGGCAGTACTGCGTGAGATTGGTGTGGACACGGGCGGATCCAACGTGCAGTTCTCTATCAACCCGCAAGATGGCCGCATGGTGGTGATTGAGATGAACCCGCGCGTTTCGCGTTCATCGGCGCTCGCCAGCAAAGCTACGGGCTTTCCGATTGCCAAGGTTGCAGCAAAACTCGCCTGCGGTTACACGCTGGACGAGCTGCGCAACGAGATTACCGGTGGAGCTACACCAGCCTCATTTGAACCCAGCATAGACTACGT
>JANNCO010000184.1:0-2883 GCA_031386655.1 Polaromonas sp. | reverse complement strand
ACCAAGACCTGGCTAACCAATTGGCCGATCTGCAGGACAAGACCGAGTCGCTGGCGACGCAACACGACAGCTATAGCCACACCACCCGCACCCAGCAAAAACAAGTGTTTGACGCGCTACGCCAGCTAATGGTGCCGCCAGACCCACCCAGGCGGCCCATTGGGTTTGTGACGCCGCAGGATAAATCCACTTAACATGCCTGCCGCCCCCATAAAGCTAGATGTCCTACGCCGCTACGCCGTAGCCCGCACGCTGTTTACGCCTACCACTTTGCCCGCCGCCATTAAGCGCCTGGGTTTTGTGCAGGCCGACCCGATCAGGGCACCTGCGCGGGCGCAAGACTTGACTTTGCGGCACAGGGTAAAGGGCTATTGCGCGGGCGACCTTGATCGGCGGTATGAGGCGCTGGGTATTGAGGAAGACTTTTTTGTGAACTACGGGTTTTTGCCGCGCGCTACGCAGGCGCTGATGCACCCGCGCACACCGCATGCTGCGTGGCCCCCGGGGCGGGTGGCGCAGGCGCAGGCGGTGCTGGCGTTTGTGCAGGCACGCAGCCATGGCACAAGTGGCGTGCACCCGCGTGAGGTAGATGCGCATTTTGCCCACGGCCGCGCGCTTAACGGGTTTGGCGGGTCGTCCAACGCTAGCACGCAGCTACTAGACGCTATGCATTACCGCGGCATTCTGCGCATTGCAGGGCGGGTGAGTGGGGTGCGCACGTATGCCGTATCTGCTAGCTTGTCTATTGCGTTGCCACAGCTTGATGCAGACAGTTTGCACACACCGCCTGCGCTGCCCCAGGTGCCGGTGCAGCCCAGCAGCCCCGACCAAGCCATGGACGCACTGGTAGACGTGATAGTGCACAAATATGCGCCGCTGCACGAGCGTTCGTTGTCAGACCTGATGCGTCTGCTGCTCAACGGCGGCGTACCGCAGTGGAAAGCACTGCGCGCCGCCGCCTTTGCACGCGCCAAGCTGCGGCTGGCCAGCACGGTGATAGACGGCACCGCATGGTACTGGCCGCAAACCGAGTCGCCCATCTCTACACGCTATGCAGCCAAAGACGGTACGCCAGATGCCGTGCGCCTGCTGGCCCCGTTTGACCCGCTGGTGTGGGACCGCCGCCGTTTTGAGCTGCTGTGGGGCTGGGCCTACCGTTTTGAGGCCTACACGCCCGCAGCCAAGCGTGTACGTGGCTACTACGCGCTGCCGCTGCTGTGGCGCAACCAGGTGATTGGCTGGGGCAATGTGTCAGTTGCTGAGGGTGAGCTAAAGGCCGACCTAGGCTACGTAGCAGGCAAGCCGCCGCGCGAGAAGGCTTTTGGCCTTGCGCTGCAGGATGAACTAGAGCGCATGCGGGTATTTTTAGGGCTAGGCTAGAGCAGCCATTGTTGGGTAGAAACCCTCTGTGTAAACGCCGCTCAGCAAGGAACTCTCGCATCTGCTGGGTAATCTTAATAGCCCCGCAACATAATTATTTGGAGACACACCATGACCACCCGTTTTACCGGCTCACTTGTCAGCAGCTTTGCTGCTATTACTTTAGTTGCAGGTTGCGCACAAAACGCTGCTATGGCGCCCAGTAAAGCGCCTGCTGCCAGCGCTATGGGCTTTTTTGTGACCAGCGTCAATCCGGGCAAAGGTGCTGACCTGGGTGGCTTGGCTGGGGCCGATGCTTACTGCGGTAGGCTGGCAGCCAGTGCGGGTGCGGGCAGCAAAACCTGGCGCGCTTACCTCAGCACCTCGGGTGCTAACGCAGTCAACGCGCGTGACCGTATTGGCAACGGCCCATGGACTAACGCCAAGGGAGAACTGGTAGCTGCCAACGTGGCCGAGCTGCATGGCAGCAACAAGTTAAATAAGCAAACCGCCTTAACCGAAAAAGGCGGCATGGTCAGCGGCCGTGGTGACCCAGTGAACCTGCACGACATTCTTACCGGGTCTACCGACGACGGCCGTGCGTCTGCCGAGGCTAAAGACACCACCTGTGGCAACTGGACTCTGAGTGGCGCAGGCTCGGCCATAGTGGGCCACCATGACCGCATAGGCCTGAACGACTCTGCCCCGATGAAGTCATGGAACTCATCCCACGGCTCGCGGGGCTGCAGCCTAGACGACTTGAAAGCCACTGGTGGCGGCGGTTTGATGTATTGCTTTGCAGCTAACTAACGGTTTAGCAAAGCAGTAGATACTCTGCTCCATGCCAGAGTATTTGCCGCACGCCGTATCCCGTCTTCGCACAGCCCGCTTGGCGCGCAGCACCAAGCCGTTTCTAGCGCGGGGTGGCCCGCACGGCCAGCGTTGCGCGGGGTGTCGGCTGATTGTCAGCCACTGTATATGCGCCTTGCGCCGCACCGTGCCCACGCACTGCGGCGTGTGCTTGCTGATGGCCGACATTGAACCGCTAAAACCCAGCAACACGGGCTGGCTGATTGCCGACGTGGTGGCCGACACAGCGGCTTTTGGCTGGGCGCGCACTGCGGTAGACCCTGCGCTGCTGGCCCTACTGGCCGACCCGCGATGGCAGCCGTACCTGGTGTTTCCGGGGGAATATGTGGCGGCTGATCGTGTGGTGACACAGATAGCTGGGCAAGTAACTGGGCAGGTGACTGAGCCAGTGGCAGGCCAGCTACCAGAACATCCAGCACAGCCGCCTACATCGCAAATCACGCCGCAGTCTGCAAAGCAAAACATCGCTAGCACTACAACACCTGCCGTTAGCAAACGCCCGTTGTTCGTGCTGCTAGACGCTACCTGGCCCGAGGCGCGCAAGATGTTTCGCAAAAGCCCTTACTTGGACCATTTGCCAGTGCTTAGCCTGCAGCCTGACCAATTGTCCCGCTACCGCCTGCGCCGCTCCAGGCGCGATGACCACTTTTGCAC
>JANNCO010000159.1:0-2148 GCA_031386655.1 Polaromonas sp. | reverse complement strand
TTGACATTGCGCGAGACAATGCTTTGCACCGCGGTAATGATGTGCCCTGCTACCAGCACCGGGTCCACCGTCATGTAGGCATGCGCACCGTGGCCGCCCTTGCCGGTGATGGTGATGGTAATGCGGTCTGCAGCGGCCATCATGGGGCCGGGGTTGATGCCCACCATACCGGGCGGCATGGCAGGCCAGTTGTGCATGGCATACGCTGCGTCGACCGGAAAGCGGTCAAACAAACCGTCGGCCATCATGGCCTCGGCCCCGCCACGGCCTTCTTCGGCAGGCTGAAAAATCAGCACGGCAGTGCCGTCAAAATTGCGCGTCTCGGCAAGATACCGCGCAGCGCCTACTAGCATGGTGGTGTGGCCGTCGTGCCCGCAGCCGTGCATGCGGCCCGGGGTGGCCGACTTCCAGCCAAAGGCGTTGTCCTCCGCCATGGGCAGGGCGTCCATGTCGGCGCGCAGGCCGATCATGCGGGGAGCGAACGTGGAAAAGCCTGCTGCGCCTAGGTTGCTTGGCTTGCCGCGAATCAACCCCACCACGCCCGTTTTGCCAATGCCGGTATGAATCTCGTCCACGCCGCAGAGTTCCAGCGCCTGTTTTACGCGGCCCGAGGTGTACACCTCTTCAAAGCCCAGCTCAGGGTGGGCATGCAGGTCGCGGCGAAAGGCCGTGAGTTCGGGGTGGAACGCGCTGATTTGTGCAAACGCACGGCCACCCGCGTGCAAACCTGGTTTTTTCAAGGGTGCCAGCATCAGTGTCCTTTGGCTTGGCCTAGGCGCAGGCGTGGGTCAACCGCAAAATACAACAGGTCTACCACCAGGTTGATCACCACAAAAATCAAGGCAATCAAACACAGGTAGGCGGCCATCACCGGTATGTCGGCAAACGTGACGGCCTGAATAAACAGCAGCCCCATGCCGGGCCACTGAAACACCGTTTCGGTGATGATGGCAAACGCAATCAGCGCGCCCAGCTGCAAGCCAATAATGGTGATCACCGGAATGAGCGTGTTGCGCAGTGCGTGGCCAAAGTGAATGGCGCGGTTGGTCAGCCCGCGCGCGCGGGCAAACTTGATGTAATCCGTGCGCAGCACCTCCAGCATCTCGGCGCGTACCAAACGCATGATCAGCGTCAGCTGAAAAATAGCCAACGTGATGGCGGGCAGCACAATATGGTGCCAGCCCTTGGCCGTAACGAGGCCTGACGACCACCAGCCTATTTGCACTACCTCACCGCGGCCAAAACTGGGGAACCAGCCCAGCCCCACGGCGAAGATAAGTATCAACAAAATACCAATCAGAAAAGTAGGCAGCGCAACACCTAGCAGCGACACCGCCATAAAAATTTGGCTCATCACCGTGCCGCGCCGCAGCGCCGCATACACGCCCATGGGGATGCCCAGCGCCAGCGACAACACACCCGCTACCAAGGCCAGCTCTAGCGTGGCAGGCAAGCGCTCGGCGATCAAGCGCGAGACTTTGGCACCTTGGCGCAAGCTCAGGCCAAACTCGCCTTGCACGGCGTTGGCCAAAAAATTCCAAAACTGCACCACAAACGATTTGTCCAGCCCCAAGTCAGCGCGCAGCTCGCGTATTTGCTGCGGCGTGGCGTCTTGCCCCAGCAAAAAGACCACCGGGTCGCCCACATACTGAAACAGCATAAAAGCGATCAAGGCCACCGCCACCATGACGACGATGGCCTGTAATAAGCGCTGAATAATAAAAGAAAGCATGTATTTAAAAAATTACTGCGTAATGCTAGCAGAGCAAGACGCTTGCCAACAGCGGGATTTCCTTGATTTTGTCACCCGTGCAGCATTTGGACACTGAGATTACTTCGCCATTGAAATCTATGGCTGTTTCGGTCGCTGCCTTTTAAAGATGCAGGTTCTTTTTAGTCTGTGCTGGCGTGGGTGAATATTCTTGCGGTTTTTAAGAGTGCAATTCTGAGACCGTGAGCTGAGGTGATGGAGTGGCTTGCTGCGATTTTAAGAGTGATTTTCTTAGATCGTGAGCTACGGCGATGGAGGAAGTCATGCTGCAAAATCTTACGAAAACACGCGCGAACTTAGGTTGTGGCTAGGCTACCTTGTGTACCGCGCGCCTTTCTCCAGATTTTCATCACGACCACGCTCCATCACCGCTTGGC
>JANNCO010000142.1:0-4547 GCA_031386655.1 Polaromonas sp. | reverse complement strand
GGCCTCAGAATACGCTTAACGTGCCTTCAACGCTTGTTCTGTGCACGCCTTGGCACTTGGCGTGCACAACTCCGCGGCTGTCCTCCGCCCTGCGGGCTCCCCCTTTATGCCGCTGCGTTGTCCACACCAAGCGCCAAGGCTGCGTACTGGTTTAGTGCCAATACAGCGGTGATCACTTATCGTGTCACAAAACGCAAAGTGGTTCATCCGCGCCAATGGATCGCCCACCAAGTTCACAAGAGCTGGTCGGCGGTGTACTCAGCGCAGCGGCATAAAGGGGGAGTAGGCGGCCATAGGCCGCCACGGAGGACAGCCGCGAAGCTGAGTACGCCGTCGGCCGGCTTAAGTACATAACTTACACAGAAGTCCCCGACAAAAGCCGCGTAGCTAAGTACAACGCCTGCCAGCTCTTGTACAGGAATAGCAATCTTCAAGAAAGCAATCTGCCCAACAAACTGCACCTCACGATTAAGAGTTTTTAATCCTCAAGCTCTAGCCTCCAAAGCCATGCGCGTAATAGCCGACAAAGTACCACGCGTGCTGATGACTTCAGGGCTGATCATCAGTTCAATTAACGTCCCTTCAACGCGTGCCAAGGCAGCTGACAATTGCGCTTCAAATTCATCAGTGTGCGTAATGCGCACGCCCACATAGCCATAGGCACGCGCCAGTGCAGCAAAGTCGGGGTTGCGTAAATTAGAGCCGCTGACGTTACGCGGGTACTCGCGCTCCTGGTGCATACGGATAGTGCCGTAAGTGCCGTTGTTCAGCAACAGCACAATGCTTTTGGCGCCATGCTGCACAGCGGTAGCCAGTTCTTGCCCGGTCATTAAAAAATCGCCATCGCCTGCGATGGTAAATGCCACCCGCCCCGTGACGATGTGGGCCGCTATACCTGCGGGGACCCCTGCGCCCATGCTGCCGCTGGTGGGTGCAACTTGCGTTTTAAATCCTTTGGCTAAACCGTGGTGTTGAAAGTAGCGGTGCATCCAGCTGGCAAAGTTACCTGCTCCGTTGGTGACAACAGCATCTGGCGGCAAATGCTTTTGCAGGGTTTGCACTATTTGCGGCATGTTGATGCTGCCTGCTGCGCCACCGTGGGTGTCCCACGGCAAACCGGGTAAGGCTTGCGGTGAAATGTTGGCTACGTAATCTGCATTAGCAGCAGCGGCGTATTCGGCCCATGCCACGGTGGTGGGCGCGGTCAACACCTCCAGGCTGCGCGCGGCGGCGTTCATGGTGGCGCAAATCGCCAGGTCGGCTTGGTACACACGGCCCAGTTCTTCGGCACTGGCGTGGATATGCACTAGCTGCTGCGTCGGGCGTGGTGCTTGCAGCAAGGTGTAGCCACCCGTGGTCATCTCGCCCAGGCGGGGACCGATAGCAATTACCAAGTCGCTGTCTCGCACACGCTGTGCCAGCGCAGGGTTGATGCCGATGCCTACGTCGCCCGCGTACAGTGGGTGAAAATTATCAAACGTGTCTTGAAATCTGAACGCGTTGGTCACAGGCAATTGCCAGTTTTCGGCAAAGTGTTGCAACGCAAGTGCGGCCTGCACTGTCCAGCCGCCGCCGCCAGCTATGACAATAGGGCGCTGCGCTTTCAGTAGCATCTCGCGCAGTTTGCGCAGGGCATCCGGGTCGCTCCACGCCTGTACAGGTTCTACGCGTGGCAGGGGTGCAGCGGTCACCATGTGCGTCAGCATATCTTCGGGCAGCACCAGCACTACCGGGCCGGGGCGGCCGTTCATGGCGGTGGCAAATGCGCGGGCGATGTATTCTGGTATGCGGCGTGCGTCGTCAATGCGCTCTACCCGCTTGGTCATTGATTTGAAGAAACTGAGGTAGTCGACTTCCTGAAAAGCCTCTCGGTCGCGCATGTCGCTGCCCACGTCGCCCACCAGCAGCACCATGGGCGTGCTGTCTTGGAACGCAGTATGTAGGCCAATAGATGCGTTGGTAGCGCCTGGCCCGCGCGTGACCATGCACACCCCTGGGCGACCGGTCAGCTTGCCTGCAGCCTCGGCCATAAAGGCTGCACCACCCTCTTGGCGGCAGGTGATAAATTGAATATGGTCGCGGTGCGCATGCAAGCCGTCCAGCACGGCCAAGTAGCTCTCACCGGGTACGCCAAATGCATGCGTTACCCCTTGGGCTACCAAGCATTCCACCAATAAATGGCCTGCAAGACGGGGCAATACAGTCGGTGCGCTATAAAGTTCTGAGGTCTGTGATGTCATCCACAGATTGTGCCGCCAATCCAGCCCGATGGGCAACACTGTATAGTGCGCCGCACACCATAAGCGAAACGTATATAGCTTATGGCAATGAGGCAACAGCTAGTTATGCAGCAGCTTTCAGGCCCATCACATTGGACTGCGATGGTGGCTGTGATGTCACAGGTGCTCTATTTTGGTTTGACGTTTGGTTAGACGCTGCACCAAACTCAATCTCGCCCGACAGTTGGCCACCCTCTTCAATCACCACCTTACCATAGCGAATTTTGCCTTTCACCTTGCCAGTTGAATAAATCATGAGCTTTTGGCGCACGGTCAATGTGCCGCTGAAGGTGCCGCGAATTTCTGCAATGTCAATCTCGGCAGAGCCGGTGAAAGAACCTGATTCTGCGATTTGAATCACACGCGAATCCATCGTCGCTTCTACTGCACCTTCGACTACCAAAGTATCGCAGTCGGTAATTTCAACGCCCTTGAGTTTAATGTTCGGGCCTACGGTCAACTTGCTTTCACCGGGCTTGGACGCTGCCTCTGGCGTGCTGGTAGTAACCGGTGGTGCAGATTGCGCTGGCGTAATGGGCGATGTGCTGGTGTGGCGGGCCGATGCACTGTTGGTGGTGGTAGATAAAGCCTGGTCTAGGTCGCGCTTTGAATTGCTGAAAAAGGGGGATTGCAGTGCCATTTGAAGATACTCCGTAGTGTGGTGAAAGAGAATCTTGATACTACGGCGCAACCTGCTTACAAAGCATACTTGTTACGCAAGAGTCGTAAGCAAATGCGGCCTCAGCGTGGCGTTAACCCAAGCAAATACTGCTCAAGCAGCTACTGAATTAGTAGCATTTAATACAACTGATTACGCCGTAAACATAGCACAAGCAACACATAGCTGCTAGCGCGCAGTGCGCCGCCCCACCGCTAGCGCAGCGCCCACAGACAGCAGCAATACCAGCGCACCACCCATCAGCGTGGCCGTGGTCATGCCGCGGTCCATCAGCGTGCCAAACACCAGCGGCGATACAGCAAAACCTACGTCCAGCCCGGAATACACAGTGCCATACACGCGCCCCGTAGCGCCTTTGGGCGCAGCTTTTTTAATCATCATGTCGCGGCTGGGGCCGCCTATGCCAGTGGCAAAACCTGTTGCGGCCAGCAGTACCATGCTGCCCACAGCGCCCAGCCAGCCCGTTGCGGCAAACGCCATGCACACTGCGCCAGAGGCCATGCACGCAGCGACAATACGGTCGCTGTGCTGCGCCCTGCGCGCCGCCACAAAGCCGCCCACCAGCATACCCAGTGCACTGCACAGCATGTAGGCCGTCAGCGTGGTGGTGGCCGCGCTGAAACTTACCCTGTGCACTATTTGCAGCAGTGATACTGAGTAGCTTTGCACCATCGCCAGTGTCATGGTGCTAAGCAAAAAGAACCCAAAGCACCACCACACCACAGGCAGTTTTAAAAACGCCAGGGTATTAGCTTGGGGCACAGATGGGTCAGCTTGCTGCTCCACCATCTGGGTCGCCAACTGCGAGCGGTTGACCACCATCACCAGCAGTACCAGCACATACAAACCTGCAGCCACCACATAGGCTGTGCGCCAGTCTGAGAGCCACAGCATCAGCACAAAAAACGGAGGTGCCAGCGCCCAACCCAGGCTACCGGTTAAGCCATGCACGCTAAAAGCATGGCCAATGCGCGGCGGCGACACTCGCTGGTTCAAAATCGTATAGTCCACCGGGTGAAACGATGCATTGCCCAGCCCCGCCAGTGCGGCAGCCGTTATCAATCCTGCATAGCCCGTGACCATCGACGCTACCCCACTGGCCAGTGCAAAAATACCCAGTGCCGCAAACAGCACAGGCCGCGCGCCCACTTTGTCTACCAAAAATCCGGCCAGTGCCTGCCCCATGCCTGAGACCACAAAAAACACGGTCATCAACAGCCCCACTTGCGAGAACGACAGCCCAAAATCACGCATGAAGATCGGGAACATCGGCGGCAGCAGCATGTGGCCAAAGTGCGAGCTGGCATGTGCCAAACCCACCAGGCCCATGACGTGGGCGTCTTTGCGCAGCGGGATAGCAGCAGGTGACGGTGCGTTGAGCGTAGCGGTATTCATGGCGCAATCTTAGCGCAGGCGCAGGGGTTAGACTGCACAGCAACGTACGGGTCGTTGGGCTATTACTGTGCTGGTACCTCACGGTCACGCAGCACTGTTTCCTTTGTTGGCCCTTTGCTGTTCTAGTACCTCGCGGTCACACAGCACCGCACGGTATGCCCATGCCCAACGTACCTAGCGGCCCTTTACTGTTT
>JANNCO010000139.1:0-6051 GCA_031386655.1 Polaromonas sp. | reverse complement strand
ATGGTCGTCGCGTACATAGGCGTGCGCCAGCACATAGTCCCCCAGCGCCTGCGTGTGGCGCAGGCCAGCGCAGTGGCCCAGCATCAGCCACACATGCGGGCGCAGCACGGCAATGTGGTCGGTGATGTTTTTAGCATTGGCGGGGCCTACCCCAATGTTGACCATGGTTACGCCGCTGTGGTCGGCACGCATCAGGTGGTAGGCAGGCATTTGCGGCAAGCGCGGCGGCGCTTTGCCAAAGGCATCAGCCTCTTGGGCAGGCAAACCTGCGCGGCGGGTTACCACATTGCCTGGTTCCACAAAGGCGATGTATTCACTGATGGGGTCCTTCATGGCCTCGTGGCCCAGTTTGACGAACTCGTCGATGTAGAACTGGTAGTTGGTAAACAGCACGTAGTTTTGAAAATGCTCAGTGGCGGTGCCGGTGTAGTGGCGCAGGCGGTGCAGCGAATAGTCGGTGCGTGGCGCGGTAAACAAACCCAGTGGCAGCGGCTGGCCGGGGCCGGTTTCAAACGTGCCGTTGGCAATGTCGTCGTTCATGGCCGACAGGTCGGGCAGGTCGAACACATCGCGCATCAAGGCGCGGCGCTCTGGCCCCATGCTGCCTTCTACGTGGTCGTGTTCGGCAAACGAAAAGTGCACAGGTATAGGCTGGGTGCTGATGCCAACTTCCAGCGTACCGCCGTGATTGCGCAGCAGCAGGTCAAACTGGTTAAGCAGGTACTTGGCAAATAAATCAGGCCGCGTGATGGTGATTTCGTACAGCCCCGGGCCCTGCACAAATCCGTAGCTGCGGCGCTTGTCTGCCGTGGGCGCGCGGGCTACGGTGTGGGTGCGCAAGCGCACAAAGGGGTAACAGGCGCGCACTTTGCTGGCTGCAAGCGTGCCAGCTACGAAAGACTGCAAACTGTCCCGCAGGTGCGTCAGGCTGTCGTCATACAAGCGCTGCAATTGCGCCAAGGCCGCAGTCGCATCGGTAAACCGCGCGGGGGCGATAAAAGTAGGCTGTGAAGTTGTGTGTGTTGTCATATAAAATCATATCAGATTTGTAAGCTGTAGCGATAATGCGCTATGGACACACTACCTACCACCCCAGCCACCCACCCCGCAGGTACTTTTGCAACCTCTGCAACGGCTGTAATGTCTGCCAGCACGGCTTTGGTTATTGGCGGCACAGGCGGCCTGGGCGCGGCGCTGGTGCAAGCACTGCAGCGCGATGCCAGCTATACACAGGTACTGTGCTTGGGCCGCAGCACCATACCTGCCATAGATTACGCAGACGAAGCCACCTTGAATGACAGTGCGCAATGGGTAGCACAGCAGTGCACCAGCGCCCCACTGCGCACCGTGATAGTAGCCACCGGCTACTTGCACACCGACGGCACAGGGCCAGAGCGCACCTGGTCGCAGCTAGACGCGCAATATTTGCAGCGCGTGATGTTGATCAATGCCATCGGCCCTGCACTGGTGTTTAAACATTTTGCCCAGCTGCTAGCGCGCGACCGCATGACCCGCATGGCCCTGATCTCTGCCAAAGTAGGCAGCATAGGCGACAACGCCTTGGGCGGCTGGTACGGCTACCGCGCCAGCAAAGCCGCACTCAACCAAATCGTCAAAACTGCATCGATAGAGATGACCCGGCGCAGCAAACTGTCAGTCTGCATCGCCATGCACCCCGGTACTGTTGCCACCGCGCTAAGCGACCCGTTTAGTAAAACCGGGCTGAACGTGCGGGCAGCAGACGTAGCAGCGGTAGAGATTTTGCAGGTAGTGCATGCGCTACTGCCGCCGCAGACGGGGGGATTTTATGACTACAAGGGTGAAAACCTGCCTTGGTGAGGTTTAAAATCTCCAATCGGTGTTTTTAAGTTGCTTTGATACACAAAAGCAGTTAAAATACTCCGATCAGAGATAATTATTTACCCTTAATAATAAGGGCGATGAATCATCTCCGAACGGAGTTAATTATGCCTAACCAACCCATCGAACTTGTTGAGTCAGCCGCCCAACTGGGCAGAGCTGTTCGCACACACCGCGTGCAAGCAGGCCTCACGCTGGCCATCGCTGCGCCCACTTGCGGCGTAAGTGTGAAGTTTTTGCAGGCACTAGAAACGGGCAAAGGCACGGTGCAGTTTGACAAAGCACTGGGCGTGGCGCGCCACTTTGGCATTCAATTGGCCATTGCTTAATGGCTGCTGCAAACCAGCTTCACGTTTGGGTGGGTCAGCAACACGCCGCCACATTAAGCTTTGCAGACCAAGCCTTCACACTAGGCTACGCCGCTGGGTGGCAGCAGTCACAACACGCCTTCGCCTTCTCACCGCATCTTGCTTTAGGCCAAAGCCATCAAGGCGCTTCGGTTAAAAATTTTTTTAGCAACTTGCTACCCGAAGGTCGCCCGCTAGAAGCCCTATCGCATGCCCATCAAGTTAGCCAATACGACGTATTCGGCATCTTGCGCAAAGTAGGCCGCGACTGCGCAGGCGCGCTGGTCATCACCGAAGAAGACAGCCCGCCCCCGGTGGCCAATGTCTTTAACCAAGACGACTACGAAAGCGTCACCCATAACGACCTGCAACAGCGCATCGTAGAATCGCGCGCGCAAGATGTACCTCTCATGTTTTGGCATGGCAAGCGCCGCATGTCGCTGCCCGGTGTGCAAAATAAACTGGGCGTGTATATGGATGCAAGTGGCGGCCTGTGGCTACCCAAAGACGGTGCGCCCACGTCGCACATTTTGAAGGTAGGCGACGACAGACACCCCCACATGGTGGCTAATGAATATTTCTGCATGCAACTGGCTAAGGCGATAGGTCTGACGGTGCCCAACGTGCAATACCTAGAACTGCCCGAGCCCGTGCTGCTAGTGCAGCGCTACGACCGCCAGTGGACGGCCGACGGCGGCTTGATTCGCATTCACCAAATAGACGGTTGCCAAGCGCTGAACCTGCCACCAGAGCAAAAGTACGAAGAGCCGCATTACGCTAAAGCGCCACCCGGCGCAACATTTGCTCAGCTGTTTCAACTGCATAAGCTGTGCAGCGTGCCTGCAGCAGCGCAAGTGCAGATGCTGCAATGGTTGCTGTTTAACTACTTGATTGGCAACAGCGACGCGCATGCAAAAAATCTGTCCTTTTTGGTAGATGCCAAAGGCATGCGCATAGCGCCGCTGTATGACCTAGTGTGCGGCAGTGTGTATGGCTACAACGACATGGCGCAGAGCGTGAGTGGGAAGACTAATTTTGCAGTGATTGATCAGATGGAGTGGGTTCGGCGGGCGAAGGACTGTGGAATACAGGTGGCTTTAGTGCAAAGGCTGGCTCAGCAATTAATTAAAAATATTGTCTTAAAACTTTCTTTGACCAGCGACGCATGCAAAAATGGTATGCAGGCAGAGGGCCAAGCCCTAATCGCCAAATTAGTTCGAGAAATAGTAGCTAAGAATCAGCACTTTAGGTTAAAGTAAAACGATGCGACACATTGGACGTTCTATGCCCGTAGTTAATACTGAACCCAGTTCGCAAGCCCTGCGCGATGCTGCAATTCATCAAGCTACAGGGCAATCCTTGGCTGTACTCTCAAGTACGGGTATTCGCAAAGGTGTCTATCGCTTTAAATCCCATGATGAAGCTGATGCACAAGTACAAGCTGGCCTGATATGGGTAATTGCACGTAACGTGCGTCTTCGGCAAGTAGCCAGCTAGCCCATGATTCATAAGACTGACTCAGACGATTCGAAACCAGAACAATTGGCTAGTAACACAGCTGACCAAGTAGCTAGACCTGCAAGCGTGGAAGATCTAAAGACATTGCTTAAAGCGTTGCATCAAGAAAAGGTGGACTATCTGCTCATTGGCGGTTATGCACTCTACACATTAGGCTATCAACGCGGTACCACCGATATTGATTTACTAATGCGACCTACCCGTGAGCAAGGTGAACGCGCACAGAGAGCATTATTGCTATTGCCAGATCAGGCCGCCAAAGATTTAGACCCAGAATGGTTTATTGAAGGCGAAACCATACGTGTAGCGGATGCATTTGTTGTGGATGTTATGTTTAGTGCCTGCGGTGAAAGCTACGATTCGTTGCAGCCGCATGCAGTCACAATTGATTTTGATGGTGTGCCCGTGCGGACGCTCAATATTGAAGGTTTGCTAAAGACAAAGCAAACTTCGCGTGATAAGGACAAGCTAGATCGCATGATTCTTGAGCGTGCAATTCAAGCAAATTCAGAACTCAGAAAGTGATATTGCAATCATGGCAGCAACAGTCCAGTTACTTTAGATCAATCTGGTCGATATAGGTCGTCAAGTCGGCTTGCCATAAAGTCTGCATCGCAGTCAAGCCATGACCACTTTGACCAGCAATGGGTGAAAAGACTTTGAAGCCTCCTTTTCCTCCAGCGGCGATGAAGGCGTTGAAGTTTTTTCGGCTGTGCTCTATTTTATAAAACGGATCGTTTTCACCGTAGAGCCACAGCATGGGTTTTGCAAAAGCTGCGCCACGTTTGAAGCTGACGGTATTAACTGCCTCGACAGAACTACAGTGATCGCTCACCCAGCCGCCGACGAAATTGATAACGCCCTTGAAGCGAGTGGGCCTCGTGCCTGCGTAGACGACAGAAGCAATGCCGCCGCGTGATACGCCGCCGATCAGCATGCGTTTGTTGTCCACATCGGGTCTGGCAGAGAGGTAATCGGTAGCAACATCCATATCAGCGAGCGCGCGTTCCAGTCCGGGTAGCGACAATGCGGGGTTACACGAATAGCCCGCAGTACGATTCGCCTCAAAACCCTCATCGTAGATGCCATCAGATTTGCCGCGCCCACGTCGCTGGGGAAAAGCCACTAACCAGCCTTTTTCAGTGAAGAACTTTGCCAATGCAGGATTAGTCCATGTGGTTTTGAACTCTGATGGTCTGTTGCCGTCACCTGTAGAGCCATGGTTAAACATCAACATGGGGAACGGGCCTAAGCCATTGGGCTTGTAAATCACAAGTTCTAGAGAAACCGGTTTGCCGTTTTCAGAATAAGCTGTCGGAATGCGTTCAACTACACGTTTTTCTAGCAGCCCTTGGGAGAGCACACCACCAACTCGAACCATGCCTTTTGCATGCGTGACAAATTCAACGATGCCTTCGCTTCTGATGCGAAAACTAAGTTGTGTGCCGCTGGAAAGTCTGCCTTGCAATTCGTTTGCATTGAACTTAGCCTGTATCCGTTCGCTGACGGTTCCTGAAGCCGACGCACCCACATAGACGATAGTGGCACCCTCTGCAGAGATTTTTTCCACTACCAACTTGATGTCGCACAGTCGCCCTGAGCATGCCCAACCAGCCCAGTGGCCACTCCAACGGGCTTTGTCCAATGCCAGTGATGCGTCGGCTGCTAGTACAGCAACATCTTGCGGCAGCAAGGCAGCTATCGGACTTTCCGACACATCGGGTTCAATCGACGAAATGTAGTCAGGCCAGTGCGTTTGGCTAAATACTAGTGTGGACATAGAGCAGAATAAAGTAATGGCAAACAGCTTACCGATAAATAAACAATGCATAAAGAAGCCACCTCCGAAAAACCACCTAAAAACTTACATATTTCGCCGATACTGCCCACCCACCTCAAACAGCGCATTGGTAATCTGCCCGAGTGAGCAGACCCGCACGGCATCCATCAGTACGTCGAAGACGTTTTGGTTGGCGATGACGGCTTGCTGCAGGCGTTTGAGCATGGCGGGTGATTGTGCTGCGTGCAGAGTGTGGAAGTCATTTAAGCGTTTGAGCTGCGACTGCTTTTCTTCTTCGGTGCTGCGTGCCAGTTCTAGCTTATCTTGCACTACATCGCCTTTAGGATTGCGGAAAGTGTTGACGCCGATGATGGGCAGCTCGCCAGTGTGTTTGAGCATTTCGTAGTGCATGGACTCGTCCTGGATGCGGCCGCGTTGGTAGCCGGTTTCCATCGCGCCCAACACGCCGCCGCGTTCGCTGATGCGTTCAAACTCGTCTAGCACGGCTTCTTCTACCAACTCGGTCAGCTCTTCGATGATGAAACT
>JANNCO010000134.1:0-10104 GCA_031386655.1 Polaromonas sp. | reverse complement strand
GTGTTTGATTTAGGCGACGACAAAGCCTACATGCGCCTGCAGTTGGAACGCGTGCAACAACCCGCCAAACCGGGCGTGGCTTTTTCGTTGGTAAAAAAGTTGCTGGCATTTAACAGCCCTGGCACGCCACGGGTTGAAGTGGTTATTTTGTCGCGTAACGACCCCGTCAGTGGCTTGCGGGTGATGCACAGTGCCGAGCATTACAAATTGCCGATAGTACGCTGCACTTTTACACGCGGCGAATCCCCTTGGCGCTATCTGCGGCCGCTGCATGCCAATTTGTTTTTATCTGCCAAGTCGGAAGATGTGCGTGCGGCATTGCGCAATGGTTTCGCCGCAGCGACCGTAGCTACACGCTCGGTGCGCGCGGGAGACAACTACCCGCACGAGGTGCGCATTGCTTTTGATGGCGACGCGGTGCTGTTTAGCGATGAGGCCGAGCGCATCTATCACAAGTCTGGCTTAACCGCTTTTCAAAAACACGAGACTAAAAAAGTAGCCCAACCGCTGCCACCAGGCCCTTTTAAGCCTCTGCTGGAAGCATTGCATCTGTTGCAAAGTGAAAGTCTGCCACACATACGCATTCGCACTGCACTGGTCACCGCGCGCAGCGCACCGGCCCACGAGCGCGCCATCCGCACTCTGATGAACTGGAACATAGAAGTAGACCAAGCCATGTTTTTAGGCGGTTTGGATAAAGGCGAGTTTCTACGCGAATTTGAACCTGACTTTTTCTTCGACGACCAAACCGGCCATGTGGAATCAGCCGCCAACCATGTGCCTGCCGGCCATGTGGAAAGTGGCGTGCGCAATAAGTAGTGCTGTCTTGCGATAGGCAGCACCCGTGATATGCTATTAATTATATAGCTGCTTGAGCAGTATTTAATTGGGTTACTGGCCTATTTTGCATAAAAAATGACCTTTGAAATCGATGTTTTATGCGAAAATAGACCTCGCATGGGCAGTGGCAAGTTAAGTTTGCACTATGTAGCCCGCACAGTTTCACAGTTCTGATTTTTAAGTCGATTCGCAGCCTAGCCCAAGCATAATAGAGGCCTATGACCCAACAGATTTACCATGCCTGTGTAGACATTGGCGGCACGAAAGTGGCGGTGTCCCTGGCGGACGACCGCCAGCCGATACAACCGTTGGCCCGCAACGCACCGCCCATGGCGCTACCTCAGCTACCCATGGCGCTACCCCAGTTGCACGCGCACCGCACCGAGCCCACCGCCAAAGAAGGTGCGCCTGATGCACTAGCCCAGCAAATTCTTCGCATGATCGGCGCTGCATGCACAGCCCACGGCATCACGCGGCAGCAAGTGGCCAGTGTGGGCGTGTCCAGTTGCGGGCCGTTTGTGATGAACGCTGGCCAAATTGAGCTGGCTGCGCCTAACATTTGTGGTGGCTTGGCCGGTGCAGCACGCGGCCTGCCAAACCAATGGATGAGTGCCGTGCTGGAGGCCCCATTGGCCGCGCACTACCCCAAAGTGCGCATTGAAAATGATGCCATTGGCGGGCTGGAGGCCGAGCGGCGTTGGGGTGCCTTGCAAGATGTACGCAGCTGCGCCTATGTGACCTGGAGCACAGGTATTGGCGTAGGCCTGTGTGTAGACAGCCATGTACTGCGCGGCAAAAATGGCAACGCAGGCCACGCAGGCCATATGTTTGTCAGCGACCATCCCGATGCCATCTGCGGCTGTGGCAACTACGGCGACCTGGAAGCGGTGGTCGCGGGCAATGCCATACCGCGGCGTTTTGGGCGCGAAGCAGCAGCGCTTTTATCGGCAGCCAAAGCGGGTGACAGTGTGGGTGTAGCGCAGGTAGACGAGCTGTGCAGGGTGATGGGGCGTGCCTTGTATAACTTGATCGTCACGTTAGATTTAGAACGTATCAGCTTGGGTGGCAGTGTGTTCTGGCACCACCAAGATTATTTATTGCCCAGACTGCGTGCCCAGGTTAAAGGCAAGCTGGCGTCACTTACCGATGGCTGCGATATTGTTCCCGCAGGGTTGGGGCTGCAAGTGGGTGATTTGGCGGCGTTGGCGTTGGTGCAGGCATGAGCAACCCTTTGGTACTGCAAGGCGTTGTGGTGCAAGGGCACGGTGTCGCTTCGGGCAGGTCGGCGCACAGCCCCTACCCCCAGGGTTCAGTGGCCATGCAAATGCCATTTTTCAAAACGCTGGGGCTTGATTTGTCTGATTGTTGGCCGGGCACCATGAATGTGTCGATTGCACCGCACACTTGGAAGTTAAATCGTGCCGACTACTGCTTTGAAAAACTGGTATGGACGCATTTGCACCCTGCCGAGACGTTTTCTTTTGTTCGGTTGCAGCTAGTCTGGCAACAGCGCGCTGTGTCTGCCTGGCTGTACTATCCACATCCCGAAACTAAAGCTGCTCACCACCAACCGCGCACCATGGTGGAGATTATTGCGCCGCGCAAAGAGGGCCTGGCTTATGGCGATGCTGTGCAGCTTACATTCAGCGGCGAGTCGATTCAAATTATTTAGTGGCTTGGGTAGTATCCCGTGGCCCCATCGCCCCATCGCCCCATCGCCCCATCGCCCCTATGGCCCCAGTGGCACTAGCGATCAAGTTTTAAAAACAGCTCGCGGTCAGGCGCAAAGCTGCTGTACAGCGGTAACAAAGCCCCGCCCATGGCCCGCGCATCGGCGCCTATGGTGCCCAGCAATACATCGGGGGAGCTAATACCTTCCCAGCTGTACGCCGCCAAAGAGGCCCCCAAGGTTTGGCGCAGCAGGGCTAGCAAACCGCGTCCCAATGAGCCGTCAATGATGACTGCGTCCATGTCCAGCACGCAAGCCGTGTTTTGCACTACCAGTGCGATGGCGGCGCTGGCCTCTTGCAACCACGCTGTAGTGTACACAACGTAGCCATCAGACAATGCGCGGTCATCGTAGCAAGCAGTAGCATCCAACCCCGCTGCCGTAAAGCGCTGCTCCAGGCGGTACAGAGACGCAACGCTGAGCACTTGGGGTGGTGCGCTGTGGTTAGCTAGTGCATCTGCCGTTTGTACTGCATGGGCGGCATGCAATGGCATCGAACCAATCGCGCCTGCGTTACCGCGCAAACCCGAGCGCCATTGGCTGTCGATCACCACACCACCACCTATAAAAGTGTCGATGAATAAATATACAAAACTGCGCACGCTGCGCCCGCGGCCTGCGACTAGCTCAGCCACGCAGGCGGCTGCAGTGTCTTTGACCTGCTGCACTGGCAACGCTGTCATCGCTTGCACGCGCGCGGCCATGTCTATGCTGTCCCACGCATGCGTACGCTCGGCGCTTACGCCCAGCAAGCTGTGCCAGCCACCCAGCGACAATGGCGCTGCAATACCAACACCAGCAATACGCTGTGCAGCATGCGCCCCCAAACGTGCAGGCAGCGTAATGAGCTGCGTTTGCACATGCGCAAACAATACCTGCGGATCTGGAAAGTCATACGACAGGCTGGCGCGCTCGCGCACCTGGCCTGTAAAGTCCAACAACAAAGTATCGCAACTGCGGCGGCCAATTTTGATGCCAATGGCAAACGCACCCTCAGGATTCAGCGCAATCGGCACACTGGGCTGGCCCACCTTGCCGCGCACAGCCGCTTGCTTGACCACCAAACCATCCGCGTGCAACCTGTCAATAATCAGCGAGACGGTTTGCGTGCTCAGGTGCGTCAGACGTGCCAGATCAGCTTTAGCCAAGCTGTCGTGCAAGCGGATGGCTTGCAGCACCACGCGCTCGTTGTACTGGCGCATGCCAATTTGGTTCGAGCCGCGCGGCTTAAAGTGCGCAGGCGTACTGGGGGCGGCAGCCTCATCACGCTGTGCGGGTGAGGCCAGTAGCGGGGCAACCAGTGGGGAAATAAGTTCAGTCAACACGGCAAACACAATCCAAAAAAACTATGCTCAGTTTAATGGATCACGCCTTTTTTAAAAATGAAATTGGCGTAAGGCTGCAACTCGCCAGTTTGCACAATGGCATAGGCGCTACTGGCCATGTCATAAAAGGCAAACCGCTCCACGGCCTCTGCCTGCAAATGCGCGCTGGCTGGATCAGATTTGACCAGGCTAATGACCTCGCGTTGCACAGCAGAGGCATAGCCTGTGGGCGACCCGGTCACATGCATATAGGCCACAGGTTTTTCTTCGGCTATGCCCAGTGGCAGTACCGACAGCACGGCCTGTGCAGCGCGTGCCATGCCCACGCCAGGCAAGCGCACAACAGTTTGTGATGTAGTGGTGGCGCGGTAGCGCATGGCAGTAAAGTTGGCGTCTACTAAAACTACGGCATCTTCGTGGCCCATTTCGGCCAATATTTTAAGCAGCTCAGGGCTTAGGACAGGATCAATATTTTTAAGCAAGGGCAGCCTCGGGGATTTTTTCTACCGGCATGGCACCGGTCATCACGGCCACGGTGTCGCTCATGCTGATGGCTTTGGGGTTGAGTACTGCAGCGCGCTTGCCCAAGCGCTGCACATGGATACGGTCGGCTATTTCAAACACATGGGGCATGTTGTGGCTGATCAAAATGACGGGCAGGCCTTTGTCGCGCACCCGGCGGATGAGTTCCAGCACCATGTTGCCTTCTTTCACACCCAGTGCAGCAGTGGGCTCGTCCATGATGACCACATGTTTGGCAAACGCTGCGCTGCGCGCCACTGCCACACCTTGGCGTTGCCCGCCCGACAGTGTTTCTACCGCCTGGCCCATGGACCGCAAACCAATTTTTAAATCGGCCATGTGCATGGTGGCATCTTGCAGCATTTGCTTTTTGTCAATCAAGCGCAACAGCTTGCCTAAAATACCGGGTTTCAAAATTTCGCGGCCTAAAAATAGATTCTCGGCAATTGTCATGGCTGGGGCGACGGCCAAGTCTTGGTACACCGTCTCGATACCATGCTTGCGGGCGTCGATAGGTGAGCGAAAGCGCACAGGCTGGCCGTCCAGCTCCATGGTGCCTTCGTCGGGCAGCACCGCGCCCGACAGTACTTTGATCAGTGACGACTTGCCCGCGCCGTTGTCGCCGATCACGGCCAGAATTTCGCCCGCGCGCAGCTCAAAATCGACGCCGTCCAAGGCGGTAACCTGGCCATAGCGCTTGACGATGCCTTGGGCTTTGAAAATAATGTGCGCAGAGCCTGTATTGGTTGTCATTAGCGGCTCCCTTTACGCGACATTTGGTCAGCCGCTACCGCCAGAATTACCAGCACACCGGTAATTAAAGTTTGGTACACCGAGGGTACGCCCATCAAGGTAAGGCCGTTGCGAAACACGCCCACAATCATGGCCCCCACCAAGGTGCCCAAAATAATACCGCGCCCACCAAACAGCGATGTGCCGCCCAGCACCACGGCGGTGATAGCGTCCAGGTTTTCGGTTTGGCCCGCTTGCGGGTCGCCCACGCCCGTACGGGCTACCGACAAAAGTGCAGCCACACCATAGAAAAAGCCTGCCAACGCGTAGACACTGATCAACACTTTGTCGACCGAAATACCCGACAACCGCGCTGTCTCAGCGTTGTTGCCCACCGCGTACACATGGCGGCCAGGCGCTGTGTCGGCCAATGCGCGCCATACCAGTGCGTACAGCACAACCATCAAGCAGGTGCCCCAAGCAAACTCGGTACTGTTGATAGAAAATGTCAGCCCCAAAGCGGTCAGCATGGGCGGCAGATCTTTGATGGTTTGTGATTCAGAATAAATCTGGTTCACTGCAAACGCAATGTTCATTGTTCCCAGCGTGACAATAAATGAGGGCAGGCGCATTTTGGTCACCAGCACGCCGTTAAGCACACCAAACAGTGTGGTTACACCCACCCCGCCCAAGATGGCCAGCACGGGATGCAGGCCCAACTCGGTCGCAAACTTGGCCATGACCACCCCGCCTAGCGCCATCACCATGCCGCAGGACAGGTCAATGCCAGCGGTCAAAATAATCAAGGTTTGGCCCAAGGCCAGTACACCCACCACCATGATTTGCTGCAACACGATGGAGAGGTTCTCTCCGGTTAAGAAGCGGTCAGATTGGGTTGTAAAAAATGCACATGCGGCAAACAACGCGAGCCAGGGCCCAAGCGTAGTGACGCTGGAGAGCGGTAAATTAAGACGTTTCATAGCTAGTGCAATGCATGGCGGCCACTTCGATGAACCTGTCAGATCACTCTTTGCGATTGGCGCTTACCCACTATGTTGAAAAAAACACAGCAGTGTTATGTGGGCGGCCACGGCGCTCAAACTCAAGGAATTACAGGTTAATCAAACCTGATGGCTTTGCAGCCATCAGGTTATACAGGCTATTTAAGTTTTCTTGCCCCAGCACAGGTCGGTGCCGACTTGCACGCTTTGGCTGTCGACATCTTTAATTTTGTCTTTGGCAATCAGCGTGACGCCGGTGTCGGTGTAACCACTGGATTTTTTGCCTGTTTTGGCAAATTCAACACCTGCTGCAACACCCATGGAGGCCATCTTCAATGGGTACTGCTGCGAGGTAGCGCCAATAACGCCTTTGCCCACATCAGCGATACCTGCACAACCGCCGTCAACTGACACGATGATCACGCCTTTTTCTTTACCGGCTTTCTTCAGTGCGTTGTACGCTCCTGCAGCGGCTGGCTCGTTGATGGTGTACACCACATTCACGTCTGGGTTCTTCTGCAAGCAGTTTTCCATGGCGGTTTGGCCTTTGGACTGGTCACCAAAGCTGTCGCCAGCGCATACGGTTTCTGCAGTTTTGGACAGTTCGTTGGACTTGGCGTCAAATGCCTCCAAGCCAAAGCCTTTCATGAAACCGTTGTGACGCTGTGCACCCACGGGGTGGCCAGGAAACAAATCAAGCATGACGATTTTGGCAGGCTTGGCACCCAAAGCGGCTTTGGCATACTGGCCAATCAACACACCGGCTTTGTAGTTGTCGGTAGCAAACAATGCGTCAGCACCTTCCATCGGGCTGTCCAGCGCAATGAACTGCACACCCTTGGCTTGGGCTTTTTTCATCGCGGGAATCACAGCGTCGCCTGTAGACGTGATGAGAATGGTTTTAGCACCTGCAGCGGTCATGGTCTCGATAGCAGCAATTTGCGAGGCGGTGTCGCCGTCCAGCTTGCCAGCCGCTGTCATCAGCTTGGCCCCAGCTTTTTTGGCCTCAGCCTGCGCGCCTTCTTTCATTTTGACGAAAAAGGGGTTGGTGTCAGTTTTGGTAATCAAACCGATGATGGGCTGTGCAGCCATGGCACCTGTAGCCAGCGCCATGCCAGCAGCAAGGACGAGAGTGGCTTTCATTTTGAACGACATACGGGTCTCCTAAGATGGATAAATAAGAGTTAAATAAATAGTTGACATCAGCAGCCTTTGTCCAAGGCTGGCATGTATTATTCACGCAGTTATTTAATAAATCAATTTGTTTTATTAATAGTTAACCCTAATCTCCGCGAACTATTTTTACGGTTTAATTTGCATTATGTTGACCTGTTTTGGTGAAGCCCTGATTGACCTAATTGTGAGCCCTTACTCACATGGCAGTCTTCGTACAGATTCACAAGCTTGCCTTGGTGGGTCTATTTTTAACTTTTGTATTGCGTCAGCCAGGCAAGGGCTGGCGACCAGTTACTTAAACCCTTTGTCGCACGATAGTTTTGGCCAGCAATACCGCGCCATACTGCAAACAGAAGGTGTGCAATTGGCAAGCGCGCTGCACAGCAGCTTGCCCACGTCAATGGCCGTGGTGCAGCTGGATACGCAAGGCAAGGCCAGCTATGCCTTCCACCGCGAGGCCGTGGCCGACCGCGACATGACCGCACCACAAGCCGTGGCCGCACTGCCCGCTGCAACCACCGTGCTGCACACCGGCTGCCTCATGCTGGTACCGCAAGATTGGCCCAAAACCCAAGCTGTCATGCGTGCTGCGCAGCACACGCTGGGCGCATGCGTTACGGTAGATGCCAACCTGCGCACCGTGGTGTGCCCTGACATTACGCCGTACCGCGCCAGCGTGCTGGCGGCGTGTGCCATGGCGCATGTAGTGAAGGTGAGCGACGACGATTTAAAAGATTTGGGCTTGATGGACGCACCGTCGGCAGACCCCGTAGCTGCCGCACGCAGCCTGTTGCAAGCTGGTACCACGCAGCTAGTGGCCCTTACCTTGGGGGCTACCGGGGCATGGCTTGTCACGCGCCAGCACACGATGTTTCAGGCCAGCCCAGCAGATATCAAAGTAGCTGACACGGTAGGCGCAGGCGACAGCTTTTTTGCGGCGCTGCTGGCCTATTTGCAGCGCGCAGGTGTGTTGTCGCCAGCCGCATTGCAGGGTGACCTGCCTGCAGATTTACTGCAAAGCGCATTAGTCCACGCGGTCACTGCAGCGGGCATTAACGTAACGCGTGTGGGCTGCGACCCTGCAACGTGGGACGAGACGCTGGCGGCCCTGCCAAAATAACAGGCAATGCTTCTCGCCTAAGCCACATCCGTTTTTGATTACGTCAAAAGCATCAAAGTTAAAGTTGCAGCAAGAGGTGTGGTGACAGGCTGATGGGCAGCACGCAACGACCTTTTTAAAATCGCCGCGTGGATGAACCAAAACTATGGGCCAGCACTGTCGCCTGTAGTATCGACAATTGCCAGTGCCGCTTTGATCGCTTTAACCCGCTCTTGGGTAATCGCCTCACCTATCTTTGGGCCATTTAAGCCCGCAGATACTGCTCTAGCAGCTATTGTTTCAGTAGCAACTGCCAATGCTGCTGCCAATGCTGCAGACAGGCGTGCACGCTGCGGATAGGCATCGCCTTGCTTGCCCAGCCGCCCGCGTGCATCGCACTCGCAGGCCAGCAAGGCCTGGGCAAACCGTGCCGGTTTGCGCATCGCATCACAACGCTCCAAGAGGCGCATCACAGCCTGCGCATTCAACTCCATACTGCGGTGAATGTTGCCATGCTCACGCGCCACCACCACGGCTAACTCTTTGCAGTCTAGCGGTACACGCAAGCGCTCGCACAGCGGTAGCAGCAGGTCAACACTGCGGGTTTCATGGTTAATATGGCGCGGCAACACATCCGCAGGCGTGGTGCCTTTGCCCAGGTCGTGTAACAGGCAGGCCACACGCACGGGCAGCGGCGCGTCCAACGTAGCCGCCATGTCCAGCACCATCATCAGGTGCACGCCGGTGTCTATCTCAGGGTGGTGCGCCTCGGGCTGCGGCACGCCCCACAGGCGGTCTACCTCGGGCAGCAGCACGGCCAGCGCGTTGCATTGGCGCAGCACCTGCAGCATGCGCGACGGCTTGGCCTCCATCAGGCCGCGTGCCAATTCTTGCCACACACGCTCGGCCACCAGCGCATCTACCTCGCCACTGGCCACCATGCGACGCATCAGCGCCATGGTCTCGCTAGCCACACTAAAGCCCGCAAACCGCGCGGCAAACCGCGCCAGCCGCAGTATGCGCACGGGGTCTTCCGCAAACGCCAGGCTGACGTGGCGCAACACTTTGGCTTTGATATCGCTTTGGCCTTTGTAGGGGTCAATCAGCTCGAAATGAGTAATGTTTTTTAATGAGAAATCACTATTTGAGCCCGTAGAACCTGCTCGAACAGCTATCGCATTAATAGTAAGGTCACGCCGCACCAGGTCCATCTCTAGCGTGACTTCGGTGTCGGTATAAAACGTAAAGCCGTGGTAGCCCTTGGCAGTTTTGCGCTCAGTGCGCGCCAGTGCATATTCGTCACGTGTTTGCGGGTGCAAAAACACTGGGAAGTCTTTGCCCACCGGCAGGTAGCCTGCAGCCACCATGGCCTCGGGCGTGTTGCCCACCACCACATAGTCGCGGTCGCGCACAGGCAGCCCCATAAGAGCATCTCTGACTGCGCCGCCGACCAGGTATGTTTGCATGGCGTGAGTGTAGCGTTGCTGGGTGTATTGCTTGTCTTTTTTGTCTTGTACGGGCGCTGGCAGGCGGCATACTTAGCTGCACGGCTTTCATCGGGGGCTGTGTAGTCTTGTACGGGAGCTGGCAGGCGGCGTACTCAGCTTCGCAGCTGCCCTCGGGGACTGTGTAGGTTTTGTACGGGAGCAGGCCGATGGCGTACTCAGCTTCGCGGCTGTC
>JANNCO010000109.1:0-2861 GCA_031386655.1 Polaromonas sp. | reverse complement strand
GTGCAAACCTTCTACCCCAGCCCCATGGCAGTAGCCACAGCCATGTACCACACCAACCGCAACCCGCTGCGCAAAATTACACGAGAATCAGAGACAGTAGACATCGTGCGCGGCGACAAACGCCGCCGCCTGCACAAAGCCTTCTTGCGCTACCACGACGCCAACCACTGGCCGCTGCTGCGCGAAGCCTTAAAGGCTATGGGCCGCGCTGATTTGATTGGCAATGGCAAACACCATTTGATACCCACCTTTCAGCCCCTGACCGATGGCGGCTACACCAGCGCACGGCGCAAAAACTCTAACGTGGTGGGCAGCAAAGTCAAAGGCCGCACCGGGGGATCTAACGCAGTGGCAGCACCTTCGGCGCCCCTGCGCGATGGACAACGTGTTGTGGCCAAACCCGGCCGCATCCTCACGCAGCACACAGGCTTGCCACCGCGCAGGCAAAAGTAGCTACTATTAATTCAATAGCTGCTTGAGCAGGTTTTACTTGGGTTTGAAGGCTAAAAGACTGTAAATTTAGGCACTGCAGGGCTACTGCGGCCCGCTGTTCTACAGCCAACGTGCAGCGGCGCTGTGCAGGTGCTGCGGTGCGCCGCTGGTAAGCAGTATGGGCTGCGGCCTGTCGGGCAGTGGCTGGCCTGGCGCAGCTGCATTGCCGGGTTGCACTGGTTGTTTTGCTAACTGCTTAACTAACTGTTTAGGTAGCTGGTTAGCCGATTGATTGGCTAATCGGTTAGCCAGTTGCTTGGCGAGTTGTTTGGCTACGGCCTGGCCGTTGTCAACAATTTGCACACCGGGGCTGGGATCACTGCCACTGCCACTGTCACTGTCTACACCATTGCCCACATAACAGCCTGCACTACGCAAGGTGGCTTCAAAAATGGGCCGGATCAGCGGGTAATGTGTGCAGCCCAGCACCAAGGTGTCGATAGCTCTGTTTTGAGTGCCAAATAGGCCGGTAACCCAGGTAAATTTTGCTGCAGCAGCTATTAAATCTGTAGTGTTGTCAACGTCTATGCTGCGCTCGATCAGCTCCGCCAAGCCGTGACAGGGTGTGCAGATGAACTCGGCTTGGCTGGCCAGCGATGCCTTGAGCGCCAAAAACTTGGCGCTGTGCAGCGTACCTTGTGTTGCCAGTACCGCAATGCGCTTGGTGCGGCTAATGGCTACCGCAGGTTTAAGCGCAGGCTCAACGCCAATGATGGGCAGGCTAGGGTGTTGGGCGCGCAGTACATGGATGGCAGCGGCGGTGGCAGTGTTGCAGGCGACTACCAGGGCCTTGATGTGGTGACTGTTGATGAGCTGCTGGGTAATGGCCAGCGAGCGGCTAATGACGAACGCGTCGCCTTTTGAGCCGTAGGGGTTGTGCGCGCTGTCAGCAAAATACACAAACTGCTCGTGCGGCATTTCTGCACGTAGCGCTTTAAGAATGCTGAGGCCACCGATGCCAGAGTCGAAGACGCCGATGGGGTTGGTGACGGAGCTTGTGTCGGAATTTGTATCAGCGGTCATGGCTGGGGGATAAACTGGCGTGCAGCACACCACTGGTCAAACGTAGGACGCAGATCTTCTGGCACATCCAGTACAAAATCTACATTAACAGGGTGGCTAGCCTGCATAAAGTGACGCACTGCATCCATCAGCACATCGCCTTGCCTGCGGTCTTTATCGCGTTTGGCAGGGTTGCGTTCTGGTTTGTCTGCCAGCCACAGTTTATGCAGCGCCATAAAACGTGGATCAGGCACTGTCAGTGGACACGCTCGGCCAAGCACAGTGGCTACTACGGCGCTGATGGGTGAACCTAACAGCAGCCATTCTTGTTCAATCAGTGTTTGCATGGGCGCGAAAGCTTCTCCCTTGGGCAGCGGGTGGCAGCTTGGAGCAGCGAGCAACTCCACCTCGTAGCCGTCAGCATTCATGGCTTGGTAGGGCTTGCGTGGCGTGATTTTGTAGCTGGAATCTATGCTTTTAAGCACGCCAAACAGTGTTTTGCTTTTGCGTTGAGAAGTTTCTGTCCCCGCCAATACCAATGATGCGGGCGTACCGCGACACCAAGTCAGATCAAAGTCTTGCGTAGCTTCATTTCCGACAGGAAATATGGCGTTAGCAGCCCATTCGTAAGCTGAAAATGCGTTGGTGCCCACGACCATCAAATCAGTGCCCAGCAAGCCTTCAATATCCAGTTTGCGCAAAATTTCTGCTTGTTTGTCTGGCAGAGTAGGCATGCGCAAGCGGCGGTATAAAGCTGCCCTTGTTTGAATAAGTGCGTCTGCTGAGGCAGCGCGTTCTTGCGCTAGCTTTTTTTCTTCGGTGAAGCTGGCCAATTGCTGTTCAGTGGCTTCGCTTCGCGCACCCAAACTCGTTCCGTTGTCAGTAGAGTTTTGTTTGGCGTAAAGGTATTGGCGGTCTGCGCGATCAACCCAATACATTGAAGTGGGCAGATTTTGCAATGTTTGGCGCGAGTCTAGCCAGAAGCTGTAGGCTTGTTCTAAGTTGGCCGCAATGCGCTGCGCATCATCAGAGAATGGCAGATATTGGTATTTTTCATAGATCATAAGTCTATGATTTTAAACAATTTGCACCAACTATGCAGTAAATACAGTGATTACTGGTGCAAATATATTTTTCTCAACACAAAAACTGTCATCCCGCCGCCACTGCTATCCCCTTAAACTCACCCGTCGCTATCCGCTTTTGCCATTCTGCAGGCCCGGTGTTGTGCACGCTGGTGCCTTGTGAATCAACGGCTACTGTCACGGGCATGTCGACTACGTCAATCTCGTAAATGGCTTCCATACCCAAGTCTTCAAAACCCACCACCTTGGCGGTTTTGATGGCTTTGGACACAAGGTAGGCTG
>JANNCO010000074.1:0-10190 GCA_031386655.1 Polaromonas sp. | reverse complement strand
GGCGCGGCCCACCAACCCTAGATAACTACTGCCTGCCGCGTGTGTTCGCGGAGATTTTTTGCAGCGACATGTCACGCCGCCCGTCCAAGGTGAACAACGACACCATGCATTGCCACAGGGGAGTTCAATCCCAAGTCATCCATCCAAGGTAAACAACGACACCATGCATTGCCGCAGGGGAGTTCAATCCCAAGTCATCCGTGCAAGGCAATCAACGAGCCAATGCTTTGTCAACAGGGAGTTCAAGATCCCTGGAAAGCTGTACCATACCGCCATGGCCCCATACCAATTTAGCGTCCAAGTGCAGCCCCAGTATTTGGCAGACCAGTCCGCCCCCGACCAAGGGGTGTACACCTTCTCCTACACGGTCACCATTACCAACACAGGCCGTGTGCCAGCACAGCTGATATCGCGCACCTGGAGCATTAACGATGCCGATGGCCGCAACGACAAAGTCAAAGGCCTGGGCGTGGTGGGCGAGCAGCCGCTGCTCAAACCCGGCGAGAGTTTTCAGTACACCAGCGGTTGCCGCTTGCGCACGCCTACGGGCACCATGCATGGCAGCTACTTTTGTGTGGCTGAAGACGGCGAAAAGTTCGATGCCGACATTCCCATGTTTGTGCTGGATGCGCTTAGCGCGCTGGGCGGCAAGCCCACCATGCACTGAAGCTGCACAGTGTGGCCAATATTGCGACCAGTATTGCGACCAATATTGCGACCAGTAGTGCGACCAGCAAAGTGACCAGCAAAATAATGGGCGAATTTGATCTGATTGCGCAGTATTTTCAGCGCCCCGCAGCAAATCCCAGCCGCGCCCATGCACAAGTGGCCCGCGGTATTGGCGATGATTGCGCACTGCTGGCACCGCAAGCTGGCATGCAACTGGCCATCAGCAGCGACATGCTGGTTGAGGGTCGGCATTTTTTGCCTACGGTATCGCCCGAGGCGCTGGGCCACAAAGCTTTAGCGGTGAACTTAAGTGATTTGGCCGCCTGCGGCGCGCAACCTGTAGCGTTCACACTGGCCTTGGCGCTACCGCATGTGGACACGGCTTGGTTGCAGGGGTTTTCTGAAGGCTTGCTGGCGCTGGCCGATGTGCATGGCTGTGCGCTGGTGGGGGGTGACACCACAGCGGGGCCCTTAAATATTTGCATCACAGCGATAGGTCAAGTGCCCAGCGGCCAAGCCCTGCTGCGGTGCGGCGCGCAACTGGGGGATGATATTTACGTCAGCGGCACGCTGGGCGATGCGCGGCTGGCACTAGAAGTGTTTCGCGGTAACTTGCAGTTGGGCACGGCTTTGTTTGACGCAGCACGCCAGCGAATGGAACGGCCCACCCCGCGCGTAGCATTGGGCATGGCATTGCGCGGTATTGCTACATCGGCCATCGATGTGAGCGACGGGCTGCTGGGCGATCTAGGCCACATCTTGCTGGCAAGCCACTGCGGCGCAGAAGTTGCTATTGATAGCGTAGCTGCTTGTGCAGAATTTCAAAGCGTTGAGCACGGTTTTTCTGTAGATTTTTGCAGGCAGATGACAGCCGCAGGCGGTGACGATTACGAGCTGACCTTTACCGCGCCTGCCGCGCAGCGCGCGGCGGTGGCGGCTGCCGCAGCACATGCCGCAACGCCAGTGCAACGCATTGGCACCATCACAGCAGGGCGCGGCTTGGTACTGCGCGACGCGGCCGGGGCGGTGGTGAACAATACATTTGCCTCGTTTGACCATTTCAAATAGTCGCTACAGCGGTTGGCAAAAATTTCACGCCACCACTACCTGTAAAAACCACCGCTCAGGGCACAATACAGCATGCGTATTTTTTCATCGAAACCTGTTGCTGACGCTGCATCTAGCGCACAGTCCGCAGGCGTCCCTTCTAGCCCGAATACGGCAGACATGGCACCTGCGCAGTTGCCATTAGGTTTTGACCTAATGCACCAGGGAATGCACCAGGGCCTGCCCCTTGCGCCCCCGGCCACAGCGCCGTCTGTGCGCCCGTCCGTGCTGCGGCCCACGGTGCGGTTTATGCTGTCGCACCCTGCGCATGCCATCGCGCTGGGGTTTGGCGCGGGCCTGTCGCGCGTGGCACCGGGCACGGCAGGCACGCTGTGGGCGTGGGCGGCGTTTGTGGTGATGCAGTTGTACTTGTCGCCCGTGCAAATAGCGTGGGTGATCGCCGCTGCACTGCCCGTGGGCTGGTGGGCCTGCACCGTGACAGCGCGCAACATGCGCGTGATGGACCCCGGCAGCATTGTGTGGGACGAGGTGCTGGCGTTTTGGATTATTTTATGGATGATCGCACCGGCAGGGTTGTGGCTGCAACTGGCAGCGTTTGTATTGTTCAGATTTTTTGACGCTGTAAAACCTGGTCCGGTGGCATGGGCCGACAGTCTGTTCAAAGGCTTTGGAGCCAAAGGTGGCTTTGGCATTGTGTTTGACGACCTGGTTGCTGCCGCTTGCACGCTGCTGGTCATCGCCCTGTGGAAATTTTGATCTATGCCTGATGTCACATCTCTATCGCTATTAAATTCAGAGCTGCTTGAGCAGTATTGCCTTGGGTTACTGGCCAAAAAGTTACTTAAAGATGGCTACACACTGGCGACTGCCGAAAGCTGCACGGGTGGCTTGATAGCGGCGGCTTGTACGTCGCTGCCCGGCTCGTCTGGCTGGTTTGACCGCGGCTTTGTCACCTACTCCAACACCGCTAAAACTGAGCAGCTGGGTGTCGACGCCGCGCTGATCGCCGAACACGGTGCGGTCAGCGAACCCGTGGTGCGCGCGATGGCGTTTGGTGCTGCGCGGCATTCAAAAGCGCACGTGACTATCGCTGTGACCGGCGTGGCGGGCCCCACAGGCGGCAGCCCTGCCAAGCCCGTGGGCACCGTGTGGTTTGGCTTTAGCCTGCACGGCATGCTGCACAGCGAAGTGCAGCATTTTGCAGGCGACCGCGCCGCGGTGCGCGATAGTGCGGTGCGCCATGCGCTGCAGCGCGTGCTAGTGCTGCTAGAAGACGACCCGCATGTTTGATACGTATTTAGTGTGGCTTGCCAGCTACCCACATCCAGATACCGATTGCCAGCATCCACAGCGTTAAAACGCTTACGGCAATAGCCACGGGCACTTTGATAGCTAGACCTAGCGCCGGCAACATCATCCCTAATAAAAGTGCCGCGGCTACAGCACCCAAAGCAATCAACCAGCGCGGCAGGCTGCGGTGCTGCCACGCACCTGCCATGGCGATGCCCACTGAGAGCGACATAAACAAGCTCACACCCAATAGCTCGCCGATACCACCGCCCCATACGGTGATGGCCTGAAACACCAGTTCAATCGCGCTGCGCTGCCCCTCGCCTGCTTTGGCATATTGCTGCGCAAGCTCTGGCATCACGGTAAGCCAGCGCAAAATGCCAATGCACCGGGCGAGCACCGAGATAGCCGCCAAAGCCACCACCATCACAGCGCCAGCAGATGCCAGATGGCCATAGACGCGCCGCGCTATCACCACCATCACAGGCAGCACCAAAACCGAGTACAGCAAGTACACACCATAGCCCAATGCAACAGCCTGCGGGCTGCGCGCAATAGCAGTTAGCTGGTCGGCAGCAGGGTTTCGCAACGACGCAGGCCAACCTATTGCAGGGCCCAGAATGACCATGGGCACAAACGACAACAAGCTTGCCACGATCAGTAGCAACACACTGGCAAATACTTTGTCGGCCGGTGCGACGCTATGCGGTAGTTTTGCAGAGGATATAGAGGTCATATCAAATTCTTTCTTAAGGTTAAATAGTTGCAGCGTCAGGTTGCTGTGGATGGGTGGGTACTAAATTTAGTTGCTGCAAGGCCTGTTGCAAAGCCAGGTGCAGTGGCGTGTGTGGCACAGCGCCCAATATGTGTTGCAAGCGGTCGCCTGCCAAGACGTGCGGTTGGTTCCACAGGTACTGCATCTCCAGCACCTCGCGCCACATTGGCACAACAGGTGACAGCAGCCGCATCAGAGCCCACGGCATGCTGCGCGGTTGCAAGAACGCACCAGGTTGAACCCAGCCTTGCTCGGCTGCGATGCTTTGCAATGCATGCTGCCAGTCGTGCCCTGTCAGGCTATGCCCGGCAAAATGCACCGACTCACACGCCGCCAGTTGCGCGCGGCACTGCGCTAACTGCACGAAAGCCTGCGCCAGGTCGGGCAGATAAGCCCAGGCATGCACCACGTCCATGGCGCCGGGGTACACCAGCTGGCCACTGTGCAGCTTGGAGGTCAGTGCCAAATCAAACCAGCTACCGCTACCCGTGCCAAAAAAATCTCCCGCCCGCAGCACCACGCTGCGCACGCTGTGCTCTGCCGCCGCAGCAAGGCGCGCTTCCATCGCCATGCGAATGCGGCCTTTGCGGGTGGTGCTGTTTTGGGCAGCAGATTCGTCCAACCTCGCAGGCAGCGGCTGGTAGTTGTACACATTGCCTGGCAGCATCAAGGTGGCACCTAGCCTGCTACTGATTGCAATGGCTTGCTCCAGCGCAGGCAGGGCTTGCGTATGCCACCGGGTGTAGGGTGGGTTGGCGGCATGCAGCACCACATCGGCATGCACAGGCAGTGCTGTGTTGGCCGCAGATGAACCAGGCGTCAAGCTGTGCGGCACGACGCGCCAGCGTGCCTGCGTAAATGCCTGCGTACAGGCTTGCCCCAAACGCCCGCTGGCCCCGGTGATAACAATGGTTTGGGTCATGACAGCTCCTTTGCAAATGACTTGGGTGCATTGTGTAAATTTCTGAAGTAATACACAATTGCCTAACTGCGTACAACAGAGTTTCAAAAATGAATACCTCACTACCACTGCAAGCGTTTAACTGGGATCTTGTGCGGTCGTTTCTGGCGGCGCTGGACCATGGCAGCTTGCTGGGTGCTGCGCGGGCCTTGCGTTCCAGCCAACCCACCATTGGCCGCCACAATGCCGAGCTGGAAAGCCAGCTGGGCAGCGTGCTGTTTGAACGCACTGGCCGTGGGCTGAGCGCGACCGCTGCTGCCCGCGCGCTGGCCGATGCAGCGCGTGCCATGGAGGCAGGGGCGCTGCAATTGGCGCAGCTGGCCTCGGGTGCGCAAGCGCAGGTGCAGGGCACGGTGCGCATCAGTGCCAGCCAGCCAGTGGCCTGCGCGTTGCTGCCACCTGTCTTGGCGCTGCTGCAGCGCAGCATGCCTGAAGTGCAGATTGAGGTAGTGGCAAGCAACCAGCTGAGCAATTTATTGCGCCGCGAGGCGGATATTGCCGTGCGCATGATGCGGCCAGAACAAGGCTCTTTAGTGGCCAGAAAAATTGGCCAGGCTGCCATTGGCGTTTACGCACACCGCGCTTATCTGCAGCGCCATGGCACGCCCGCCACCACTGCAGACTTGCTGTCGCATTGCCTTATTGGTGACGACGCGCTAGACCCTATTCGGCGCGGTTTTAGGCTGGCAGGCTACGACATGCCGCGTGAGGCTTTTGCGGTGCGCAGTGATGACTTGATTGTGCAATGGCAGGCTGTCAGAGCGGGGGTAGGCATTGGTTTTCTCACTGAGTATCTCGCGCGCAACGACCCTGATTTGGTGCGCATCTTGCCGCAGATCAAGGCCACACCCCTGCCCCTGTGGCTGGCGGTACACCGCGAGATTCGCACCAGCCCGCGCATTCGCAAAGTGTATGACGCGCTGGCCAGCGCCATCCCCACCATGCTCTAATCTAAATGGTTCAACACAAAGGTAATCGTATGGCTTGGTTTGACGGATTTACAGCACAAAAATTTGCCGTAGGCAACGCAAGCGATGGCGTAGAAATTTTCGCGCGCTTTGGTGGCAACCGGGCCAAACCTGCTGTACTGCTACTGCATGGCTTTCCGCAAAGCCATGTGATGTGGCACCGTGTGGTGCAGCAGTTGCAAAAAGATTTCTTTGTGGTGATGCCTGATTTGCGCGGCTATGGTGATTCGACCAAGCTGCTAGCTGCCAGCGACCACGCGCAGGCCAGCAAACGGGCGTTGGCGCAAGACATGGTGGACGTGATGGCGGCGCTGGGCATGGATAAGTTTGACGTGTGTGGCCACGACCGGGGTGGCCGCGTAGCACACCGCCTGGCACTGGACCATGCAGTCAAAGTGCGCAAGCTGTGCGTGATCGACATCGCCCCCACACTAGACATGTACGACGCCACCAACATGGCGTTTGCACAGGCTTACTACCACTGGTTTCACTTGATCCAGCCCAGCCCGCTGCCCGAGCGCATGGTCCACGGTGACTGGAAAAACTATTTGCACGCCAAGCTGGGTGGCTGGGGCAGCGCAGGGCTAAGCTATATTGAGCCGCAAGCGCTGGCTGAGTATGAACGCTGCTTCTCGCAAGTCAACACATTACATGCCATGTGTGAAGACTACCGCGCCAGCGCAAGCATTGACCTGGTGCACGACCGCGCCAGCCGCGCAGCGGGCGACAAACTAGCGTGCGATATGCTGGTACTGTGGGGCGAGCGTGGCGTGGTCAACCGCTTGTTCAAGCCGCTGGCGCTGTGGCAAGCGCAATGCAGCGCAGTGGTGTCGGGCCAGGCGATGGCGGCAGGGCACTTTATACCCGAAGAATTACCTGCGGAGACGGCCCAGGCCCTGGCTGAATTTTTTACGGGTTAGTGGGCCAACCAGTCACTTACCACGCGCTGCATCTGCTGCGCGTCCCCCTGCGCCGCGCGCCACACCAGCTCGGGTGCGGCTACCCATGTGCCCGGTGGCAACTGTTGTAACACCCTGTCTACCAGCTCTGCCACTTTGGTTGCGCGCACGGGCTGCTCGCTGCTGGGCACCATAAAGTTAAAGATGCCGAGCATCCATGCGGCCAGTTTTTCAGGGGCGCTGCTTTTAATCACTGCTGCAGGCCTTTGTGCGGTACGCACAATCAGCAAGCGCTCAAACCCCAGCGCTGCCAGCGCATGTTCGTCTACGCTGGCCAAGCCGCGTTTAAGCGCGTCGGGCAGTGTGCCTTGAGCATGCGGCAGTACTACGGCCAGTGTGCACACGCCGCAGCAGTGCAGCCACGCAGCCAGCGCGGGCAGCTGCTCTGGCGCAGGCGTCCACAACGCGCGCTCGCGGTCGTAGAACATGCGTGGCGGGTCAAACATAACAATCGCGGTGTCGGCCAAGCCATCAGCTACTGGCCACTGCGCTACATCGCCTGCCACCACTTGCGCACTGACATGGCGCATGCCTGCGCTGATAGGCTCGGTGGCCAGCACGCAGGTGTGGCTGGCGCGGTGCATGCCCACCAAACGGCGCAGCACGGCATTGCCCAGCACGCCAGCAGCGCCAGCGATCAGCAGGCGTGGCTGTGCTGGCTTGATTGCGTTGGCCCGTTGGCTGGCGGCCAGGGCTTGATTTACAGGAATTGACATCGATCTATGCTAATGTGTGGTTTTTCTACGATATGAACTGACTGCTTTCAAGCTGTCTAGTGGCCCGTTAAATCCTAAGGAGCAGGTATGAACCGAATTAATACGCAACGCAATGTTCAACAAATGGTGGGAGGTTTGATCTTAGCGGCTAGCGCCTTGCTCACGGGCTGCGGCTACAACGATTTTCAAAAGCTGGACGAGCAAACCAAAGCCGCCTGGAGTGACGTGCTCAACCAGTACCAGCGCCGATCGGATTTGATTCCCAACATCGTGGCCACTGTCAAAGGCGAGGCTAATTTTGAACAAGACACACTGACCAAAGTGGTAGAAGCCCGCGCTAAAGCTACGTCGATGACTGTGACACCCGAGACGCTGAACAACCCTGAGGCGTTCAAGAAATTTCAGGACGCGCAAAACCAGCTGGGCGGCGCACTTAGCCGCCTGATGGCCGTAAGCGAGGCCTACCCCAACCTGAAGGCAAACCAAGGTTTTCGCGACCTGCGTGTGCAACTGGAAGGCACCGAGAACCGCATTACCGTGGCGCGTGACCGCTATATCAAAACCATTGCCGAGTACAACGTGCTGGCGCGCAGCTTCCCCACCAACTTGACGGCCATGGTTTTTAAATACAACGAGAAGCCGCAATTTACCGTGACTAACGAGGCGCAGATCAGCGCACCGCCCACGGTAACTTTTGAGAAAAAATAACCGTTTTAAGCACTATTTTTAATGCCTTTTAAGTGTTTTAAGCCCGTAGAACCTGCTCAACCAGCTATGAAATTAATAGTATCTGCATTTTGCATGCTGGTGTGCGCCATGGCGGTGGCTGTGGTAGGTGGGGCAGGCTGGGCCACGCCCGCACACGCGCAGGGCGTGCAAGCCGTGCCCGCGCTGACCGCGCGCGTGGTAGACACTACCGGCACACTAGACGCTGCGGCGCGCCAAGCGCTAGAGGCCAAGCTGCAGGCGCTGGAGCAGCGCAAGGGCAGCCAAGTGGTGGTGCTGATCGTGCCCACCACGCAGCCTGAGGACATCGCCAGCTACGCCAACCGCGTGGCCAACGACTGGAAGATCGGCCGCAAAAACGTAGGCGACGGCGTGATCGTGATCGTGGCTAAAACCGACCGCAAACTGCGCATCGAAGTGGCCAAAACACTTGAAGGCGCGCTGCCCGACCTGGCTACCAAGCAAATTATTGACGAAGCGCTGGCCCCGGGTTTGAAAGCGGGTGACTACGCAGGTGGCTTGTCTGCCGCTATAGACCAGATCACCCTGCGCATTGACGGCGAGGCCCTGCCTGCGCCCAAACAACCTAACGCAAACCAAGGCGGCTTGAACACACTGGGCGAGGGCTTTCAGTGGATGGACATTGCGATATTCATGCTGTTTGCCATTCCTATTGCCGGCGCGGTAGCCAAAACTTTTTTTGGCAACAAGCTGGGGGCCGTGGTGACGGGGGGTGCCGTGGGTGGGCTGGCATTTTTTATCAGCGCCAGCCTGGTGTTGGCAGGTGTGGCCTTTGTGGTGGCACTGCTGTTTACGCTGTTGTCCAGCTTTGGCGGTTTGGCCACAGGGCGGCACGGCCGTGGCGGCGGCTGGACTGGTGGAGGCTTGGGCGGTGGTGGTTTTGGCGGGGGCGGCTTTGGTGGCGGAGGTAGTGGAGGTGGGGGCGGCTTTAGCTCGGGCGGCGGCGGCGACTTTGGTGGTGGTGGCAGCAGTGGCGATTTTTAAACACAGCGTAAATTTATGAATACCCACTCTGCTTCACCCCGCACCTACAGTGTTTGGAGCCGTCTGCAGCGCATGGTGCGCCACCGCTGGATGGACAACGCCGACACCCGCCGCGCCGTACCGCCCGAGTTGCTTAAGCGACTGGAAAACTACGTAGCCGCCAGCGAGGCGCGCCACAGCGGCGAAGTGCGTATTTGCGTTGAAGCGGGTTTGCCCAACAGCTATCTGTGGCGCGATGCCTCGCCGCGTGAACGGGCGGTAGCCCTGTTTGGCAAGCTGCGCGTGTGGGACACCGAGCACAATAACGGTGTGCTGATCTACCTGCTGCTGGCTGAAAACGCCATTGAAATTTTGGCTGACCGCGGCCTGAACCATAAGGTCAGCGCCGCCGAGTGGCAGGCCATCACCCAGCGCATGTCGGCTGCTTTCAAAGCCGCCCAATTTGAAGAAGGCTTAACGCAGGCACTGCAGGAAGTCTCTGGCTTGCTGGTGCAGCACTTTGCATTGCGCGATGGCCAAACATCTGCCAACAGCTTGCCCAACGCGCCGGACGTGCGCTGAGGGCACATCACTTGACGCTGCGGCTTGTAGGGCCACAGCGGCACATCAAATTACTACTGCATCACCCATTTTTTAGATGTTTTGGGCCACTAACCCAAGTAAAACCTGCTCAAGCAGCTATTAAATTAATAGTATCAGCGGTATAGAAACAGCGTTCAACGGAACCGTTCAAGTCAAACTTGTCGACGCGTTCAGGCTCTACTGCAGGCGACGCGACCGTTACTGCACCACAGTCTTCACGGGTACGCCAGGCTTGATATCGCCGCCCGCATACACCCCGTTGATTAACTTCAGCTGCTGCTCTGGGTTGGCCAGTGGTGAGCTGCGGGCCAGCTCGGCAAAGCCGCCGCGTGGCAGGCTGCTGGTGCGCAGCGTCCAGGGCTTTGCAGCGGCTTTGTCGGCTGCTGACATAGCGCGAAACGACCGCTCGGCTTCTTGCAAACCAGCGCGATTATTTTGCAGTGTGGCAGGGTCTTTGGCAGCGTAGACCAT
>JANNCO010000055.1:0-4999 GCA_031386655.1 Polaromonas sp. | reverse complement strand
GCACCCTGCGCAATGCGCACACCTGCTGCAGCTTCATACGCATATAGCGCATGCGTGCCTACGACTGTAAAGTGGTCTCCCAGCCCTGCTGCTTCAATGCTTTGCAGTACGGACACTACGGTGCTGGGTACGCGGCCTACTTTTAAGGCTTTGTTGAGACGTTCGGCATCTTTTAACTGTTCGCGTAGCGATGCGAACCTTGCCTCCAATTCGCGCTTGCGCGTAGTGAACTCAAGGTAAATTCTTTCACTCTCTGCTGAACGCGCGCCCAAACGCTTTTGCCTGTTATTTGGTGTAGTTTTAACCAAATATTCGTAGCCGGCATCTCGTTTCCAGTACATGCCGCCTGAATAAGGCTGCACCAAACCCTCTACACGCGTGTATTCTTCAAAGATAGTGGACGAATCTATGGCCTGTCTTGCTGCGTTATCGGATAAAGGAATATAGTCCATAGCCGTATAAATATTAAAATTCAATTTTATACGGCTAATTTTTATAAATCAACAGTTTAAAAGTGCATAGTGACTAGCTTTAGGCACTGGATAGCAAATGACTTATCAAAGATATGTCATGCTTCGTCATGCGGTGCATCTGGCACTGCACGCCTGCGCAACGCAGTAGCTGCTAAGCCACTGGCGATGATGACTGCGATACCTGCCCACGCTATGGGCGGCAACTGATCGTTAAACACAACCAAGCTAGCGATCGTACCAAACACGATGCCGCTGTATTGCAAGCTAGCTACCGTCAGCGTAGCGCCCGAAGCGTAAGCACGTGTCATGCACAGCTGGCCTAGGGACGCGAGGATCCCAATGGGCAATATCCACAGCGCCTGCGGCCACTGCCAGGCCGATGCACCGGTAAACAGCATGCCCACAGCACCTAGCAGCGCAGAGGCCACCGCAAAATAAAACACCACCCGCGCTTCAGGCTCGCCCGCGCGCGAGAGCGCGGTGACCTGGATATAAGCCAACGCTGCTGTCATGCCAGACAACAGGCCTATCAGGCCTGCCCATTGCTGGTTTTGGTCAAAGGCCGGGCGCAGCACCATTACCACGCCTGCAAAGCCGGCCAGTACGGTGCCTAGCAGCCAGCCTTGGTTTGTGTTGTGTGCTGCGTTCTTGCCAGCTTGGCGGTATAGCATCGCGCCGCCCACTACAAACGCTGCTACCCATACGCTGCTCATGTAGTTTAGCGTCATGGCGGTGGCCAGTGGCAGGTAGGCAATGGCATAAAACCAGCCGCCGAGTGACACCACGCCTATCACGCTGCGCCACGCGTGCATGCCTGGCAAACGCGTGCTTAGTGATACGCCTATTGACCGCGCCCAGATCCACACAAACACCACGCTGACAATGCCCCGGTAGCACACCAACTCGATAGCAGTAAAGTGTGCAGAGGCAAACTTTACGCATACCCCCATAAGAGCGAAGATAAACGACGCGGCGACCATCCAGAGAGCTTGCATGGCCTAATTTTAATGCTTTTTGGGCTGCTAACCCAAGTAAAACCTGCTCAAGCAGCTATTTAATTAATAGCAAATGCAAGTGCTGCTGGAGCTATGGGCTACACAATCCGCTTTTGTAAAAAGACGGCTTGACCGATCTCAGGATCAAGCTCATAGGCTGCAAACCCAAAACGTTCATAGCTTTTAAGCGCTACGGTATTGCCACTTAAAACTTCTAGTGTGATCTTGCAGGCGTTGCGTGATTTAGCCTCAACCTCTACGGCTTGTAGCAGAGCTTGTCCCACGCCTTGGCCGCGTGTGCTGGCGTGCACTGCAATGTCGTGGATATTGACCAAGGGTTGGGCTTTGAAGGTGCTGTAGCCCTCAAAACAGTTGGCCAGGCCCACGGCTTGTTCACCATCAGCAGTTTTCTGCCAAGCCAAAAAACTAAACGCAAATGGCTTGGTGGCCAAGTCGTCGCACAGGCGCGCCAGCAGCTCGGGCGCAATGGGTGTGCTGCCGCCCATGGGGTCTTGTGCATAGCTGTTCAGCATGGCACACAGGGCAGCGCAGTCGGTGGGGTCTTGGTAGTTAACGCGGCGAACGGTAATGCTCATACATTTCTAGGCGTAGTCGCTCACTGGTATGCATGAGCACATTAGGTTGCGGTCGCCGTACACGTTGTCTAGCCTGCCCACGGGTGGCCAGTATTTGGCGTGCTGGGTTTTGCTTAAGGTTGCTGCGCCTACTTCACGCGTGTACGGGTGTGGCCATTCGCCTTTGATCAAGCTGGCGGCGGTGTGCGGCGCGTGCTTAAGCGGGTTGTCGTCTTGCGGCCAGGTACCGTTTTCTATCAACGTAATTTCTTTGCGGATGGCAATCATCGCGTCGATAAAGCGGTCTAGTTCTTCGAGGTGCTCGCTCTCGGTGGGCTCCACCATCAGCGTGCCCGCTACCGGGAAGCTCAGGGTGGGCGCGTGAAAGCCGTAGTCCATCAATCGCTTGGCTACGTCCTCGGCACCTACGCCGCAGCTGTCTTTGAGCTGGCGTATATCCAAAATGCATTCGTGGGCCACGTAGCCCTCGCTGCTTGCGTACAGCGTAGGGTAGTGCCCAGCCAGGCGTTTGCTGATGTAGTTGGCGCTGATGATGGAGATTTCAGTAGCAGACGTGAGGCCTTCTGCACCCATCATGCGGCAGTACATCCAGCTGATGGGTAGCACGGCTGCGTTGCCTAGCGGTGCTGCAGATACTGCGCCTACGCCGTTGGTCTTAATGCCGCCGGTCTCGTGGCCGGGCAAGTAGGGCACCAGGTCAGCCACCACGCACACAGGGCCTACGCCCGGGCCACCGCCGCCATGGGGAATGCAAAAGGTTTTGTGCAAGTTAAGGTGGCTTACATCGCCGCCAAACTCGCCCGGTGCGGCCACGCCTACCAGTGCGTTCATGTTGGCGCCGTCCACATACACGCGCCCGCCGTGGCTGTGCACCAGCGCGCACAGGTCTTTGACGCTGGTTTCAAACACGCCGTGGGTGCTGGGGTAAGTGATCATTACAGCGGCCAAGTTGGCGCTGTGCAGTTCGCATTTGGCTTTCAGGTCGACCATGTCGACGTTGCCCATGTCGTCACATTGCGTGACCACTACGGTCATGCCTACCATTTGCGCGCTGGCAGGGTTGGTGCCGTGCGCGCTGCTGGGGATCACGCAGATGTTGCGGTGGCCTTGACCTTGGGCAGCGTGGTAAGCCTTGATCACCAGCAGGCCTGCGTATTCGCCTTGGCTGCCTGCGTTAGGCTGCAGGCTGATGCCCGCGTAGCCTGTGGCCTGGCACAGCCAGCCGCGCAATTGCTCGTCTAGCAGCGTGTAGCCTTCGCGCTGGTTAGCTGGTGCAAACGGGTGAATGTTGGCAAACTCAGGCCAAGTTACGGGAATCATCTCGCTGGTGGCGTTGAGCTTCATGGTGCAGCTGCCCAGCGGAATCATCGTGCGATCAAGCGCCAGGTCTTTGTCGCTCAGGCTGCGGATATAGCGCAGCATGGCGGTCTCTGAATGGTGGGTGTTGAAGACGGGGTGGGTAAGGTAGGCTGATGTGCGGCGCAGGGCGTGCGGAATCAAAGGCTCGATACCTTTTTCAAAATCTTCCACCTTTGGTAAAGCTTGGCCAGGCTTAGCAAACAATGACCAAATTAAGGCAATATCTTCACGAGCGGTGGTCTCATCCAGCGAGATACACAGATTATTTTCAAAATAAATGCGCAGGTTTACCCCGGCAGATACTGCTCGGGCAGCTATAGATTGCGTAGCGGTGTCGGTTTTAATACTGAGAGTATCAAATGCTGAGTCACTGCGGGGCGTGAAGCCTAAAGCCTCTAAACCTTTGGCCAAAATAGCGGTGTACGCGGCTACGCGGTTGGCGATGCGCTTTAAACCTTGCGGCCCGTGGTACACCGCGTACATGCTGGCAACTACTGCCGGAAGCACCTGCGCAGTGCATATGTTAGATGTAGCTTTTTCGCGGCGAATATGCTGCTCGCGCGTTTGCAGCGCCAAGCGGTAGGCTGGGTTGCCATGCGCGTCCACACTTACGCCTACCAAGCGGCCGGGCATAGAACGTTTGAACTCGTCCTTACACGCTAGGTAAGCAGCATGCGGGCCACCGTTGCACAGTGGCATGCCTAGGCGCTGCGTGGTGCCCACCACGATGTCAGCGCCCCATTCGCCTGGAGGCGTAAGCAAAGTCAAGGCCAGCAAATCAGCCGCCACGATGAACGCAGCTTGCTTGGAGTGCACAGTAGCTGCGTCAGCGCCCAAGTTGTCAATGCGACCGCTGGTAGATGGGTATTGCGCAAGCACCGCAAAGTAATCACCCTTTAATGCAGCTTCCCACTCAGATGCTGAGTTAGCTAAAACTACTTCTATGCCCAGCGGCTTGGCACGTGTTTGAATCACCTCAATAGTTTGCGGATGGCAGTCGCCCGCCACCACGAAGGTGTTGCTTTTGCTTTTAACACTGCGCTTGGCCAATGTCATCGCCTCAGCAGCGGCCGTAGCTTCGTCCAACATCGACGCATTGGCCATAGGCATGCCCGTTAAATCGCACACCATCGTTTGAAAGTTAATCAACGCTTCCATGCGGCCTTGGCTGATCTCGGCTTGGTAAGGCGTGTAGGCGGTGTACCAAGCGGGGTTCTCTAAGATGTTGCGCAAGATCACACCGGGCGTGTGGCAGTTGTAATAGCCTTGACCGATATAGCTTTTGAGCACCTTATTTTGCGATGCAACGGCTTTCATCTCTGCCAGCGCTGCCGCTTCAGTAATCGGCTCGGGTAACACCATGCCTGCGCTGCGTGCAATAGAGCGCGGCACAATCGCCTCGATCAGCGCACGGCGCGACGCAGCACCAATGATGCTGAGCATGTGTGCCTCGGCTTCATCGTCAATACCAATGTGGCGAGCAATAAACTCGCTGTCATTTTCAAGTGTTTTCAGGGGTAGGGCAGATTGCATCAACATGGCGGGGTTGCTTTCAGAAAATTAAACAGTCTTCTCG
>JANNCO010000042.1:0-23270 GCA_031386655.1 Polaromonas sp. | reverse complement strand
ATCGACAACCCCGCACGGGGTTTTTCGTTTCGCGGCGACGCGCCGCTGGACATGCGCATGGACACCACGCGCGGCCAGAGCGTGGCGCAGTGGCTGGAGACGGCAGAGGAATCTCATATCAAGGAGGTGATTCGTGACTATGGCGAAGAACGGTTTGCTGGGCCCATTGCAAAGGCGATTGCAACGCGCCGACAGGAACGGGGCCCGATTCGATCCACCCTTGAACTGGCCAGCCTCGTGGCTGGTACGGTCAAAACCCGCGAGCAGGGCCAGAACCCTGCAACGCGCACATTTCAGGCTTTTCGGATTTTCATCAACGCTGAGCTGCAAGAGCTCGAACATGCGCTAGAGGCCAGCCTTGACTTACTTGTACCTGGAGGGCGTTTGGTGGTGATCAGCTTCCACAGCCTGGAAGACCGCATTGTCAAACAGTTTATCGCCAAGCATTCGCGCGAGGAGGTAGACCGGCGCTCGCCCGACTGGATGCTGCGCAAAACGCCCCAGATGAAGCTGACTGCACTGGAGCGCATAAAAACTTCTGATGCCGAAGTCAAAGCCAATCCCCGTTCGCGCAGCGCAGTGATGCGTGTGGCGCAACGTACTGAGATAACGGTATGACCCGGCTGAATATCGTTTTGTTACTGGCGGTGCTGGCCAGCGCTTTGTATTTGGTGCGCACGCAATACGAGTCACGCCGCCTGTTTGTTGAGGTAGAAAAAGCGCAAAACCTGGCCCGCAAGCTTGAGACTGACCACGAGCGACTGCAAGTAGAAAAACGCGGCCAGGCGACACCGCTGCGGGTAGAAAAACTGGCTAAATCCCAATTGCAGATGCGCAGCGCTACGCCCGCGGTAACGCAGTATGTACGCTTGGCGCAAGCCTCGGTTCCAGCGTCTGGCGCTGTCTCTGGCACTGTGTCTGGCTCGGCCACGGGGGTGAGTCCATGAAAAGCGTAACCTACCATTCCAGCCCCCTGCTGGCCAGCAAAACGCCAGTGTGGCGCAGCAAATTTATCGTAGCGGCTATAGCGCTGGGTTTTGTGGTTCTGGCAGGCCGCGCAGCCTACGTGCAGGTGTTTAACAACGCCTTCTACCAGCGCCAGGGTGAGGTGCGCTTTGCACGCACGCTGGAGCTGCCTGCCAACCGTGGCCGCATTTTGGACCGCAACGGTTTAATCCTCGCCTCCAGCGTGCCCGCACCCAGCATATGGGCCATACCCGAAGATGTAGAGCGCGACAAAGTCAAATTGGCGCAGTTGGCCAAGCTGCTGGGCATGCCGCAGGCAGAGCTGAATAAAAAGCTCGAAGACGAGGACAAAACCTTCGTCTGGCTCAAGCGCCAGGTCGATGAGTCGGTGGCGCTGCAAATTGCTGCCTTGGGCATCAAAGGTGTCTATTCGCGCAAAGAATACAAACGCCAATACCCTGAGGGCGAATCTGCAGCGCACGTGGTGGGCTTTACCAGCGTAGAAGACAACGGCCAAGAGGGCGTGGAGCTGGCATTCAACAAAGACTTGGCGGGCAAGGCAGGCAGTCGCCGGGTGATCAAAGACCGCTTGGGTCGCGTGGTAGAAAACGTAGGCGACACCATAGCACCGCTGGACGGTAAAGATATGCAATTGTCGATCGACAGCAAAGTACAGTTTTTTGCCTACCAAAAATTGCGCGACGCCGTGGTGGAAAACAAAGCCAAAGCGGGTAGTGTCGTGGTGCTGGATGTGCAAACGGGTGAAATATTGGCCTTGGCCAACTACCCCAGCTATTTGCCTGGCCAGCGCGATAACCTCAGCCCCGCGCAAATGCGCAACCGTGCAGTGACCGATACCTTTGAGCCAGGTTCCACTATGAAGCCTTTTACAGCCGCGCTGGCGCTGGAGAAGGGCCTGGTCAAACCTGAAACGCAAATTCAAACTGCGCCAGGCAGGATCACCATTTCGGGCTCTACCATCACCGACTCGCACCCTTTGGGCATGCTGAGTGTGAATGAAATCATTCAAAAATCCAGCAACGTGGGTACAGTGAAAATGGCCATGCAAATGCAGCCGCGTGAGATGTGGGAAATGTTCACTCAAGCCGGCTTTGGACAAAAGCCGCAACTGCAGTTTCCCGGTGTGGTGACAGGTAAATTGCGGGCTTACAAAACATGGCGCCCTGTAGAGCAAGCCACGATGAGTTATGGATACGGCCTGTCAGCAAGCTTGTTCCAGCTGGCGCGCTCGTACACGGTGTTTGCGCGTGATGGTGAGCTGATTCCTGTCACATTGCTCAAAGCCGAGGACACCACTGCTACGGCTGGAGTGCGCGTTTTCAGCGTAAAAAATGCGCAGGCCGTGCGCCATATGCTTAACCTGGCCACCAGCGCAGGCGGTACAGGCCCCAAAGCGCAAACCATGGGCTATTCGGTAGGTGGCAAAACGGGTACTGCACGCAAGCAAGAAGGCAAGGGCTATTCAGACAAAAAATACCGCAGCTGGTTTGTAGGTATTGCTCCTATCGACAATCCCCGCATCGTTGTAGCGGTGATGGTAGATGAACCAGGCAACGGCAAGTTTTATGGCGGCGACGTAGCGGCCCCGGTGTTCAGCGAAACCGTAGCGCAAACTTTGCGCATGCTGGGCATCCAGCCTGATATGGCAGTCAAGCCGCAAATCGTCGCTAATGCTGAAGAGGAATCGTTTTAATGCACGCTCTTGCCAGCCCAGAACAAGCCAGCCAATGGTTGGGTGCGCGTGTCACAGGTACGCTGCGCACTGACAGTCGCAAAGTAGGCCAAGGCGATGGTTTCATTGCATGGCCAGGCGCGGCAGTGGACGGCCGCCAGTATGTGCAAGCTGCATTGGCTGCGGGTGCTGTAGCTTGTATCGTCGAGGGGCACGATGCACAAAGCTTTGGTTTTACCGACGCACGCATTGCCAGCTACGACCAGCTCAAACCCGCTACTGGCTTGATCGCAGCGCACTACTATCAGCAGCCCAGCCAGCAGATGGATGTAATAGCCATCACTGGAACCAATGGTAAAACTTCCACCGCATGGTGGGTGGCGCAAGCTTTGAATACGTTGCGCTATCGCTCCCGCAGTGCTGTCCATCAGCCTGCAATCAACCCTGAATTACTATCAAAATCAGAGCTGGTTGAGCAGTATTCATGCGGTCTGGTAGGCACTTTAGGTGTAGGAATACCCGGAAGAATGGTGTTTAACGGCAACAGTACGCCCGACCCTGTGCTGCTGCAGGCTGCATTTACACGCATGGTAACGGCAGGTGCTCAGGCCTGCGCCATAGAGGCTACCAGCATCGGCTTGGCAGAGCAGCGCCTGGCGGGTGTGGCCATCAAGGTGGCGGTGTTTACCAACTTTACGCAAGACCATTTGGACTACCACGGCAGCATGCAAGACTATTGGCAGGCCAAGCTGGCCTTGTTCGACTGGCCGCAGCTGCACAGTGCGATAGTCAATATGGACGACGCCAAAGGCGCAGAAGTTGCAGCCCATTGTGCGGCGCGTGGCGTGCAGGTATGGACCCTGTCGCAGCTGCGCACCGACACGCGCCTGTGGGCGCAAGACATTCGCTACACCGACACCGGTATGCAGTTTGTAGTACGCGAAGGCGCAGACAGCGCGCAAGTACAGAGCAGGATGGTGGGCGACTACAACATCTCCAACTTGCTATGCGCTGTGGGTAGTTTGCGCAGCTTGGAGATACCGTTGGCTGCCGCCTGTGAGGCTGTGTCGCAATGCACCGCCGTGCCAGGCCGCATGGAGTGCATTGCCCAGCTAAACGCACCGTTGGTTGCAGTGGACTACGCGCACACGCCCGACGCGCTAGAAAAAGTATTGCAAGCCATGCGCCCGATGGCGCGTGCCCGTAGCGGTCAATTGTGGTGCGTGTTGGGTTGTGGTGGCGACCGAGACGCCAGCAAACGCCCCGTCATGGCCGCAATAGCTGAGCGCAATGCTGATAAAGTGATCATTACCAGCGACAACCCACGCAGTGAAGTACCTGAGGCCATCATTGCGCAGATGGTGGCTGGTTTGTCTGCACCATTGCGCGCGCAGGTGCAAACCGACCGTGCCAGCGCAATTGCCCAAGCTGTAGAGCAGGCAGGTATGCACGACGTAGTGGTGATAGCGGGCAAAGGCCATGAAGATTATCAAGACATTGCGGGTGTAAAGCACCCATTTTCTGATCTGGCTCAGGCACAAGCTGCCTTGGCACAGCGCACAGGCAAGGTGGCCGCATGATGATGAGCCTGCAACGCGCCGCTGATTTACTGCACAGTCGCGGCGTACACGCACGTTTGGTAGGTGACAGTGCCATCGCAGTGCAGCGCGTACACACAGACACCCGCAGCCTGCAAACAGGGGATTTGTTTGTAGCGCTCAAAGGTGAAAATTTCGACGCGCATGATTTTCTGGCCCAAGCGCGCGACGCTGGGGCAGTAGCAGCTATGGCGCAGCATGGGATCGACACAGTCAGACTGCACGGGCTTGAGGTAGGCGACAGCAAGCTGGCCTTGGGGCATTTGGCCGCAGCTTGGCGCCGACAATTTGATTTGCCTTTGATTGCGGTGACAGGCAGCAACGGCAAAACGACCGTAACGCAAATGGTAGCCAGCATACTTGCAGCGGCCTGTGCAGAGCAGGCTTTAGCCACCCAAGGCAATTTCAACAACGACATTGGTGTGCCATTGACTTTGCTGCGTTTGAATGCACAGCACCGCATGGCTGTAGTTGAGCTGGGCATGAACCACCCTGGTGAAATAGCTTATCTGGCAGAGCTTGCGCAAGCTACTGTGGCTATAGTCAATAACGCACAGCGCGAGCACCTGGAGTTTATGCACACCGTAGAAGCTGTGGCGCAAGAAAATGGCGCTGTGATTGAAGCACTGCCACAAAACGGTGTAGCCGTGTTTCCGGGCGACGATGCGTATGCGTCTGTGTGGCGCAGCCTGGCAGGCATGCGCCGATGCATCACCTTTGCCATGACGGGTGCTGCAGACGTGACCGCCCGCGCTCAGTGGGAAGACGGCGCATGGCGCGTGCAAGCGGCAACCCCATTGGGTGCTGTGAACTTCAAGCTGGCCATCGCAGGGCAACACAATGTGAAGAACGCGTTGGCGGCAGTGGCTGCCAGCATAGGTGCAGGCCTGACGCTGGAGGTCATTGCCCGCGGTTTGGAATCTTTTGAAGCTGTCAAAGGCCGCTCGCGCGCGCTTAGCGTGAATGTGCGTGGCAAACCTATCACTGTGGTGGACGACACCTATAACGCCAACCCTGATTCAGTACGTGCTGCCATAGATGTATTGGCTGGTCTGCCGGCACCGCATTTACTGGTGCTGGGCGATATGGGCGAGGTGGGAGATCAAGGGCCAGAGTTGCATGCAGAAATTGGCGAATACGCAGCCCAGCGCGGTATCGAGTCACTGCTGTGCACGGGCGAGCTGATGCGTTATGGCGCAGCGGTGTTTCCTGGAGCGCGGCATTGCGCCAGCATGGACGCCCTGAACACCTGCGTGTTAGCCGACATAGCGCAATACCGCAGCGTGCTGGTCAAAGGTTCGCGCTTTATGCAAATGGAACGTGTGATTCAGGCAATTACAGCCCCCGTAAATTCACCGATAAAAATTACAAATCTGGAGGCACCCCATGCTGCTTAGTCTGGCCAGTTGGCTGCAATCGTTATCTCCCGAACTGGGGTTTTTTCGGGTGTTCCAATATTTAACTTTTCGCGCTGTGATGGCAGCACTGACTTCTTTGTTGATTGGGTTGTTCGCAGGCCCGTGGGTGATACGCCGCCTCACAGCACTCAAAATTGGGCAACCCATCCGCGAGTACGCAATGCAAACCCATTTGGCCAAGAGTGGCACGCCTACTATGGGCGGGGTGTTGATTTTGATATCGATTGCTATTTCAACGCTGTTGTGGTTTGACCTGTCTAACCGCTTTGTGTGGATCGTACTGATTGTGACTTTAGGTTTTGGTGCCATTGGCTGGGCAGACGACTGGCGCAAGGTAGTACACAAAGACCCCGAGGGCATGCGCTCGCGCGAAAAATACATGTGGCAATCATTGATCGGACTGATTGCAGCGCTGTATTTGGTGTTCAGTATTTCCGAGAGCAACAACTTGCGTGTATTGGATTTGTTTATCAAATGGGTGCAATCAGGCTTTGATGTGAACTTGCCGCCCAAAGCGGGTTTGATGGTGCCGTTTTTTAAAGAAGTCAGTTACCCGTTGGGTGTATTTGGCTTTGTGATCATGACCTATCTGGTTATTGTGGGGTCTAGCAATGCGGTGAATCTGACCGACGGTTTAGATGGCTTGGCCATCATGCCTGTAGTCATGGTGGGGTCGGCTTTAGGGGTGTTTGCCTATGTGACAGGCAGCGCTGTGTTTTCTAAATACTTATTTTTACCGCACATTCCAGGCGCAGGTGAATTGCTGATTTTTTGCGCAGCAATGGCAGGTGCAGGTTTGGCCTTTTTATGGTTCAACACGCATCCAGCGCAAGTGTTTATGGGTGATGTGGGGGCGCTGGCTTTGGGTGGTGCCTTGGGTACGGTCGCCGTGATCGTGCGCCAGGAAATTTTACTGGCCATCATGGGTGGTATTTTCGTAGTGGAAGCACTGTCGGTCATGGCGCAGGTGGCTTACTTTAAATATACCAAAAAGAGATACGGCGAAGGTCGCCGCATTTTGAAGATGGCCCCACTGCACCATCATTTTGAAAAATCAGGGTGGAAAGAAACCCAAGTAGTGGTGCGTTTTTGGATTATTACCATGCTGCTGTGCTTGGTAGGTTTGTCAACTTTGAAATTACGTTGAAGCATCGTTAATGAACACTTTGCAAGATACCGCTGTTCTCGTTTTAGGCTTAGGCGCATCGGGCCTGGCCATGGCGCGCTGGTGCGCGCGCCATGGTGCGCATGTGACCGTAGCGGACACACGTGAGTCACCGCCGCACTTGGCTGCGCTGCAAGAGCATCTGCCACATGCAAAGTTTGTGCATGGCGAGCTGTCGGCTAGCTTGGTAGAGGGCACAGATATTCGCGCTGTGTTTAAAAGTCCAGGCCTTACACCCGCACAAACAGGCGCTGTGACGGACGCTGCGCGCACCAGTGGTCTGTGGGTCAGTGGTGAATTGGGCCTGTTTTCTCAGGGGCTGCAAACATTAAAAGAGTCACAAACATACAGCCCGGCTGTATTGGCTATTACCGGCACCAACGGTAAAACTACGGTCACGGCATTGACTGGGCAACTGGTCGAACGTGCGGGTAAATCTGTGGCAGTAGCAGGCAATATTGGCCCTACGCTGCTAGACACTTTAACGGCGCACATCGACGCGCAAACACTGCCTGATGTGTGGGTGCTGGAGCTGTCAAGCTTTCAGCTAAACGATGCAGAAGATTTTATGTCGACGATGGCCACCGTTTTGAATCTTACGCAAGACCCTTTGGACTGGCATGGCACTATGCAAGGCTATGGCGCTGCCAAGGCGCGCATTTTTGGCCCGCACAGCCCTGAAGCTGCGCCGATGCTGCTAAACCGCGATGACGCTAGTGTGATGGCCATGGTGCCCGCATCGATTAAAGGTAAAGCTCAAAGGCGGTACATGACTTTTGGCACCGATGTGCCGCGCAAACCTGGCGACTGGGGACTGGAATCTGTCAACGGCATGACATGGCTAGTCAAAGCCATGGAGGCTGATGAGACACGCCGCCGCCGCAAGGACGATGCCGAGGAAATTCATATCCAGCGTTTGATGCCAGCAGACGCACTGCGTATTCGTGGGCGTCACAACGCTGCCAATGCACTTGCAGCTTTGGCACTGGCCAGCGCCGCTGGGTGCGCATTGGCACCTATGCTGTACGGGCTGCGCGAATACCGCGGTGAGCCCCACCGCGTGGAGTCCATAGGCATTGTGCAAGACGTAGAGTATTTTGACGATAGCAAAGGTACGAACGTAGGTGCAACGGTTGCCGCGCTGATCGGTTTGGGCACAGAACGCAAGTTGGTCGTTATTTTGGGTGGTCAAGGCAAGGGCCAGGATTTCACACCGCTGGCAGCGCCAGTTGCGCGTTATGCACGCGCAGTGGTGTTGATCGGGGAAGATGCGCCTGCTATTGCTAAAGTTTTAGAAAGCAGCGGAGTTAAGTGTTTAAACGCTGTCAATATGCAACAGGCAGTGACGCTGGCTGCAGCCCATGCCGATGCTGGGGATGCTGTATTGATGTCGCCTGCCTGCGCAAGTTTTGATATGTTCAAAAACTATGAACACCGTGCCCAAGTATTTTGCGCAGCAGTAGATGCATTGGCCGCCGCTGCAGGCGTATCTATGGTAGAGGGCGCATGAGCAAGGCAAGCGCCTCTGGCACCATGGCCCACACGGGCATAGTTCAGCGCGCCATCGCATGGTTTGCAGGCATGGGCACAGCAGCGCATTCTGCGTCTGAGGTGCTGCCGGTGCGCGTGGGCAGTGCTGAATACGCAAGAACCCGTTCTACACCTGCGCACGTGTTGGGGTTTGACCAAGTGCTGTTGTGGGTGACCGTGGCCTTACTGGCTTTTGGCCTGGTGATGGTGTATTCGGCGTCAATCGCCATGCCAGACAATCCGAAATTCTCGCGCTATACCAACACACACTTCATCACGCGCCATGTAGTTTCCATGTGCTTTGCGTTCGTAGCGGCTTTGATCGCGTTTCAAATTCCCATGCAGATCTGGGAAAAATTTGCACCCTGGTTATTTGTAGCTTCACTGATTTTGCTGGTGCTTGTTTTGATTCCTTTTATCGGCAAAGGTGTCAATGGCGCACGTCGCTGGATCTCATTGGGGTTCATGAATTTCCAGCCCTCTGAATTGGCAAAATTTGCGGTGTTGCTGTATGCCGCCGACTATATGGTGCGCAAGATGGAGGTTAAGGAAAAATTCTTTCGTGCTGTGCTGCCCATGGCTGTAGCCATAGCAGTAGTCGGTTTGCTGTTGCTGGCAGAGCCAGACATGGGTGCGTTCATGGTGATTGCTGTGATTGCCATGGGAATTTTGTTTTTGGGTGGTGTGAATGCCCGTATGTTTTTTGTCATTGGTGCGGTGATGGTGGTGGCATTCAGTTTGATGGTCATGCTGTCAGACTGGCGGCGTGAACGTATTTTTGCCTACCTTGACCCGTGGAGTGAAAAGCACGCATTGGGTAAGGGCTACCAGTTGTCGCATTCACTGATTGCCATTGGGCGCGGCGAGATTTGGGGCGTGGGTTTGGGAGGCAGTGTAGAAAAATTGCACTGGCTGCCAGAGGCACATACCGATTTTCTATTGGCTGTCATAGGAGAAGAATTTGGTTTGGCAGGCGTCTTGACGGTGATTGGATTATTTTTGTGGATGACACGGCGCATCATGCACATAGGTCGCCAGGCTATTGCGCTGGATCGTTTGTTTGCAGGGCTGGTGGCACAAGGCGTGGGTATTTGGATGGGTTTTCAAGCGTTCATCAATATGGGTGTGAACCTTGGAGCATTGCCCACCAAAGGCCTGACCTTGCCGCTGATGAGTTACGGTGGCTCGGCAATTTTGATGAACCTGGTAGCTTTGGCTGTGGTGCTGCGCGTGGATTATGAAAATAAACAGCTTATGCGAGGAGGTCACGCATGAGCAAGGTAGCGCTGGTCATGGCAGGTGGCACTGGTGGGCATATATTTCCTGGCTTGGCTGTGGCTGAAGCTCTGCGTGAGCAGGGTTGGATAGTGCATTGGCTAGGCGCGCCTGACAGCATGGAGTCGCGTTTGGTACCTGCGCGCGGTTTTGCACTGCAGACTATTGATTTCTCGGGTGTGCGTGGCAAGGGATTGGTGACACTTGCGCTGCTGCCTTTGCGATTGCTTAAAGCCTTCTGGCAAAGTATCCAAGTGATTCGTCGTGTCAAGCCAGATGTGGTGCTGGGTTTGGGCGGCTACATCAGTTTTCCGGCGGGCATGATGGCCGTGTTGTTACAAAAGCCGCTAGTGTTGCACGAACAAAATTCGGTCGCTGGCATGGCCAATAAAGTACTGGCACAGGTAGCTGATAAAGTTTTTACTGCGTTTCCAGATGTATTGACCCAAGGGCAGTGGGTAGGTAACCCGCTGCGAAACGAGTTTTTACAGCAAGCGCAGCCAGCTGATCGATTTGCAGGCCGCAGTGGGGTGTTGAATTTGCTGGTGGTGGGCGGCAGTTTGGGTGCCAAAGCTTTAAACGACATCGTACCTAAGGCTTTGGCGCTTATGCCTTTAGAGCTGCGTCCCCGCGTTGTCCATCAAAGTGGTGAAAAGCAAATCGACGCGCTACGCGCTAATTATGCTGATGCAGGCGTGCAAGCTACGCTCACGCCGTTTATCGACAATACGGCGGCTGCATTCGCACAGGCAGATGTGATTGTTTGCCGCGCCGGCGCATCCACTGTGACTGAAATTGCAGCCGTGGGCGCGGCTGCCATATTTGTACCTTTTCCATCGGCAGTAGACGATCATCAAACCACCAATGCCCGATTTTTGAGCGACCAAGGCGCTGCACGCTTGGTCCAACAAAAAGATCTAACCCCGCAATTATTGGCTGATATGCTATTAAAATCAGAGCTTAATGAGCTGTTGTCTACTGCCCAAGCAGCTAAAGACATGCAGAAGATCCATGCCACTGAAGCTGTTGTAGAAGCTTGTGAAGTTCTACGGGCGCGCAAATGAAACACGCTGTTCGCCATATTCATTTTGTAGGGCTAGGCGGCTCAGGCATGTCGGCTATTGCCGAGGTACTGCATACCTTGGGTTATACCGTATCAGGTTCAGATCAGTCTGACTCGCCTACCTTGGAGCGTTTGGCAAGTTTAGGCATTAAGACGTTTGTGGGCCATACGGCTGACAATGTACGCGGTGCTGACGCGGTAGTAATTTCTACGGCTGTCCAACCTGATAACGCCGAAGTGATAGCTGCACGCGAACAGCGTATTACCATTGTGCCGCGCGCGTTGATGTTGGCAGAACTGATGCGCTTGAAAACTGGCATCGCCATCGCTGGTACACACGGTAAAACCACCACCACCAGTTTGGTGTCCAGCGTTCTGATAGCTGCAGGGCTGGACCCGACATTCGTCATTGGCGGCAGGCTTAACAGTGCAGGCGCCAATGCCCGCTTGGGCAAGGGCGACTACATTGTGGTGGAGGCTGACGAATCAGACGCATCGTTTTTGCATTTGTTGCCTGTAATGGCTGTGGTGACCAATATTGACGCTGACCACATGGAAACCTACGGCCATGATTTTGAACGTCTCAAAGGTGCATTTATTGATTTTCTGCACCGCATGCCTTTCTATGGAACCGCGGTTTTGTGCACAGATAACGCTGCCGTGCGCGACATCATGGACAAGGTAACGTGCCCTGTAACAAGCTACGGTTTCAATGAAGGGGCGCAAGTGCGCGCGGTGAATGTGCGCCCTGCTCAGGGGCAGATGTACTTTACTGTGCAACGCCGCAATGGTGTGACGTTGCCCGATTTGGAGGTGGTCTTGAACCTGCCCGGTAACCACAACGTGCTTAATGCTCTCGCGGCCATAGCTGTTGCCACAGAGCTGGATGTGCCCGATGCTGCGATACAGAAAGCATTGTCCGAGTTTCAAGGCGTAGGCCGGCGCTTTCAAAGCTATGGCATGGCACCTGCTAAGGACGGCGGCAGTTTCTGCGTGATCGACGATTATGGTCACCACCCTGTGGAGATGGCGGCTACTTTGGCTGCTGCGCGCGGTGCTTTTCCTGGCCAACGCTTGGTACTGGCATTTCAACCCCACCGCTACAGCCGTACGCGCGACTGCTTTGAAGATTTTGTCAAAGTCATTGGCCAGGCCGATGTAGTGCTGCTGTCCGAAGTTTACGCCGCTGGCGAAGCGCCAATTGTTGCGGCTGATGGCCGCGCCTTGACGCGCGCACTGCGTGTGGCGGGCAAGGTAGAGCCTGTGTTTGTGGACGACATAGCCGCCATGCCACAAGCTGTAGTAGATACAGCGTGCGCGGGCGATGTTGTGCTGTGCATGGGGGCGGGCTCGATTGGTGCTGTACCCGGGAAAATTATTAAAATGCTATCAAAATAAGAGCTAATTGAGCAATAATAACGTGGACATGAATATTTAAGGACTTATAAGGCAATGAACTTCGGCAAAGTGGCAGTGTTGTACGGTGGTGCGTCGGCAGAGCGAGAGGTCTCGCTCATGTCTGGGTCAGGCGTGCTCAAGGCACTCCAGTCAAACGGCGTAGACGCGCACGCGTTTGACCCATCGCTGCGTGACCTGTCTGAGCTCAAGCGCGAAGGTTATGCACGTTGCTTTATTGCACTGCATGGACGATTTGGCGAAGACGGTACGGTACAGGGTGCGCTTGAATTGCTGGGTATTCCTTACACGGGCTCAGGTGTCATGGCTTCGTCGATTGCTATGGACAAAGTCATGACCAAGCGTGTCTGGCTGTCTGAGGGGTTGGCCACGCCGTCTTGGCGTGAGGTGAGCAGTGTTGCTGACGCAGAGAAAGCCTTGGCAGCCTTGGGCAGCCCCATGATTATTAAGCCCGCACGCGAAGGATCGACCATTGGTTTAACGAAAGTGACTGATCTAAGCCAATGTGCACAGGCCTATCAGTTAGCTGCGCAACACGATGCAATAGTACTGTGTGAACAATTTATCAGTGGCGACGAGGTGACCTGCCCCATCCTAGGCAGTGGTGCCGATGCGCGTGCCCTTCCTGTCATCCGGGTCGTAGCTCCTGGTGGCAATTACGACTATCACAATAAATACTTTGGTGAAGAAACTCAATATTTTGTACCTTGCGGCCTGCCTGCGGGTGAAGAGGCCGTTATTCAGGCGTTGGTGGTTCAAGCTTTTCGCACTTTGGGTTGCAGGGGCTGGGCGCGCGCTGATGTGATGATTGACAGCAAAACACGCAAACCCTTTTTGCTGGAGATCAATACTTCTCCGGGTATGACCAGCCATTCTCTGGTGCCCATGTCGGCACGTGCCGACGGTATGAGCTATGAAAATTTGTGCATACAGATTCTTGGCACATCAGCGCTGGAGCATACCAAGCCATGAGCACTCGCTTACCAGCACCTATCGACGTTCGTGTGATGAACATGAGCGCGGCATTACTTGGTGCGTGTGCGTGCGTTGCAGCTTTAGTTGGTGGTGCGAGTTGGGCTGTTCGTCACCCGGTGTTTTCAATTTCGCATATTACGGTGCAGGGCGACAGTGCACACACTAATGATGTGACCTTGCGTGCCAACTTGGCCTCACGTTTGCAGGGGAATTTTTTTACGCTGGATTTAGCACAGGCACGCGCAGCATTCGAGTCAGTGCCTTGGGTACGCAGAGCTGTGGTCAAACGTGAGTTCCCCAATCGTTTGCGCGTAACACTGGAAGAACATCGCAGCGCGGGTTTTTGGGGTGCAGACAGTGAATCGCGTTTAGTGAACTCGTTTGGTGAAGTGTTTGAGGCCAACGCTGGGGATGCTGCAAGCGAAGAGTTGCCGCGCTTGGTGGGTCCTGATGGGCAGGGTGCGCAGGTCTTGGAGGTTTACCGCAGTTTGAATGCATTGTTCACGCCGTTAGATGCCGCTATTGAAGAGCTGGAATTGACAGGCCGAGGTGGCTGGCGCATTCAACTGGATGGTGGCGCTGTCGTGGAGCTGGGACGTGGCACAACGCAGGAGTTGGTTGCGAGAACACAGCGGTTCACACAAACCTACACGCAAGTGCTCTCAGCTTACCAACGCACAGGACTAGACCGCATCGAATCAGTAGATTTACGGCACAACCAAGGCTATGCAATTCGGTTGCGTGGCGTCACTACCTTGGTGACTGCGCCAGGTACGGACAAAAAATAGAGGCGAAACATGGCAAAAGACTATAAAGATTTAGTGGTGGGTTTAGACATTGGAACCTCCAAAGTAATGGTAGTAGTGGCCGAGGTTATGCCGGGCGGCGAGCTAAAGCTGGCTGGGTTGGGCATTGCGCCAAGCAATGGCTTAAAGCGTGGTGTGGTGGTGAACATCGACGCTACAGTGCACAGTATTCAACAGGCTTTGAAAGAAGCTGAATTGATGGCCGACTGCAAGATTACGCGCGTCTACACCGGCATTACAGGCAGCCATATTCGGGGTATTAACTCTAGCGGCATGGTGGCCGTCAAAGACCGCGAAGTAACACCGGCGGACGTAGCGCGGGTAGTCGAGACAGCTAAAGCCATCAACATTTCCAACGATCAACGCTTGCTATTGGTTGAGCCGCAGGAGTTTGTGATTGACGGGCAAGACGTACGCGAGCCCATTGGAATGAGCGGCTTGCGCCTTGAAGCTAAAGTGCACATTGTCACGGGTGCACAAAGTGCGGCCGAGAATATTATCAAATGCGTGCGCCGTTGCGGCCTGGAAGTAGAGCAACTGATGCTTAACCCGCATGCGTCCAGTCAAGCGGTATTGACTGAAGACGAAAAAGATCTGGGCGTCGCTATGGTGGACATTGGCGCAGGCACGACCGATGTGGCTATCTTCACGGGCGGTGCTATTCGCCACACAGCAGTTATTCCTATCGCAGGTGATTTGATTACCAGCGACATTGCCATGGCATTGCGCACGCCCACCAAAGACGCCGAAGACATCAAAGTGGAAAGTGGTTGTGCCAAGCAGCTGCTGGCAGATCCTCAAACGCAAGTTGAAGTACCTGGCTTGGGTGACCGCGGCCCGCGCATGCTGGGCAAGCAGGCGTTGTCAGGCGTGATTGAGCCACGCGTTGAAGAAATTTATTCATTGGTGCAGCAAGTGATTCGCGAATCTGGCTACGAAGAAGTGTTGTCATCGGGCATTGTGATTACGGGCGGCAGTTCGGTCATGACCGGCATGATCGAGCTGGGCGAAGATATATTTCTAAAACCCGTGCGGCGCGGCCTGCCCCAGTACAGCAGTGCCCTGTCAGACATGGTGGCGCAAACCCGCGCTGCCACCGTGATGGGCTTGTTGGAAGAGGCGCGTTTGGCGCGTTTAAGGGGTTTTAAAGTGGCTCAAAAGAGTGGCTCAGTCAAAACTGCTTTTGGCCGATTCAAAGACTTTGTCGTGGGGAATTTTTAAGATGTTTAAAAAACTCTACATGGCGCGAGGCAGCCCTCCCCGATGGCCAGGAAAAGATCCTGGGTGGACTATCGATTGGATAGACAGCTCCTGAAGGAGCAATTTAAAAAAATTATCTAAATTAACAATTTTCGGCAACTGCAATAAACGATTTAAGGAGAATTCAAATGGGTATCGAAATGATCGAAGTCGAAGAGTTCAATCTCGGCACACAAATCAAAGTCATCGGTGTAGGTGGCGGCGGCGGCAACGCCGTAGAGCATATGATCGCACGCAGCGTACAGGGTGTGGAGTTCATTACTGCCAACACCGATGCGCAGGCACTCTCGCGCAGCGCAGCGCACAAGACGATCCAGCTTGGCACGACGGGGCTGGGTGCAGGTAGCAAACCCGAGAAGGGTCGTGATTCCGCGCAGACGGCAGAAGACGACATTCGCAGTGCTATTGATGGCGCGCATATGCTCTTCATTACAGCAGGCATGGGCGGCGGCACTGGCACCGGCGCAGCACCAGTCATTGCGCGTATTGCCAAAGAGATGGGTATTTTGACTGTAGGCGTGGTGACCAAACCGTTCGAGTGGGAGGGTGGTCGCCGCATGACCAATGCCGACAATGGCTTGGCCGAGCTAGAAGCTAACGTCGACTCGCTGATCGTTGTACTTAATGAGAAGCTGCTAGAGGTACTGGGCGACGACATTACACAAGACGAGGCTTTTGCCCACGCTAACGATGTGCTCAAGAATGCGGTGGGCGGCATTGCCGAGATCATCAATGTACCTGGCCATGTGAACGTCGACTTTGAGGATGTCCGCACGGTGATGGGTGAGCCTGGAAAAGCCATGATGGGCACAGCCGCTGCCAGCGGCCCAGACCGGGCCCGCATTGCGGCGGAGCAAGCTGTGGCCTGCCCGCTGCTAGAAGGCATTGATTTGTCAGGCGCTAAAGGCGTGTTGGTCTTGATCAGTGCTGCTAAAGGCTCACTCAAACTGAGTGAGTCCAAGCTGGCCATGAACACCATCCGCGCTTATGCCTCCCAAGAAGCCCATGTGATCTATGGGACCGCCTACGATGACAGCTTGGGCGAGGACATCCGTGTCACAGTAGTAGCAACCGGTTTAAGCCGCCAAGGAGTGCGTCGCACTGCGCCCCCGCTGCAAGTACTGCGCACGGGTACTGACAACATCCCGTTTAATGTTCCCACCACTAACCATACTGCAGGGCAGATGCCCACCACTACTGTGGGCAATGGCATGGGTGTTGCCAGCGTGCAACCCGATTACAACGGTATGGCAGTGCCCAGCGTATGGCGTACCAACCGCACCCAAGCTGCGGCTAAGGTAGATGCTTTGTCTTCGGGCGGGATGGATGATTTTGAAATCCCGGCTTTTTTGCGCAAACAAGCGGATTAAACGCCACATGATGGGTTGATATTTCAAGCCCTTGGATCATCTCCGAGGGCTTTTTTAATAGCAGCCCTTAAAATACGCTTGTGTTGCAACAAAAAACTATTAAATCGTTGACCAAGGCAGTAGGTGTGGGCGTGCACAGTGGCCAGCGTGTCGAATTAACCTTGCGGCCAGCGCAGCCCGATACGGGTATTGTGTTTCGCCGTGTAGACCTGCCTGTGCCAGTGGATATTCCGATCTCGGCCTTATCGGTACACGATACACGGATGGCTACCACGGTCATGGCAGGCGGGGCCAAAGTGCAAACGATCGAGCACTTCATGTCGGCTTGCTCAGGGCTGGGCATCGACAACCTGCAAGTGGACATCACGGCCGAAGAAGTTCCAATTTTGGATGGCTCAGCTGCATCCTACGTGTTCTTATTGCAAAGCGCAGGCATAGTGGTGCAAGATTCACCCAGGCGTTTTATTCGGGTAACCAAGCCTGTGCAAATACGCCAAGGTGAGGGTGTGGACAGCAAGTGGGCACGCCTGGCACCCTACGAAGGTTTTAAACTGAGTTTTGAGATTGAATTTGACCATCCGGCCGTAGACTCCACTGGCCAACGCGTTGAGTTTGACCTTGGTGCTGGCAATTACAGCCGCGATATTGCCCGTGCCCGCACTTTTGGCTTTACCCGTGACGTGGAGGCTTTGCGCGCCAATGGCCTCGCGTTAGGTGGCGGGTTGGACAACGCGATAGTGATGGATGACTACAAAGTACTCAACACTGGGGGGTTGCGCTACGACGACGAATTTGTAAAGCACAAAATACTGGACGCTATGGGTGATCTGTACTGCTTGGGCAAACCGTTACTTGCTTCGTACACTGCATTCAGGTCAGGCCATGCGCTTAACAATTTACTTTTGCGGGAACTACTGTCACAGCCGGATGCGTATGAAATCACCAGCTTTGATGATGCTCGCCAAGCACCAGCTGGGTTTGCCCAATTGGCACCAGCTTGGTAACAGCAAGGGGTTATGGTGATCGAAAAGCCAAAAACTAGTCTCGAGCCAGAAACTCGGGCAAGGTTGACGTTGCAAGATACGCTTGTGAATTCATCAACACCCACCTTGCGCGTTACCCCAGACATGTCGCCAGAAGGTGCGGGTCAGTTAGAGCCCGCTGTGGCCAAAGACACATGGCAGGCACTGCAAATGAGCCCGCAGGAAACAGCGGCTAAATTAGCTGAACTGCGCACAGCCAACGACGCCAATGCGGTAGCTGCAAAAAAAATACAGGCACTGCAAACACAAACCGGTGCTTTGCAGCAAACCGTACAAGACTACGAAGCCAAGCAGTGGCAGCAACCTGCTTTAGTCGGCGTCAGCCTGGCTGGTTTAGCAGTTGGCTGGCTATGGCTTAGCGAACGTAAAAAACGCCTAGCTGCCCAAGCCGATGCCCATGCGTTAGATGAGACATCCCCCAGTGTGCTGGAGTTACCAGAGGGGCCTTCATTAAATTATGCACAGCCAAATGCTGCGAAGGCACCTATTGCCGATTTAGTTACTGACTTTGGCACTCAAGGCGACCCGATAGTCTACCCCGTGGTTAATGAGACAGTTGCCACTGCAGATGCAGCTGAACCATGGTGGAAACTCACCAAACGTAAGCCGTTTAATGTAGATACTGCAGTCATCAAACCAGCGGCGCATTCAGCATACCTCAGTACACAAACTCCATCGCGTTTTAGTGGCTCCGAATCCTATCTTGATTCTATTGAAGCAGACGATATGCAAGCTTTTGGGCAGGCTCCGCACGACCCTGATTTTGCCAATATAGAGCTTTTGTCACAAACCCGCGTCTCGCCAGCGCCTAGCGAAGATGCGATGGGCCATTTGCTGGAAGTTCGCATGGCGGTACAAGCGCTTTGCTATCTAGAGAAACCTTATGCGGCTCAAAAACTGCTCATTGAGCATATTGATGCGGTACCCACTACCTGTGCATGGGCATACTTTGAATATCTTGAGCTCAGCACCCAAATAGGCGCGCGCGATCAGTTTGAAGCCATGCGCAAGCGCTATCGCCTGCAGTTCAATCGCCTTGCACCGTATTGGCTGGAGCCTAACGCAGCAGTTCAAAGTTTAGACACGTATGAGCGTCCTGTGGCAGATCTATGCGCTGCATGGCCATCACCAGAGCAGGCCAAAATCTTGATCTCGACGTGGCTATTGGGTACCCTGCATTCGCGGCGGTTATTTCAGTTGCCCGCCTACCATGATCTGCTAGACCTGTACGAGATGCTGGAGTTCTACGAAGCCGTTGTCGTAACGCCTTCTGTTGAGTTCGTGCCTACAGTAAGCTTGTTAGAATTAGACTACGAGTTTGCTGTTGATGTAACGCTCGATAGCGAGTCTGAAGCAGATGCCTTAAGGGCTGTACCCACGGTGAAAACTGGTAATTTTGCTGTCGACTTTAATTTGACTCAGGGCCACACCAAACCAGGCGAGCTGACCGGCTTTGCCATTGCGCCTGACATGGCACCATCGACAAAATCGCCATAAGGCCAGAGTGATATTTGCATGTTTATATTGTTTGAAGAAGGTGGCAAGTTTTTAGCGGGCCGCGTGTTGTCCCAAGCCGATGCTTCTTTGCAGGTAGAGTTGGACTCTGGCAAGCGTGTCAAGTTGAAATCCGCCTTGGCCTTGCTGCCGTTTGAAAAACCAGCCCCCGCTGATCTGCTAACCCAAGCCGCCACGATGGCCGCGGGCATGGATGTTAATTTGGCGTGGGAGTTTGCTGCAGACGATGAATTTGGCTTTGCCGACCTGGCGCATGATTACTACAGCGCGAAAGCCACCACGGTAGAGCTTGCTGCTTCGCTGATGTGCTTGTTCAATGCGCCCCATTACTTTCGCCGTGCAGGCAAAGGCCGGTTTAAAAAAGCCGGGGCCGATGTGGTGGCCCAGGCACTGGCCGCGATAGAGAAGAAAAAAGTTATTGCGGCCCAGATTGATACATGGGCGCAAGAGTTGGTAGCGGGTGCGGCACCCCAGGCCATACGCGATCAGCTGTACAAAATACTGTTCAAGCCCGATAAAAATGCGCCTGAATACAAAGCCGTGGTGCAAGCATCGCGTGCCAGCCATACCGCGCCGCTAGACCTGTTGCAGCAAACCGGGGCTATCAGCTCGGCCTACCAGTTCCATTGGCAGCGGTTTTTGTTTGACCAGTTTCCAAAGGGCGTGGGTTTTCCTGCGCTGCAGGCGCCTGAGATCAAAGACGATTTACCTACCGCTACGGTGCAGGCGTTTTCTATTGACGACAGCCACACCACCGAGATTGATGACGCACTGAGCGTGCAAGGTTTGGGCAGCGGCACTGTCACGGTGGGTATTCATATTGCGGCTCCCGCACTGGCTATCAGTGCGGGCAGTGCCGTAGACAAAGTAGCGCGGGATCGCATGTCTACCGTGTACATGCCTGGCAACAAAGTGACTATGCTGCCCGATGCCGTGGTGCAAAACTACACGTTGGCCGCCGGGCGCGACTGCCCCGCTGTCTCTTTGTATGTCACGCTGGATGAGGCCAGCCTCGCGGTTCAAAGCACGGTAACCCAGCTAGAGCGCGTGCCCATTGCCGCCAACTTGCGCCACGACGTGCTAGACACTGAGGTAACCGAAGCCGCGCTGTTGGACGTGCCCGCCTGGCAACAAGCACCCGGCCAAACGCCCGTGAGCATGCGCGCGCCACTGGCGTTTTTATTCCGCTTGGCGCAACACCTTAAAGCGCAGCGCGAGGTGGTTCGCGGCAAACCAGAAACATTTAACCGCCCAGACTACAACTTTTCGGTACCCGCCAGCCAGGGTGGTTTGCAAGGCCATGAGAGGGTCACCATCACCACCCGCCGCCGGGGTGCGCCGCTAGATTTGATTGTGGCAGAGGCGATGATCTTGGCCAACAGCACGTGGGGCCAGTGGATGGCCAGCCTGGGCGTACCGGGCATCTACCGCAGCCAAGCTAGCCTGGCGCCCGGCGTGAAGGTGCGCATGGGCACCAAGGCGCTGCCGCACGCAGGCATTGGCGTGCCCAGCTACGCGTGGAGCACCTCGCCGCTGCGTCGCTACACCGACATGGTCAATCAATGGCAAATCATTGCCTGCGCCCGCTTTGGGCAAACCGCTGCGCTGGCCGCGCCGTTTAAACCTAAAGATGCAGAACTGTTCGGCATTATCTCCAGCTTTGATGCCGCCTACAGCGCCTACAACGGTTTTCAAAATGGTATGGAGCGCTACTGGACGCTGCAATACCTGCAACAAAACCAAATCATCGAGATCACCGGTGTGGTTTTTAAAGAAGGCATGGTACGCGCTGATGACCTGCCCTTGGTGTTGCCCGTACTGGGCACTATGGATGTACCGCGTGGCAGTAAAGTGCGGGTGAAGTTGGGCGCGATAGACGAGATTACCCTGGACATTGGGGGCACCTTGCTGGAGCGGCTAGATGTACCAGCACTGTCCGCTGACAGCCAGGCCGATGACGAAGAAGACATAGCCGGCCCTATTGCCATTGCGATGGATGTCAACGAAGCGCCCGACACTGGACCCATGCCTGCTGCGTAGCGATAATCAACGCTGTGAAGTTCTTTCAAAACCTTAGCCTTTTGTCCATCACGCTGGGCGTGTCTATTTTTGTCCATGCTGCCTTGCTGGCGGTGCGCTTTGCAGCGCCAGAGCAGTTCAACCGGATTTTCCAAGACTCGCCGCTTGAGGTGATATTGGTCAACGCCAAATCTAATGAGCGCCCAGAACTGGCCAAAGCCATTGCGCAAGCCTCGCTGGCAGGCGGTGGTGAGGCTGACAAAGGCCGTGCTACCACGCCCCTGCCGCCCAGTGCCTTGAGCCAGATTGGCGACGCTACAGAAGACGCACAGCGCAAGCTGGACGCCCTGCAAGAGCAGCAAAATTTAATGCTGGCGCAAATTAAAAAGCAACTCGCCACCATGCCGCTGGCCGACCCGCAGCAGGCTGTACAAACTCTGGACGCGACGGCCCAGGAAGAAAAGCGTCGCCAGCTTATGCGCCTGCTGGCGGAGATAGAAAAACGCATTAACGAAGAAAACGCACGCCCTAAAAAGCGCTATATCAGCCCTTCTACGCGCGAGGAAGCCTACGCTGTGTACTACGACGGTTTGCGCCGCAAGATAGAAGACCGAGGCACGCAAAATTTCCCCGAGGCCGCAGGCAACAAACTGTATGGTGAGCTGACCATGATCGTGACGGTTAACTTTGACGGCCGTGTGCTGGCCACCGAAGTGGTAGAAACCTCTGGCAATCTCACGCTGGACCGCCGGGCCCAAACCATTGCCCGCAACGCGGGGCCTTTTGGTAAATTTACAGATGCCATGCGCCTCAAGGCAGACCAAATCGTGGTGGTGTCACGCTTTAAGTTCACACGCGATGAAACGCTGGAAACCAAGCAGATGGCGCGTTAACGCTCTAAATTGTGGTTCAAGCAATGTTGCAAGCAGTGGTTAAAGTACCGCCTCAATTCACCAAAGCGCTATGGTCAAAGTAGTAACGCGTTGGCTGCTGCTGGTACTACTAGCTGTATGTGCCCTGCAATTATTTTTTGTGCTGCGCATTGTCAGCATGCTGGCCATTGACCCGCAGTCCACTGCGTTTGAGCGTTCAGAAGCCTGGCGCGTGCTTAATTTGCCCGACAAACCGTTTAAATGGAAGCAAACATGGGTACCCTACGACGCTATTTCCAGCAATCTCAAGCGTGCTGTCATTGCCAGTGAAGACGGTGATTTTGTCTACCACGACGGCGTGGAATGGGACGCGATAGAGCGCGCTTGGCAGCGCAATGCCAAAGCCGAAGAGCAGGCGATTGTGCGCAGCCGCAAAGGCAAAACCAGGGTGCCTAAAATCATCGGTGGCTCGACCATCACGCAGCAGCTGGCTAAAAATTTATTTTTATCGGGCGAGCGCACTTTGCTGCGCAAAAGCCAGGAGTTTGTACTGACTTTGGCCATTGAGTTGGTACTGCCCAAGCAGCGCATTCTGGAAATTTACCTCAATAGCGTAGAGTGGGGCGAGGGCGTGTTTGGTGCCGAGGCTGCAGCGCAGCGCTATTTTCGTAAATCAGCGGCGCAATTGAGCGCGTACGAAGCTGCGCGTTTAGCGGTCATGTTGCCGCGGCCCAAGTTTTTTGAGCTGCTACCCAACTCGGCTTACATCAACAGCCGCGCGCAGACAATTGCAGCGCGGATGGGTGATGCGGAATTGCCTTAAAGTTGCGCCGTAGCGCGCAACTTTGTTAATTTACGGTGCTTACGTCGTCAATTGTGATGCTATTAATTGCATAGCTGCTTGAGCAGGATTTACTTGGGTTCCTGACCTCTTTGTTGTTAAAAATGCTGTTTGAAGTGATTTGTATGGTGGGTTGGTGTTTCGCGTTGATTGGTTCGTTGTACTAGAACGCGACCGGCTGTGGCGCAGCCCTATCGCCACCCGAACCCCGGGCCCTGCGGGCAAGCATCTGCGGTACGCATTCCGGGGGAAATTTAGAAACTCGCTGCGCTCAGACATCTAAATTTCTGATCCCCTGCATTTGCGTTCCTCGAGCCCGGGGCTCGAATCGGTGGCGACAGGGCTGCGCCACAGCCGGTCGCTTGTAGTCGGCTGGGGTTTCGCGCTGTTATGGTCGCGGTAAATTTAGATCCGTACTTGAGATCGGCAATTAAGATCGCTACCC
>JANNCO010000004.1:0-23833 GCA_031386655.1 Polaromonas sp. | reverse complement strand
ACGCTGGGCGTATTCTGAGGCCTGTTTGTAGAGTGTTTTGGGTCACTAACCCAGGTAAAACCTGCTCAAGCAGCTATGGTAAATATAGCGTCAGGGCATCTACCTGTTGAATTATCAACTTAGATCAAGCGCCTAGACAATACACAGTAGGCAGGTTAATGAGCAGGTCTCCCGTCAGTAAATTTTTGGCGGGCAACGGTGCTCGCCACTGGCTGACATCGCTGCTGCGCGTGTGCGCTGCGGCCAGCGTGAGGCCACTAGATAAACTAAGTCGTGTGCTGGGTTTAAGGGTGGCCAGCAAGGCTTGCAGCAGCGCGGCGTTGCGGTGCGGTACTTCGATAAACAGTTGCGTTTGCCCGGTTTTCAGCGCCAAGGCTTCCAGGTCTTTAATGCGTTGCGTGCGTGCTGCGCTGTCGATGGGCAGGTAGCCTACAAAGGCAAAGTTCTGCCCGTTCAAGCCGCTGGCAGCCAGCGCCAACAGCAACGAGCAGGGGCCTACCAGCGGCACCACCTGAATGCCCAGCGCATGTGCCGCGCGCACGACCGAGCTGCCGGGGTCGGCCACAGCGGGCATGCCGGCTTCGCTGACCAAACCTATGTCGTGGCCTTGCAGCGCGGCGGCCAGCAGGGGTTTGGCGTCAAAGCTGCCTGCTTGGCCTGGCGGTGTATGGTCGCCTTTTTTATGCACCTCGCGCGGTAGCTCGGTGATGGTGTGTTGTTGCACGGGGGCGGCAAGGGGTAGCACATCGCCCACGCGTTTGATAACCGCACGGGTGGTTTTGGCGTTCTCGCTGATCCAGTGCGTTAGCTTGGCTGCTACCTGCAGCGTGCCCATGGGCATGACGTCGGTGATAGGTGCTATGGACTCGCAGCCAAAGTCTAGCGGGGTGGGGACGAGGTAAAGAGTGCCTTTCATAACAAGCGCACGCCCGCCGCCCGAATCATGCGGGCTGTGCGAATCAGCGGCAGGCCGATCAGCGCAGTGGGGTCGTCGTTGTCAATGCGTTCCAGCAGCGCGATGCCCAGGCCTTCGCTCTTGGCGCTGCCTGCGCAGTCGTACGGAAGTTCTGCCAGCAAGTAGGTTTCTATCTCAGCGTCGGTCAGCTGGCGAAACAGCACTTTGACGGGGGCTACGTCTTGCTGCACAAAACCACTGGCTTGGCACACTACGGCCAGCGCGGTGTGAAAAACCACTGTGTGCCCACGCATGCGGCGCAGTTGGTCGGTGGCGCGTGCGTGGGTGCCGGGTTTGCCCAGTGGCTCGCCGTGCAAGTCGGCCACTTGGTCTGAGCCTATCACCACCGCATCAGGAAATTGAGCCGCCACAGCCTGCGCCTTGGCCAGCGCCAGGCGTATGGCCAGCGCCAGCGGGGTCTCGCCGGGCAGCGGTGTCTCATCTACCTCGGGTGCGGCAACTTCAAAAGGTACGGCCAGCCGCGCCAGCAGCTCGCGCCGGTAGCGCGAAGTAGACCCTAAAACTAAAGACCGTGATGGGGCAGACAGATGGGACATGGATGCAAAAATGAATAGGAAAAAGGTGCAAAATAGACGCAAAATGGAGATACAAATGAGCCCAGCAAGACTAGCTTGATTCTTCCATATCGAATGTTATTGTATGAACACCCAAGAGCCAACCCCAGTACCCGTTTTGCGCATTGATGTGCGCACGCTGGCGCAGGCTGGCACTACCCAGTCGGGCAGCGACCCGCTGCTGCACTACCAGCGCCTGGCCAGTGACCTGCACGGCGGCGTAGCCCAGCCCGTGCTGGGCGAGGACGCGTTGGTGGTGCAATGGACTGTGCGCGGCCAATTGGTTGGGCTGTCTGGCGCAGCTGATGCCAAACCCCAGCCGTGGATGCACCTGCATTTAGAGGCCCAGCTGCCCATGACCTGCCAGCGCTGCCTGGGCCGTGTGCTGATGCCGGTCATCTTAGACAACAAATACCGCTTTGTGCCCGACGAAGCCACCGCCGAGGCCCAAGACGAGACTTGTGACGAAGATTTGCTGGTGTTGTCCAAGCAATTTGACCTGCGCGAGCTGCTAGAAGACGAGCTGCTGCTAGAACTGCCCTTGATGCCTAAACATGAGGTCTGCCCTACGCCTGTGAAGTTAGCGTCCACTGACGAGGACTTCAAGGCGGCGCTGACCCAAAAGCCCAACGCCTTTGCGGTACTGGGCAGCCTGAAGAAGGCTTCCTGACAGCTTTAGCAAACTTGCCTAGCCAAGGCGAAAGCGAGTTATAATTATGGGCTAGTTGCAATGTGATATTCACTAAATGCGCAACGTTTTGTCCCATTTTTACCCTTAGTTGTTTTGCTGATCTTTTTGTCAAGCTAAGCGAATAACTATAAGATTCAGGAGCCCACCATGGCAGTTCAGCAGAACAAAAAATCCCCTTCCAAGCGCGGCATGCACCGTGCCCACTACGCCCTAGACACCCCAGGCACCGCAATTGAGCCTACTACTGGCGAAGTGCATTTGCGTCACCACATCAGCCCGAACGGTTTTTACCGTGGCCGCCAGGTGATTAAATCTAAAGCCGCTGCAGAATAAGCTGGCCGCGCAAGCGGTTTGGCAAAAACAACCCCAAAGCCCGTCGCTACTGCTGTAGCATCGGGCTTTTAGTTTTTGTGGGCGGCTTTTTGTGGATAGCTTATTTGCCCGTCTTGCCGAAGGTTCACTTACAGTATCCCAGTTACAGCGCTCACCCAAAAAATGCTTCGCCTGGCCCTGCTTCGCTTAAATCTGCTTCGCTTAAATCTGCTTAGTTCACACTTGCACCGTTTACCCCCACTTCGTACCACGCACTAAGCACACCCTAGCCAGCTTTCATTTTGACCTCTAACACTTCAGCCCCTTCAGTGGCATCTTCAACACCACCATCGGGCACCACGGTGATCGCCGTAGACTGCATGGGCGGCGACCATGGTTTGCCGGTCACGTTGCCTGCCTGCCTTGCTTTCTTGGCAGCGCACCCACGCGCCAGTGTGCTGCTGGTAGGTATTCCACACGCATTGGCAAGTTTTAACCATCCGCGCGCCAGCGTAGTGGCGGCCAGCGAGGTGGTGGCCATGGACGACCCGATCGAAGTGGCCCTGCGCAGAAAAAGAGACTCGTCCATGCGCGTGGCGATCGAGCAGGTCAAGCTGGGCACTGCGCATGCGGCAGTCTCGGCAGGCAATACTGGCGCACTGATGGCCATTGCCCGCTACGTTCTGAAAACGCTCGATGGTATAGACCGCCCCGCCATTGCTGCCCAAATGCCCAATGCCCGAGGCAGCGCCACTACGGTGCTAGATTTAGGTGCCAACGTTGACTGCACGCCAGAGCATTTGTTTCAATTTGCAGTCATGGGGTCGGCCTTGGTGTCGGTGCTGAACAATGACGAAAACCCATCCGTAGGTTTGCTGAACATCGGTGAAGAAGTCATTAAAGGCAGCGAAGTTATCAAAAAAACGGGCGAACTGCTGCGATCTGCCGCTATTAGCGGTGATTTAAATTTCTATGGCAACGTAGAAGGTAACGATATTTTTACTGGTGTGACCGATATTGTGGTGTGCGACGGATTTGTGGGCAATGTAGCGCTTAAAACCAGCGAAGGCCTTGCCACCATGATTGGCGGTTTTCTGAAAGCTGAGTTTTCGCGCAACATCTTCACGCAATTTGCGGGCTTTATGGCTCATTTCGTCTTAAAAGCGTTTAAATCTCGCGTTGACCACCGTCGTTACAACGGTGCTGCCTTGCTGGGCTTGCGCGGCTTGGTGTTCAAAAGCCATGGCTCAGCCGACGCCTATGCTTTCGAGCAAGCACTCAACAAAGCTTATGATGCTGCTAGCCACGGACTGCTGGGCAAAGTGCAAGCGCGTATCGCGCACGCTGCGCCAGTGCTGGCCGCCAAAGACGCGGTAGCAGATGTTGTCACTATGGGCGCCACAGACACTGCATTGGTGTCCTGAGCGACACGGTGCGTAGCCTGCAGACCGTGGTGCTGTAACAATAGCCACACCTATGACCGCTTCACCTTATTCAAAACCGTTTTCGCACCCTTTTTCGCGCATTACGGGCACCGGCAGCTACCTGCCGCCGCGCCGCGTTACCAATGCTGATTTGGCGGCCGACCTGGCTGCCAAAGGCATCGAGACCTCTGACGAATGGATTGTCGAGCGTACCGGCATTCGCGCGCGGCATTTTGCCGCCGCCGATGTGACCGCCAGTGACCTGGCTTTGCCCGCCTGCCTGGCCGCGCTGCAGGCTGCAGGCAAGCAGGCCAGCGACATCGACCTCATTATCGTAGCCACGTCTACGCCCGACATGGTGTTCCCGTCTACAGCCGCTATTTTGCAGCATAAACTGGCTCTAGACCAAGTAAATACTGCTCAAGCAGCTACTGAAAACATAGCACCTGGAAGTAGACCAGTACCTATTGCTGGCAGTGACGCAGTTGCTGTGGTTGGCAATAAACCAGCCACCATTGCAGGCTGCCCCGCATTCGATGTACAGGCCGTGTGCAGCGGCTTTGTCTACGCGCTGACCGTGGCCGACAGCATGATCAAAACCGGCGCAGCCCGGTGCGCGCTGGTAGTGGGCAGCGAGGTTTTCAGCCGCATTCTCGACTTTAACGACCGCAGCACCTGTGTGCTGTTTGGCGATGGCGCTGGCGCGGTGGTTTTGGAGGCATCTGACCTACCCGGCATCCTGGCCACCGAGCTGCATGCCGACGGCAAACACGTAGGCGTGCTGTGCGTGCCCGGCAACGTTAGTGGCGGCCAAATCTTGGGCGACCCCACCCTTAAAATGGACGGCCAAGCTGTCTTCAAACTCGCCGTGGGCGTACTGGCCGACGTGGCTCGATCGGTGCTGGCCAAAGCGGGTAAAACCGAGGCCGACATCGACTGGCTTATCCCCCACCAAGCCAACATCCGCATCATGCTGGGCACCGCCAAAAAGCTCAAACTGGCCGAAGACAAAGTCATCGTCACCGTTGACCAGCACGGCAATACATCCGCCGCGTCCATCCCACTGGCCATGGATGAAGCTGTACGCTGCGGCAAAGTTAAACTGGGCGACACCGTCATGCTGGAAGGCGTGGGGGGTGGGTTTACCTGGGGCGCGGTGTTGCTTCAGATGTGACACAAGCCAGACTATGCTGATCAAAATCGACGATTTGCGCGGCCCAGAGATTGCGACGCTGTTGCAAGAGCATTTGAACGACATGCGTGCTTGGTCGCCCGCTTGCAGCGTGCACGCGCTGGACCTGGACAAGCTGCGCAACATCGACATTACATTTTGGACCGTGTGGGATGGCAACATTCTGTTAGGCTGCGGCGCAGTGAGACAGCTGGACGCTAGGCACGGCGAGATCAAATCCATGCGCACAGCCGTTGCCCACCGTAGCCGTGGCGTTGCCGCTGCAGTGCTGGCGCACATGCTGCAAACCGCTGAGCAACGCGGCTATGAACGACTAAGCCTGGAGACGGGTTCGCAGCCTCAGTTTGCACCCGCGCGTGCTTTGTACACTGGTTTTGGTTTTACTGAATGTGCTGCGTTTGGGGACTACAAACCTGACCCTAACAGTACGTTTATGACGCGGTCTTTGTAGAATCACGTGGCTCAATATAAAATATGTCCAAATAATATATAATTGGACATAATTAAAGTTTTTAAGGGACATCATGTGGAGTCTTGCAGCAGCCAAACAGCAGTTCTCAGAGGTTGTGCGTCTTGCAGAGCACACGCCGCAGCCCATCATGCGCCACCACAAAGAGGTGGCGGTGCTGATCAGCGCGCGGGATTTTGAGGAATTTAAGGCTTGGCAAGCAACCCAAATAGACGGTGCCAAAACGGTGGGGCAGCGGTTTTTAGACGGCATGGTGGAGGTTCGCTACATGCTAATGGCGGCTGACCCGCAGTATCAAGGCATTGAGTTGCCGCCGCGCACTGACAGACCCAACGCGATGGTGGATATGCTGGAGCGCGAATATCCATTGGGTGAAAACCCAGACGGTACGCCCCGTTTGCCCGCTGCCTGATGTTGTGCGCTTGCTGCTCAAAGAAAACCGCTTTGTGCTTACTGCGCTGCTGCCTCTACGTTCCTGGTGTGTATGGTTTTGCTTGACTCCAATATCTTGAGCGAGGTGCTCAAGCCGCAACCCGATGCGGGCGTGAGTGCGTGGTTTCCCACGCAAACGGTGCTCGGAATTTCTGTCATCTCGCTGGACGAGGTCTTGTTTGGCTTGCAGCGCAAGCGTATGACGGTGGCCTTGGCTCGGTTTGAGCGCTTGCTGGCGCTGGCTGAAATTGTGGCTGTGGATGAGCAGGTGGCGCGTTACGCTGCAGCGCTGCGGTCAGACTTTTCAATGCAAGGCGTGACCCGCAGCCAGAGTGATATGCTGATTGCCGCTACTGCGCTGTCCCGCGAATGCTCTATAGCCACACGCAATACCAAAGACTTTGCAGGCTGTGGCGTGCAGGTAGTCAACCCGTTTTCTAACCCTGATGCATAGCGCAATGGCTAGGCTTTGTTAGGTTTCCCGTATTACCATATTCGACATTAAAAAAACTATGACACCCTTCGCATTCATCTTCCCCGGTCAAGGCTCGCAATCAGTGGGTATGCTGGACGCGTGGGGTGACCATCCTGCCGTGACGGCAGTTGTCAAAGAGGCCAGCGACGCGCTGGGCGAGGACGTGGCGGCGTTGATTAAACACGGGCCCAAGGAGGCGCTGGGGCAGACGACCAATACGCAGCCGGTGATGCTGGTGGCGGGTGTGGCGGCTTACCGGGCTTGGCTTGCAGAAACACAAGATAGGGGCGGCGCTGTACCCGCCGTGGTGGCAGGGCATTCGCTGGGCGAATATTCGGCGCTGGTTGCCTCTGGCGTGTTAAGTCTGACGGATGCAGTGCAAACTGTACGCTTGCGCGCTGCGGCCATGCAAGAGGCTGTGCCTGTGGGCACAGGCGCGATGGCTGCGGTATTGGGCATGACGGCGGCTGACGTGATTGCGATTTGTGCTGAGGCCACTGCACCGGGCGGTGTGGCGGCTGGCGAAATTGCCGAGGCGGCAAACTTTAATGACCCGATGCAAACGGTAATTTCAGGCACACAACTGGGCATAGAAAAAGTCAGCGAACTGCTCAAAATGCGCGGGGCCAAGCGCTGCCTGCCGCTGCCAGTGTCAGCACCTTTTCATAGCAGCCTGATGAAGCCTGCGGCTGAGAAGCTGCGCACCAAACTGGCGACCATTACCTTCAACACACCGCAAATCGCAGTGGTCAATAACATCGATGTAGCAGTACACACCGATGCCGACAAAATACGCAACGCCCTGTACCGCCAAGCCTTCGGCCCCGTGCGCTGGGTAGAGTGTGTGGCGGCTATCAAGGCGCGCGGTGTCAGCACACTGATCGAATGCGGGCCGGGCAAAGTGTTGTCGGGAATGACTAAGCGGATCGATGCTGACCTGGTGAGCGGGGCTGTGTATGATCCTGCATCGCTGGCTGAGGCTAAGGGTTTGGTGGGCTGAGGTCTAATTCGGACTTCCGGACGCGAAGGGCGCTAAGGTTGCGCGAAGGACGCAAAAGGAATACAAAAGAAGAAAGAATAAACTGATTTAAGAAATTCAAATTTGAAATTTATCTACAGCATTATTTTTTAAACTTAATTTTTGGCTTTCATTTTGGCATTTTCTTTTTAGCGTCCTTCGCGCAACCTTAGCGCCCTTCGCGTCCAGAAGTCTGCCCTCAGCTATTCAACCATTCACAAATTTAAACAAACGAGACAGCAATGAGTGAAATACACTACAAAGACCAAACAGCGCTAGTTACCGGTGCCACGCGAGGCATTGGCGCGGCGATTGCGCAAGAGCTCAAAGCCAAGGGTTGCAAAGTGATCGGCACTGCCACCACGCAAGAGGGTGCAGACAAAATTACTGCTGCTGGCGTCCAAGGCGCAGTGCTCAATGTGACCGATGGCGTTGCCTTAGATGCGTTAATCAACAGCATCGTCCAAGAGCACGGTGGCTTGCATATTTTGGTCAACAACGCTGGTATTACGCGCGACATGCTGGCGATGCGTTTGAAAGATGACGATTGGGACGCCGTGATGGACACCAACTTGAAAGCGGTTTTTAGAGCCAGCCGCGCCGTCATGCGCACGATGATGAAGCAGCGCTACGGTCGCATAGTTAATATCACCAGCGTAGTGGGCGCGTCGGGCAACGCGGGGCAGGCTAACTACGCGGCGGCCAAGGCAGGCGTGGCGGGCATGACGCGAGCACTGGCGCGTGAGCTGGGTTCGCGCAACATCACCGTCAACTGCATTGCACCGGGTTTTATTGCAACTGACATGACAGCGGGACTGGCCGAAGAACAGCAAAAAGCCTTGCTGGCGTCGATTCCGCTGGGCCATTTAGGCCAACCCGCTGACATAGCGCATGCAGTGGCCTTTGTGGCCAGTCCGCAGGCCTCCTACATCACGGGCCAAGAAATTCATGTCAATGGTGGTATGTATATGTAAGTCAAATGGCGTCATGGTAGGCCGCATCAGGCAAGTTTAAGTAGTTTGCCTGTTAGGCAAATACTATGAATTACATAGCTGCTTGAGCAGTATTTACTTGGGTTAAAAGCCTATTTAGCATATAAAACAAGGCTTGGAATGCTGCAAATCTGCCCATGGTTGCTCTGCTGTGCATTGCGCTGAATGGCGATGTTCATGATGGCCTGTTTAAGTTTTTAGAATATGAAAATGCAATTGTTAGAAACACGCCTCTAAAAGGGTAAAATTGCGCAGTTATTAACAACCCTTTGAGGGAATCTATGAGTGATATTGAAGCACGTGTCAAAAAAATCATCGCCGAGCAATTGGGCGTAGAAGAATCGCAAGTTACGCCAGAGAAAGCCTTTGTGGCCGATTTGGGCGCAGACTCGCTTGACACAGTAGAACTGGTCATGGCCTTGGAAGACGAGTTTGGAATTGAAATTCCAGACGAAGACGCAGAAAAAATCACCACGGTGGCGGCTGCGATCGACTACGCCAACAGCCACAAAAAGGCGTAAGGCTGTCTCACAGATGAAAGGGCCAGAGGCACGCGCTTCGGCCCTTTTTTCTTTTGTACGATTAGTTTTTATCCAGTACGGATCACCACATGACCAAACGTAGAGTCGTTGTAACTGGCTTGGGCTGTATCAGCCCCGTGGGCAACACGGTGGCCACCGCTTGGAGCCATCTGCTGGCAGGCCAGTCGGGCATTGCCAACATTACCAAATTTGACGCAGCCAGTTTTGCCTGCAGGTTTGCTGGTGAGGTCAAGGGCTTTAACGTGGAGGACTATATGACCTCTAAAGAAGCCCGCACCATGGATACTTTTATCCACTACGGCGTGGCCGCGGCGATGGAAGCTGTGCAAGACGCAGGCTTGCCCACAGGCGAAGCACTTGGCGACGACAAAGCGGTGCGTATTGGCTGCAATATTGGCTCAGGCATTGGCGGCTTGCCGTTGATTGAAGACACCCATACCGAGCTGACTAACCGCGGCCCGCGCCGCATTACGCCGTTTTTCATACCTGCCAGCATTATCAACATGATATCTGGCCATGTGTCGATGAAGTTTGGTTTTAAAGGGCCGAATATCGCCGTAGTGACCGCCTGCACTACGGGCCTGCACGCCATTGGCACCAGCGCCCGCATGATTGAATACGGCGATGCCGATGTGATGGTGTGCGGTGGGTCTGAGGCGGCTATTTCTCCGCTGGGTATTGGCGGATTTGCCGCCATGCGCGCCCTGTCGACCCGCAACGACGACCCCCAAACCGCCTCGCGCCCGTGGGACAAAGACCGCGAAGGTTTTGTACTGGGCGAGGGCGCAGGCGTTCTCGTATTAGAAGAATACGAATATGCCAAAGCGCGCGGTGCCAAGATCTACTGCGAGCTGCCCGGTTTTGGCTTGAGCGCCGACGCGGGCCACATGACCGCCCCCAACATGGACGGCCCCCGCCGCGCCATGCTGGCCGCGCTGCACAATGCAGGCCTGAACGCTGACGCAGTGCAATACCTCAACGCCCACGGTACCTCTACCCCGCTGGGCGATATCAATGAAACCCATGCCATCAAAGCTGCTTTTGGTGACCATGCCAAAAAGCTGGTGGTCAACTCTACCAAAAGCATGACCGGCCACTTGCTGGGCGGAGCAGGCGGCATAGAAAGTGTGTTTACCGTGCTGGCGCTGCACCACCAAATAAGCCCACCCACCATCAATATCTTCAACCAAGACCCCGAGTGTGATCTAGACTACTGCGCCAACACCGCGCGCGATGTAAAGATCAATGTGGCTGTTAAAAACAATTTTGGTTTTGGCGGTACTAACGGTAGTTTGGTGTTTACACGGTTTTGAGCACCATGTGCTCACGCTGTGCGTGTATCTTCGCCACTGACTAACCTGAGCATTTAATGGACTCGCCACCTGCCGCTACCATTCGCCTGGGTGCATCGTGGTGGTACCGCGCAGCAGTGTGCGTGGCGACAGTGCTGCTGGCAGTTGGTTTTGCCGCACTGCACCGTGCAGACAATGCATCGGGCCTTACTACTGCCACCACGTTGGCGTGGGCAGCTGCAGGCTTGGCTAGCGCATGGGCCTGGTGGGATGCCTGGCGATCACAGGACGGTGCCTTGCACTATGCCGCGGGTGACTGGGTGCTTGCCCGCAACGGGCGCGAGACTGTGGGAACTTTGCATGTAGCTATTGATCTTAATTTGTACCTCTTGGTTAAATTTACACCGCAAGATGCAGGGCTTCATAACTATTCCATCAATATGCCGCAATCTCCCGCAATCTGGCTGCATCTAGAACCACGCAACGGTCGTAGTGCCCAACACCCCACCCATGCCGCGCTGCGTGCAACTGACTGGCTGGCGTTGCGCCGGGCCGTTTTTGCATGATTGCAGGCGAGTCAAGTTCTGCCGACGCTGCCAACCCGGCAGCACCCCACGTCATAGTGGACGCTGACCATGCCTTGGTCACGCTGGCGCAAACGGGCGACCAAGGTGCTTACAACTTGCTGGTCATTAAATACCAGCGCCGGATTGAGCGGCTGATCGGCCGGATGGTGCGCGATGTGGACATAGTGCAAGATATTGCCCAGGAAACCTTCATCCGTGCCTGGCGAGCCCTGCACAATTTTCGCGGCGATGCGCAGTTCTACACTTGGCTGTACCGCATAGCGGTCAACAGCGCCAAAAAGCACTTGATGGACGTCAAGCGCGACCCCATCATCACAGAATCTGCCTTGCGCAGTGCTGACAGCGAGGACGATGAAACTTCTTACGCAGACCACCCTCTAAATAATAGATCTAACGACAGCGACACCCCCGAGACCGCCTACGCTGCCAAAGAAATAGCCCAAGCCGTCAATGCTGCAATGGATGCACTGCCCGAGGAACTAAGGCAAGCTATCACGCTCAGAGAGCTTGAAGGTTTAAGTTACGAAGAGATCAGCGAAATGATGGACTGCCCTATCGGCACCGTACGGTCGCGTATTTTCAGAGCGCGCGAGGCCATATCGGCGCGTATCAAGCCTATGCTGCAAAAGCAAACCACCAAGCGTTGGTAGTCAGCATGATCAAAGCAAATAAATTATCTGAGCTCATAAATTATCGGGTAAGCCAAGCAAGTTAACCACCTAGTTCACCAGTTACACATTACGCAACAGCACACCATGCCACAGTTTCTCCCTTTTGAGCACGTCCAAAGTGCAAGGTATTGAACCCACCATGACCACCACAAACGACTTCCAACGGTATGCCGAGCAATTGTCAGCTCTGGCAGACAACGAGCTTGACGCACAAGCTACCCACGACCTGCTGCTGTCTTGCGGCCAAGACAGCCAGCTGATGGACGCATTAACGCAAACTTGGGCCTGCCACCACACGATTGGCGACGTACTGCGCGCTAATGGTACGAATGTCAGCAGGGACGTCCGCGTGCACAGCCCCCGCAACGCGGCGGTTCTTCCAACCAGTGCGGTCGCTGCCGTGGTGCAGGAACCCGCTATCGCTTTGCACAGTGCTGCGCACAAGCTGCCTGCGGCGGCTAATGACAGCGTGTTTCGCTGGAAAATGGTGGCTGGTGTTGCAGCAGTGGCTGCAGTGGGCTCCATGTTGTGGGCTACGGTAGGGTTGCCTGCGGGTGCTGGTGGCGCGCAGCTAGCGCAGGTCAGCCCTGCGCCCCCCACAGCGGTGGTCAGCGGCGACGTCATCATGATCCGCGACCCGCGTCTGGATGATTTGTTGGCCGCCCACAAGCAGTTTGGCGGTGCGTCAGCTTTGCAGCAGCCTGCAGGTTTTCTGCGCAATGCCACGTTTCAAAGTGCAGGCCGGTAGGCGGAAAATATGCACGATATGCCGCTATTTTTTAAGCTATTTAGGCCATTTAAGCCCGTATATACTGCTCAAGCAGCTATTTTATTAATAGCAATGATGGTGCCGGTTTTCACCGGCGCGCAGCCTGTTCCTGCCGCAACGGCAGCTTCTGCAGCAGCGCCTGCAGAGCCAGCTTTAAGCATTAACGACTGGTTGCTGCGCATGCATGAGTCGGCTATGAAAAAGCGCTCGTACGTAGGCACCCTGGTGCAGTCTTCACCGCAGTTTATGAGCAGCGCACGCATTTGGCATGCCTGCGATGGTGCCCAGCAGATGGAGCGCATAGACAACCTTACCGGTGCGCCACGCTCCACCTTTCGGCACAACGACAAGCTGGTGACCTTCATGCCCGAATCCCGCGTGGTGCGGGTTGAAAAGCGCGAGTCTTTAGGCGGTTTTCCAGACGTGCTCAAACCTGGTTCGGGCAATATTCCAGAGTTTTATGCCGTTAAAGTACAAGGCAGCGAACGCGTTGCCGGGTTAGACGCTGAAGTAGTGCAACTGCAGCCTAAAGACGCGCTGCGTTTTGGCTACCGTATCTGGACCGAGAAAAAATCCAATTTAGTGCTCAAGCTGCAAACACTGGACGGTAACGGTGCGGTACTGGAGCAATCTGCGTTTTCGGAGCTGCAGCTGGACGCTCCCGTGAAGATGGACAAGCTGGCCCAAATGATGGGCGCCACCGAAGGCTACAAAGTTGACCAACCGGTGCTGACCAAGACCACAGCCAGTGCGGAAGGCTGGGCTTTGAAAGCTCCCGTGCCAGGGTTTAAGGCGCTCAGTTGCTTTAAGCGCAGTGCATCCAGCAGCCCTGCCAGCGCTGCAAGTTCTACAAGCCCTGCCAACGCGGCGGGCGATCAAACCATGCAGTGGATATTCTCTGACGGGTTGGCTACAGTATCTTTGTTTGTAGAAGACTTTGACAAAACTCGGCACGTGCAAGAAGGTGTGATGGCACAAGGCGCGACACATTCGCTGTTCAAGCGCATGAACGAATTTTGGCTCACAGCGGTGGGCGAAGTGCCTCCGCAAACTCTAAAAGCTTTTGCACAGGGGCTTGAGCGCAAACGCTGACGCTTGAACGCTTAAATGCTTGCATTCATGTTGGCCAATGGTTTTAATGTTTTTTTTGCACGGTTACCAGCTCTTTTGTTCGCATTACAACAGGAAAAATAGGAAATTTATGACAAGTATGATTTTTTCAAAACGCGTGTTACCCCTGGCACTTGCAGCAGCGTTCAGTGTGCTGGCTGCTACCAGCCTGGTGCCCGCACAGGCGTGGGCACAAAGTGCAGCTTCTGTGCGCGGGCTGCCAGATTTTGCTGACTTGGCAGAGGCAGCCAGCCCCAGTGTAGTGAACATTCGCACTCTGGAGAAAGCCAAAGCCAGCGCAGGTGGCAACAGCGGCATGGACGATGAAATGCAAGAGTTCTTTCGCCGATTTTTTGGTGACCGTGCACCCAATATTCCACGCCAAGCGCCCCGACCCAACCGCCCACAACCCGAAGAAGGCGAAGAGACACCCCGCGGCGTAGGTTCTGGCTTCATATTGACTGCCGATGGTTTTATCATGACCAACGCCCATGTGGTAGACGGTGCGGACGAAGTCATTGTCACCTTGACTGACAAACGCGAATTCAAAGCCAGGCTTATCGGTGCCGACAAGCGCACCGATGTAGCCGTAGTCAAAATTGAAGCTGCGGGCTTGCCTGCCGTCAAAATTGGTGACGCCAGCAAAATCCGCGCTGGCGAATGGGTCATGGCGATTGGTTCACCGTTTGGTTTGGAGAGTACGGTTACTGCAGGTATTGTGAGTGCCAAGCAGCGCGATACGGGCGACTACCTGCCTTTTATACAAACCGATGTAGCCATCAACCCTGGCAATTCTGGCGGCCCGCTGCTTAACATGCGTGGTGAAGTTATAGGAATCAATAGCCAAATTTACTCACGTTCAGGCGGATATCAAGGTATCTCGTTTGCCATACCGATTGATGAAGCCATGCGCGTAAGTGAGCAACTGCGCACTACTGGCCGCGTATCACGCGGGCGCATTGGCGTACAAATCGGCAACGTTACTAAAGAAATTGCCGAATCCATCGGCTTGGGCAAGCCGCAAGGTGCCTTGGTTAGCAGTGTGGAGTCGGGTGCGCCTGCAGACAAAGCTGGCGTAGAAGCTGGCGACATCATTACCAAATTTGACGGCAAAACGATTGAAAAATCCTCAGACTTGCCCCGCATGGTAGGCGGTATCAAACCGGGCACCAAAAGCACTGTTACGGTGTTTCGCCGTGGCCAGTCTAAAGACCTGGCTGTCACCATAGCTGAAATAGAGCCGGAAAAGCCCAAAGCCACGCGCCCGGCCGCCAAAGCGTCCGAGCCCGCCAAACCTGCTGGTGCCGGTCAAAGCTTGGGGCTGGCAGTGGCCGAGCTGACCGACGCCCAGAAGAAAGAACTCAAAATTAAAGGTGGCGTACGTGTAACGGCTGCGGCTGAGGGCGCAGCCCGCGCGGGCATGCGCGAGGGCGATGTGATAGTGGCAGTAGCCAACACCGAGGTCAACACGGTAGCCGAATTTGATGCCGCATTGGGCAAAGCCGACAAATCCAAGCCCATCAACGTGCTGTTTCGCCGTGGTGAGATGGCCCAATTCGCATTGATTCGGCCTAGTAAATAAGACTTTGCAAAAAATCTTATGCAAAACTCAAGCGCCTGCACTGCAGGCGCTTTTTTCATGGGCGATAATACTGGCAGTGGGCCGTTAGCTCAGTTGGTTAGAGCAGAGGACTCATAATCCTTTGGTCCACAGTTCAAGTCTGTGACGGCCCACCACTTTTTAGAGTCTGAAGCATGCAACGTGCTTGGATGCAAGCCCATCAAGCCCGCAGCAGCTTTTTACGCACTAAATGGATGTTATTGCGCAGTGCATACAGCTCGTCAGCGTACGACAGCGGAATCTTGATTTTTTCTACTCTGGCGTCCAGTTCGTTAAGCTCGCCCAGCAATTGCTTGTTGGCATCTGTAGTGCTGGTTTCGCGGTTTTCAATATCACGTAACTGCGCATACCATTTAAAAATGCGTGACCGCACGCGAAACTGGTACAGCGGCGGCAGCACGCGCGACAGCGGCAGCAGTATGGCGATGATGATACCGAGTGCCACCCACATACGGTCAATTAAATTGGCCATCCAAAACGACAGATAACGTTGTAGCAATGGGGGGCCGTTCTTCAAGTAACGTTCGGCTTCTTTGGCCAGCGGCAACTCATCGCGTTTGGCGTTGGGAAAATCACCCACCTTGTTAAACCAGCCAGCCGCACTGTGAATATTGTGTGCAGCATTGGTAAACAACTGCAGCAGCGCAGGGTGAGTTTCTTTGCGTGTGATCAGCGATGTGGTGGGGCCGGCCAGGCGCACATCCTGCGGCGGGTTGTCAATCGACAAATCCACTACGCCGCGCGGCAGCACCACAGGCGTTAAAAAAGTAAAGCGGCGCGAATAGGCCTCGGCTTGCACAAAATCCATCAGCTTGATGCCTGGTGTTTGCAGCAGCATTTGCACCATCAGTGACTCGGGCGCTGACGCAAAGACAATCGCGTCTGTCTCGCCGCCCAGCAATGCAATGGTGGCGGGCGTTTGCTCCAGCGTGGAGAGTTTGATGCTGTTGGGCTCTACGCGGTTACTCTCCAGCAAACGGTTCATTAAATTAGGAATACCGCTGCCGGGGGTGCCTACGTTTAAGCGCCAGCCTGCCAGCTGGGTGAGCGAGGTGAGCTTTTGTTGGTCAGGCTCGGCCTTGATCAGGCGCTGCGCTGCATCTTCGCGGTAGAACAACCAGATAGGTTCTAAAAACAGACTGCCCAAGGTTTCTAAATTGGTCTGATCCAGGTCATTGGTGTCGCTGGTGCCACCCTGTACAAATCCAATGTCTACTTTGCCTTCACGCAGCAGCTTCAAGTTAGCCGATGATCCCTCGGTTTGCACTACCAGCACTTCGATACCGCTGGCTTTAAGCTGGGCGACATATTTTTTACCAAACTCGTCGTAGGCGCTTTGTGCAGGGCCAGTGGCCAGTGTTACCTTTTTTGGCGGGTTAGGGTCTAGCCACCAATAGGCCAAGCCTAATAGCAGCAAGCCCAAAGCGATAAATGGGCCAAACGAGACCATCAAGTCGCGAATGGAAACTAAGGTGTAGCGTATGGCTTGGGGCATACCGCATTACACAGCAAAAAGCGCGTTACCGACAGAAATTGTGCTCAAGCAGCTATTAAAAGTGTAGTAATTTGCATGGCTATATCTTTCGCGCAGCATGCCAGCACCTGCGCTGACTAAATTTCTGGCTTACAAATTTTCAGCAGCAAAAACTGCTCGCGCATGCTGCCCACCCAATAGCCTGCCCCACACGCAAGCACCATCAGCGCTGCTGCATAGCCACAAGGCAGCCAGTCGGTCATTTTGGGGCCACCTTCTCAGCGCCTGTCATCACAAACGCGCCCTGCAATTGCTCAGCAGTAAACATGATTTTTTCTCCTACGACCAATTTGTCAAACAAAGCCGCGTCCCGAACCTGAAACACCATGGTCATGCTGGGCATGTCGAGGTTTTTGATAGGACCGTGCTTAAGTGTGACCTTTTTGGCGTCTTTGTCAATCTTGCGTACTTCAGCTTCAGTCATGTCTTTGGTTTGTGCAGCAGCAGGCGTAGATGCTGCAGATGCAGCAGCAGGCACAGTAGTGGGTGTTTGTGCAAAAGAAGTCGCAGGTGCTGCCAGCGCTGCTAAAACTAACGAAACTAAAGATAGATGGGAAGATAAGTTGTTCATTGAAAATCCTTTAAAAGTAAAAATTACGCATATGACTGATAAACGCGGTGCTGGCCGTTTTTGAGGACAAGCATGACATCGTATTTGTCACGTTTTGCGTCCATTTCCATACCGGGTGACCCGATTGGCATGCCTGGAACGCTCAAGCCCACCACTTCTTTCGCAAATGCCGATGGTTCTTTCAATAAGCGTTTGATCTCACGCGCAGGGACGTGTCCTTCAACTGCAAAGCCACCAATTAGCGCTGTGTGGCAAGACCCCATGTCATCAGGAATACCCAGCTTGGTGCGAACAGTGCCAGTGCTTGGCACATCGTTAACTTTGACCGTAAATCCTTCTCGCTGCAAATGCTCTACCCAAGCGGTGCAACAACCGCAAGTGGGTGTTTTCCAAACTTGGGCTGTCAGAGCGAGCGACATTTGTACTGGCTCTGCGCTGGGTTGGGGTATGGTTTGCGCAGTTGCAGGCGCAATAATATCTGGCGCGCGTTGGCAAGCCACCAAACCAAAAGACGCAGCGCTTAAGCTGGCCAATCTCATCAGGGTGTGGCGTCTATTTAACGGGGATAGGTAGGGCGTAGAGGACATGATAGCTCCATGTAAAGGTTTTTATGCTGCACTGACTTTGATCTTGCCCACCATACCAGCCTGGTAGTGGCCAGCAATAAGACACGCAAAATCGAAATCACCAGATTTATTGAATTGCCAAATAATTTTTTCGGTTTTACCGGGTGCTACATGCGCCATGTAAGGGGCATCGTGCTCCATGTTGGGAAACTTGATCATCAGGGCTGCATGCTCCTGAAGCGCTGTTTTCGTGCCCAAAACAAATTCGTGCATTATTTTCCCGTTATTTTTTACCCTAAATTGAATGGTCTCGTTCTGCTGGATGTCTAGTTTGCTGGGGGTGAACTGCATCTGGTCGGTCATACCTACTTCAATAGTTCGCTTGACATTTTTGGCGTCGCCGCCAATGCCCCAGTCCATTTGCTCTTTCTTCACTACAGTTTTTTTATGGCCATGTGGTTTGTCATGACCGGGCCCTGCGTGAGCCAAATAAGTAGCGCTGCCAAGCGTGCCCAATGCGACTGAGGCTAATAAAGTGCGGCGTGTTGTCATGGAGAGGCTTTCTGAAAAAAAGTCGAAGTTATAGAAGATAAAGTTTGGCGTGCAAAGTCAATGGTTCAACTCAATGCTTCATGCCAGGCATAGGCTTGCGTACGGTCAGCTCAACGGGCTGGGTAAAGTTTTTACCCGTATCGGGGTTGCGCAGGCCGGTGACCATACCGTTATTGGATTTAATTTCAGACTCAAACCGTGCAGGCTCAGCTAAGCTGCCTTTCCATTCAAAGGCCTGTGTGCCTGCGGCTTGTTTGTACCAACCCGGGTCTTTGTAGTCGCCTGCTTTTTGGTCTTTGCGTACTTTTACGGTAGTGAACATACCGCCCATCTCTACTGGGCCGTAGGGGCCAGTACCTGTCATCATGGGTGCGGTATTTTCTGGCAGCTCCATTTCCATCTCACCCATATCGGCCATGCCGCGCTCGCCCATCACCATGTAGTCTGGGACTAGTTTTTGGATTTTCTTGACCAAACCTCTGTGGTCCACACCAATCATGGTGGGTACATCATGGCCCATGGCGTTCATGGTGTGGTGGCTCTTGTGGCAGTGGAATGCCCAGTCGCCTTCCTCATCTGCCAAAAATTCTATTTGCCGCATTTGGCCTACTGCCACATCGGTGGTCACCTCATACCAGCGTGATGATTTTGGGGTGGGTCCACCGTCAGTCCCTGTCACCAGAAATTCATGCCCATGCAGGTGAATCGGGTGGTTGGTCATGGTGAGGTTTCCAAAACGGATACGTACTTTGTCGTTCAAGCGTACATTGAGCGATTCAATACCTGGGAATACGCGGCTGTTCCAGCTCCAGATATTGAAGTCCAGCATGGTGTTGACTTTAGGTGTCATGCTACCCGGTGATACATCGTAGCCACTGAGCAGAAAACAAAAGTCACGGTTCACCTCATCAATCAGCGGATGTTTGCCTTTGGGATGTGTGATCCACATGCCCATCATGCCCATGGCCATTTGCGTCATTTCGTCTGCATGCGGGTGGTACATGAATGTGCCAGGGCGGCGCGCAATAAATTCATAGACAAATGTTTTACCTACAGGAATCTGTTTTTGGTTCAATCCACCTACGCCGTCCATGCCGTTGGGCAATCGCTGGCCATGCCAGTGCATGGTGGTGTGCTCGGGCAGTTTGTTGGTGACAAACAATCGCACGCGGTCACCTTCTACTACTTCAATCGTAGGGCCAGGGGACTGGCCGTTGTAACCCCACATATTGACTTTAAAGCCGGGGGACATTTCTCGCACCACAGGTTCGGCTACCAGGTGAAATTCTTTTACCCCACTGTTCATGCGCCACGGCAGAGTCCAGCCGTTCAATGTGACTACCGGGTTGTAGGGCTGGCCTGTTGGTGGTACCAGTGGCGGTGCGGTATCAGGCTTGGTCATCAACACGGGTTCGGGCAGTGCAGCCATGGCTACCTTGCTTACGCTGGCAGCGGCTACGGCTGTCATGGCAGCGCCATTAAAGAAGTTACGTCGGTTCATAGATGTCTTTACGCTATCTAAATTATGGGGGTGGTTATTTGTGGTCATGGGCGTGGTCATGGTTCAGTGCCCCGCCTTAGCTTCGCCGCCGCCTGCAGTGGCTTTCATGCCAGCCAGACCGCCGGGGGATGTGCCAGTGAGTGTGGTTTGCAGGTCAGCGTCGGCCAGCCAAAAATCGCGCTGCGCTTCGATGGCACCGTTGACTGCCATGATCTGTGTGCGCATGTCGCCCAGCAAGTCAAACACGCTGAGCAGCATGCCGTTGTAGCGCAGAAAAACTTCATCACTGATAAACTTGCGCAGCGGTACTACCTCATCGCGGTAGTGCACCGCTACGTCATATGCCGTACGGTAGCCTTGGTAGGCCTCGCGCGCTTCGCTGCGGGCGTTTACCGCGGCTTGCTGCACACGCGCTACAGATCGCATATACACGCTCTGCGCACGCGCAGTGTTGGCGCCGCCCCAGTCAAAAATGGGGATGGGCAGCTCAACCTCCCAGCCTTTTTTGGTAGATCTGTCGCCCGTTGCATTGTCAAACTCAGTACTGCGGCTATAGGTGACATCCAGCGCGTTGATAAAACCGCTGGCTTTGACCAAGCCCAACGAACTGGCCACGTAGCCTGACTCTGCGATGGTAGAGCGCACATCCAGCCGGTCACGCAGCGCACGCTGTTCAACGTTATCCATGTCTTGCGGTGCTTTAGGAACATCCGGCAAACGGTCTACCAATTTAAATTCTACCTGCCGACCCCACAAGCCCATCAAACGCGTGAGCTTTTCGCGTTCACTAAAAGCTGCTTGTTGAGATTTAGCCAACTGCGTGGTGGCGTCGGCCAAAAATACCTGCTCGCGCGCTTGATCCAGGCGGCTCCAGTTGCCTACGCGCGCCATGCGCCGGGCCAGCTCGCCACCGGCCTCGGCAGCTAATTTGGCATCTGCCATGTACAGCGCAGTTTGCTGCGCAGCTACTGCGTTGATCCACGCTTTGCGGGTGTCTGCCGCTAGTTTAATAATGTCTTGCGCAGCTTGTAGTTTGGCAATTTCATGCTGCTGGTTTTGCCATTTGACGCGCCACGGCATGGCAATCAGTCCGATGATGTTAAAACTCAAAGCACGCTCAATCTCAACGGTGTCGCCCGCCACAAATCGACCAATCGAGAAGTGTGGGTTGGGCAGTGTGCCAGCTTGCACGCGGTCAGCATCGCTGATGCCCAAGGTAGCCATGGACACATGCAAGCCTGGGTTATTGAGCAGGGCAATGCGCACTGCAGATTCTGCTGTGATGGGCTGGGCTAGCAGCTTCGATACTGCCTGGCGTGTGGCGGCTGTGTTGGCTACGGCAACTTGCGCCGCAATACCAGCGGTCTTGCCTGCAGTAAGCGCATTGAGGTCTGAGGTATTGCCATCAGGCGATACCGTAGCGCAGCCAGCTAGCGCCAAGGCAGCTGCAACCAGGGTGAGTTTATACAATGATTTCATGCTGTAGCCTAATGTTTATGTGCTGGAGCAGCTATGGGTTTAGTAGCGCTTGAGCCGGGTGGTGCGGTGGCAGCTGGCGTGGGCAAGCTTTGTTTTTGCATGGCGTCAGGCGCGGCTGCAGGTTTTTGCGCGCTACCTGGCAGGGTTTTAGCGCTTTCACGCTCTTCCCACTTCAAAATATCCACGTGACCGCGTGTGAATTTGCCTACCTCGTCATTAGCTTTGCGCCAGTTGTCGGTGTCTTTCTCTACACCGAGTGAGGTTTCTTTGAACACAGAGCGGTAAACCACGGGGGGCACGCTGACAGATGCATCAGCTGCTGAATCTGTTGCTGGTGATGCAGCAGATGGCGCTGCAGTTTGCGCGCTGCTGGCTTGCCACAGCAAAGTGCACGCCAGTAACCCACTGACTTGCAGGGCGGTTTTTAGCGTTAGCGTGTTATGGCGGCGTGGTTTGAAAATACGATGGACTTGCATCTGAGTTGTCCCAAAAAGGTGAGGTGAGATGCAGGGGCGTGACCAGTTTGATGGCACGGGCCCCTGCAGCGCGCAGGGCATTTAAAAGCCATAGCGGCGTGTCAGCAATCGGCAGATTGCGGACGCACTACGGCTACAGCAACTCAGAATATGGGGGTTTTAGCCTGCAGACGTGGGTCTGCGCTATGCCACTGGGCAGTGTGCTGCGCAGGTGCTGGGGTGATAGTGTGCAATAACCCACAAGTTGACTGCACAAGGGGCCCACCGCTTAAATGACAGGCCTGGCAGGTAGTGCACTGGTTCTGCGCCGGGGTTGTGTCGTCTGCAGCAGCTTCTTGGGTGTGGCATGGGTAACTCAGCGTTGGTTCTGCTGTGCTGTTACCAGCCACTACAATGCTGGAAGCCGTAAATACTGCTTGTACAGCTACGGTATTCATAGCGTCAACTGGCATGCTGTAGGCCATGGCATCGCCCACCAGCGCACGCAGAGGCAGTAAGAAAAGCATGAAGATGACAAACCATTTGCGCATAGGTTAATGATAATCCAAATTACGAAAAGTTCAAATGGGATGCATCGTTAGTCATACCAAGCCTGTGCGAATAGAACTTGAGCCGTTAGGTCGTGTGCCACAGCATGACAGCCGCCATCAGCACCATGCCCACATCTTCCACAATAGTCACTGTGCTCATGGGCAGCTTGAACACGGTGCCCAGGCAAGCGCATTGGATCTGCGTTTTTTGGGTCACTGCACGGATTACGCCGATGGCAGAAAAGCCCATCACTACCACCGTGGCCCAGTTGGTCAATACGGGGTTGTAGTTGGCCAGATACGCCATGCCCAAAGCCAGCTCGACAAAGGGGTACACCAAGCCCCAGCCGTGCCAGCGTGCGGCCAGCAGGTCGTAGCTAGCGTACGCATTGGCAAAAGCGCGCACATCCAGCAGCTTGAAGAATGAAAACACCAAGAAGAAACCCGCCATGAAGTAGCGCATGGTCTCGCCACTGGTAATCGTCATTAAACCCATGCCAAAGTGCATGAACAATCCCATAGGTTCACCCATGGCACCAGCGTGCAGGCCCACTTGCAGCAATACGCTGCCGCCCAAGATAAAAGCCATGATCAGCAGCAGCGGATAGTACGTGGCAAGCCAACTGGCGGGCGTTTGAGCCAGGGTGCCTGCAATGTCAGCAGCGCTAGGCGCTATGATTGGTATAGCTGCTTGAGCAGGTTTTACCTGGGTTACAGCTTGACTTGGCATCAAAATATAGTTACCTGACTGGGCTACTGCTGTTTGCAGCTGCGCCAGATCAGCGCGTGGATTAGTCAGCGTGACTTGCATGGGCGCAAGGGTCACTGCAACCTCGTCAGCCAATGGCTGCAAGGCTTTGGTCACTTTGGCGCTGCACGCACCGCAGTGCAGACCAGTCAGGGCATAGGTAATTTTCATGGTATTTGTCCGGTATGGATATGGCGGCTTTGCATCGTCATTGAAGATAAATGGGCGGGTAGCGTATTGGCTTGTTGCAAAAGCCAATCTGTTTGTTTAGCGGCATCAGGGATGTGATTCATGATGCATTGCACCTGTAGAAAGCTCTTTTCTTGCGCTCTTAAAAACGGTGACTGCCGAGGTGATGGCCAGCAGACCCATCACGCTGGCTACTGCCAGGTCGGGCCAGGCGCTGGCAGTGCCAAAGACACCCAATGCAGCAAGCATCACGGCGATGTTGGATAGAGCATCGTTGCGCGAGCACAGCCAGACCGATTGCATGTTGGCATCGCCATTGCGGTACCGATACAACATGAAAGCTACACCCAAATTGACGCACAGCGCCAGCAAACCCACCACGCCCATCGTGATAGCTGCAGGCGGCACGCCCGTGCGGGCTGACCAAGCTACCTTGCCCAGCACAAAAAGCCCAAAACCCAGCATGCACGCTGCCTTGAACATGGCAGCTCTGGCGCGAACAACCAGCGCCATCGAAAGCACAGCCAATGAAACCGCGTAATTGGCCGCATCGCCAAAAA
>JANNCO010000502.1:0-1528 GCA_031386655.1 Polaromonas sp. | reverse complement strand
GCATTACAAAATCCGCGCTCTCGGGCACCTCGGGCCACACGCTGCGCAGCGCCTGCACATAGCCGTCGCCCAGCGCAGCACGCATGGTGCTTGCCCCTATGAAGGGCGGGTTACCCACAATGTAGTCGGCCTGTGGCCAGGCGGCTTGCTTGGCTCCGATGTATTTCCACTGCGGCAGCACGGCAGTTTCATCTGGCACTTGCTCGCCGGTGGCCGGATGTGTTTTAAACGTCTTGCCGTCCCAGCGGGTTAGCAGCGCGCCGTCTGCGTCATAGGCTAGGTCCATCTCGTCCCACGCCAGCACGGCGTCGCGGTTTTCAATATTGCCAAAGTCGTGCACCACCGGCTCGGCTACGGCTTTGTTGCCGCGCGTGCGGATGTGCCATTGCAGGTAGCCTATCCACAGCACCAGCTCGGCCAGCGTAGCGGCGCGTTCGTTCAGCTCTATGCCCAGTAGCTGGCGGGGGCTGACGGTTTCGCCTTCCAGGCCCAGCGTGCTTTGGAGGTGAATATCTGTGTCACCACCCAAAGCGTCTAGCTGGTTGATTACCTCGCCCTCCAGGCGTTTTAGATGCTCTAGCGTGACGTATAAAAAGTTGCCACTGCCGCAGGCCGGGTCTAGCACGCGCAGGGTGCATAGCTGGTGCAAGAACTGTTTGATGTGTTCGCGGGCCTCCGCCAGTTTGGCATCTGCCGCTTTGCCTGCCAGCTCTGCTGCCTCACTGGCCAGCACCAGTGCTGCGGCCTGCGCTAGCTGCCACTGCTGGCGCAGGGGCTCTACCACCGTGGGCAGCACCAGGCGTTCTACGTAGGCGCGGGGGGTGTAGTGCGCGCCCAGGGCGTGGCGCTCATCCACGTGCAGGGCGCGCTCTAGCAGGGTGCCAAAGATGGCGGGTTCTACCTCGCGCCAGTTGCTTTTGGCAGCCTGCGTTAGTCGCTTAATTTGGTCGCCATTCAACAGCAGTGAATAGCCATCTAGCGTGGGCTGCTTAAACAGCTTGCCATTGAACTTCAGCACTTGCGTGGCCAGTGCAGCGCTAAAGCCGCCACTGTCCATGCTGGCCCACAGGGCTTGCAGCATTAGCTGCAGCGTAGCGGGCTGCTGGCCATGCTGCTCTATCAGGCCGACAAAGCTGCCTTTGGGCAGTAGTTCTACGTCTTCGGCAAACATGCTGAACAGGCAGCGGGTAAGGAAGGCGGCTACGTGGTCGGCGCGGTGGCCCGATTGCTCTAGTGACTTGGCCAAACCTGCTAGTTGCTCAGACACTTCGCGCGTCACGCGGGCGCTGGCGCGGCTGGGGTCTAGCGCCAGCGGGTCTAGCCAGATTTGGCGTAGTCGGTCTCTGATGGTCTGATCGCGCAGGTCGTCTAAGGTGATGCGGTGGTGGCGCGGGTCTGGAAAAGGGGTGTAGGTGGCACCGCTTTGGGTAAAGTCGGCATAAATCTCCAGCACATGGCCTATGTCGGCTACTACCAAAAAGGGCGGGCGGCCTTGCTGCACGTCGGCAGCGGGCAGGGCGCGGGCGTA
>JANNCO010000499.1:0-3591 GCA_031386655.1 Polaromonas sp. | reverse complement strand
GATTTTTTTGAGCCGCTAGCTCTTTGGTCGGCGAAAAGCGCTGACGCGACGGGTCGTATCACCAACGTTAGTAGTGCGGCCGGTGCGGATATAGAGATTCAAGATGACCGCTATTACTATGCCATTTCTGTTAAGTCGGGTAAAAATATTTTTAACTCGCAAAGCACAAAAGGGCAAAGTACTGAATTTACTGCCAACCAAGGTCGCATGAAAAAACTGGGGAAGAGCTTTTTGCCGTTGATTGGCTATGGTTACGGCAGAAAGAAACACGACCCGGATGCAATGGTTGACAAAAAAGCGGGGCAAGCGTTCTGGGCATTGTTAACATTGGAGCAAGATTTCTATCTGCGTATTTCTGATTCGATTTCAACCTGCGCCAGCGCGCACAAGAAATCATTTGATGCTGCATATGAAGTGAAACGCGCCATACTTGTTAAAGAGTTTATGGTTGACTTTACCGACGCATTTGGTATTGTTGATTGGAAAAAAGTTGTTCAATTCAATAGTGCATCGGTAAAACCTAAGCGCACTCAAAAGAGGAACATAGAGAAGTAAATGAATAAATTCACTATTCACCAAGGCCTGGTAGCCCCCATGGACCGTGAGAATGTCGATACCGATGCGATCATTCCCAAGCAGTTCTTGAAGTCCATCCACAAAACCGGCTTTGGTATTAACCTGTTTGACGAATGGCGCTACCTGGACGCAGGATTTCCCGGCCAAGACCCCGCCAGCCGCAAAACCAACCCTGACTTTGTGTTGAACCAGCCGCGCTACCAGCCAGGCCTCTATGGCAGCCAGGGCGCGAGTATCTTGATCGCCCGCAAGAATTTTGGCTGCGGCTCCAGCCGCGAACACGCACCCTGGGCGCTTGACCAGTACGGCTTTCGCTGCGTGATTGCGCCCAGTTTTGCCGATATTTTCTTCAACAACTGTTTTAAAAACGGCTTGCTGCCTATCGTGCTGCCCGAGGCAGCCGTGGCCAAGCTGTTCGACGAAGTGGCTGCCTTCCCCGGCTACCAATTGACGATTGACCTGGATAAACAATTGGTTATCAAAGGCCAAGGCGACAGCATCCCTTTTGAGGTGCAAGCCTTCCGCAAATACTGCCTGCTCAATGGTTTAGATGACATTGGCCTCACGCTGCGCCACAGCGACAAAATCAAAGCCTTTGAAGCCGAGCGCCTGGCCACCAAGCCGTGGCTGGCTGGCAGCATGGTGTAATCTCCAGCAACTTTAACTACCTTTAGGAAGACACTATGGCCTTTCAAAAAAACCGCGCACAAACCGACAAGCTGATGGCGTTGTCCAAAGAAGTTAATCTGCCTGTGCGCGAGCTGATCTTGAGCGATGAACACATCGACAAAGTGTGCGCCATTTTTTATGAAGGCCTGCCCAAACTGGCGCGCATGACCATGCGCCCCGATAAATTTAAAACCTTCTTTCAAAACCAGCGTTTAAAAATTGCAGACGACATGTTTCCGCAGAAGTAGAGCGATGGCAGAAAGCCAAAACAAAGCTTTTGTTGCCTTTTTGAATGCAAAATAGGCCTCTAGACTTCGTAGATACTGCTCAAGCAGCTATTAAATTTATAGTAATTACTTTTCTAGTTTATGAAAATCGCAATCCTCCCCGGTGATGGCATCGGTACCGAAATCGTCGCCGAAGCGGTGAAAGTTCTCAATGTTCTCGGTCTCAATTTTGAAACCGAAACCGCTCTGGTTGGCGGTGCCGCATATGAAGCGTACGGCCACCCGCTGCCCGAAGCCACGCTTAAGCTGGCCATGCAAGCCGACGCTGTGCTGTTTGGTGCCGTAGGCGACTGGAAATACGACACGCTGGACCGCCCGTTGCGCCCTGAGCAAGCCATTCTGGGCCTGCGCAAAAACATGGGCCTGTTTGCCAACTTTCGCCCTGCTATCTGCTACGAGCAATTGGTAGATGCGTCGAGTTTGAAGCCTGAGCTGATTGCAGGCCTGGACATTTTGATCATCCGCGAGCTGACCGGTGACATCTACTTTGGCCAACCACGCGGCCGCCGCACAGCCACCGACGGGCACTTTCCCGGCAGTGAAGAAGCCTTTGACACCATGCGCTACAGCCGCCCCGAGATTGAGCGCATCGCCCATGTGGCCTTTCAGGCCGCACGCAAACGCAGCAAACGCGTCACCAGCGTAGACAAAGCCAATGTGCTGGAAACCTTTCAGCTGTGGAAAGACGTAGTCACCGAAGTCGGCAAGCAATACCCCGACGTGGCTCTAGACCACATGTACGTAGACAACGCAGCCATGCAGTTGGTGAAAGAGCCCAAGAAGTTTGACGTGATGGTGACCGGCAATATGTTTGGCGATATTTTGAGCGATGCCGCCGCCATGCTGACCGGCTCAATTGGCATGCTTCCGTCTGCATCGCTCAACGCCAAAAACCAAGGCTTGTACGAGCCAAGCCACGGCAGCGCGCCTGACATTGCTGGCAAAGGCATCGCCAACCCTTTGGCTACTATTTTGTCTGCTGCGATGATGCTGCGTTTCTCGCTGGGCCAAACCGAGGCAGCTGATCGTATTGAAGCAGCTGTGAAGAAAGTGTTGTCGCAGGGCTTGCGTACTGGGGATATTTACTCCGTCGGGACAACGAAGGTTTCTACGGTACAGATGGGTGATGCTGTAGTCGGTGCTTTGAAGTAGATTTTTTATTTACTATTGATTTGATAGCTTCTTGAGCAGGTTTTACCTGGGTTAGTGGGCTGTTTAGCTGTTAAAAACGTTGTTTGAAGTAGTTCTAGTGCTTTTTTTCGCGTTGATTAGTTCGTTGTTCTAGAACGCGCCCAGCTGTGGCGCAGCCCTAACTCCACCCGAACCCCGGGCACAACGGCCAAGCATCTCCGGTACGCATTCCGGGGGAAATAACGAGCCTCGCGCAAGCGCTCAGACATCTAAATTTCTTGTCCTCTGCATTTGCGTTCCTCGAGCCCGGGGCTCGAATCGGTGGCGACAGGGCTGCGCTACAGCCGGTCGCTTGTAGTGGGCTGAAGGGTTTTGCGCTAAGTTTGCTGCTCTGGTTGAGGTCGCCGTATATGCAGAGGTGCGCGTTGCAGTGATTCACTTTGATACCAATACTTTCTAACCTCGGGACGTTCACTGACCCAACAACTTCGAACCCGGCGCGCGTGCCTTCAAACTACTAAATTAACCAGGGTAAGCGGTGTGAGCGTGTCGATGAAAAAATTGTAGCGAGGCGCGGCCCACCAACTTAAGATAACTACTACCTCACGCGTGTGTTCGCGGAGATTTTTTCGCGAAAGACATGTCACGCCGCCCGTCCAAGGTAAACAACGAAGTAATACATTGCAGAGGGGAAGTTAAAAAGCCCCCAAAAGAACGCCCAAGACAAACAACGAGCAAATGCATTGCCAAGAGGGAGTTAAACCCCAAGCAACCCTAGGCTATAATTTGTAACCCATGAACGTTATCGTGTATACCACCCAAACCACTCCAGCCACTGCGCTAGGCGTGTGCGCGTTCATTGCTTCCACCAAAACGACCACCATTAAAGGCTAATCCAGCCCGGTTCGTCGCGCCCACCCCGGAGCTT
>JANNCO010000472.1:0-5347 GCA_031386655.1 Polaromonas sp. | reverse complement strand
GGCGCTAAGATTGCGCGAAGAACGCGAAAGGAATACCAAACAAGATTATGAAAACGCAAAAAAGCACTTAAGTATAGAAATTAAAAGCGTATTAATTTCAAGAAATATTTTTGTATTATTTTTGTATTTTCTTTTTCGCGTTCTTCGCGCAACCTTAGCGCCCTTCGCGTCCGGTATTTCAGTATTTAGTCTATGAATCCCACAAGCATTAGCCAACCTACTACTGTAAGAAAAGTCATTGCCGCGAAGACAAACCATCAAATTAGGAGTTAGTCCATGTTGATTCAAACGTTCAAAGACGGCTTTAACCACCGTATTCCCAGTGAGATTACCTCGCATGCTGCATACCAAGGCCGTCGGGACATGCTGAAAATGTTGGCGACCGGCGCAGCAGGCGCTACGTTGGCCAGCTGGGCTGCGCGCGATGCGCGGGCAATGGCAGCTGCAGGCGGTGGCAAGCTGCCTGCCCTGGTGGGTGCCAAGTCGGCAACAGCGGGCGCAGTGACGATGGAAAAAATCACCGATTACAAAGACGCATCAACGTACAACAACTTCTATGAATTTGGCACTGACAAGGCTGACCCTGCCAAGTACGCTGGCACACTGCAAACCAAACCCTGGTCGGTGGAGATTGAAGGCCTGGTTAAAAAGCCTGCTAAATACACGCTAGAAGATTTGATCAAGCTCAGCGCGCAGGAAGAGCGCATTTACCGCTTGCGTTGCGTAGAAGGCTGGTCTATGGTGATTCCGTGGGTAGGTTATTCAATGAGCGAGTTGATCAAAAAAGTCGAACCTTTGGGCACTGCTAAATATGTAGAGTTCTACACACAGGCCGACAAAGCCACCATGCCCGGCCTGAGTGGTCGGTCGCTGGATTGGCCGTATATGGAAGCCTTGCGCATGGACGAAGCGATGAACCCGCTGGCCTTGCTGACCTTTGGCATGTATGGCGAGGTATTGCCCAATCAAAGCGGTGCACCGGTGCGTATGGTGGTGCCTTGGAAATATGGTTTCAAGAGCGGCAAGTCGATTGTCAAAATTCGTTTTACCGATAAAGAGCCCAAGACAGCATGGAACAAAGCTGCTGCTAATGAGTATGGATTTTTCAGCAATGTGAACCCGAATGTAGACCACCCCCGTTGGAGCCAGGCCACAGAACGTCGCATCGGCGAAGAGGGTGGCGTATTTGCTAAAAAGCGTAAAACCTTGATGTTCAACGGCTACGAAGCGCAAGTAGCTGCTTTATACGCCGGTATGGATTTGAAGAAGTTTTTCTAATCCATGGCTGCGGCATTGTCTGCACCTGCACCGTTGGCTTGGCTGCGCCCACTGCTGCTGCGGCCGGCCGCCAAGGCACTGCTGTTTGCATTAGCCATGCTGCCATTTGCATGGCTACTCTACGGCGCTATCACTAACAATTTAGGCGCCAACCCCACCGAGTATTTAACCCGATCTACAGGTGACTGGACGTTGCGGTTTCTGTGTATCACGCTGGCTGTTACGCCTTTGCGCACTATCACGGCTACGCCGCAACTGGCGCGGTTTCGACGCATGTTGGGATTGTTTATGTATTTCTATGCGGTGTTGCATTTGTTGTGCTATGCGTGGTTCGACATGGAATTTAATCTAGACGATATTTTGAAAGATATACCCAAGCGAACCTTCATCTTGGTAGGTTTTGCGGCGTTTTTGCTGCTGACCCCCATGGCGGCCACATCCTTTAACCGCGCTATCAAAACCATGGGTGCCAAGCGCTGGCAAATGCTGCACAAGGCCATCTACGCGATTGCAGTGTTGGCAATTCTGCACTTCTTCTGGATGCGCGCTGGCAAGAATGACTTTGCCGAAGTGTTTGTTTACGCCGCAATTCTGTCTGTCTTGCTAGGTTGGCGCGCAGTGCAGTATTTCAAAAAGAAGACTTTGAAAAGCACCGTCGTTTAAGCGCAACCCACTGATATTTTGAGCACTGTTTTATAAGCAAAACAGGCCACTAACCCAAGTAAATCCTGCTCAAGCAGCTATTAAATTAATAGTAAATAAGGTGTATCACAGCAATACTTCGTGGCGCATTTGGTCTGCAACAGATTCACGATGGCGTATCACATGCGCTGTGTCACCATCTACCAGTATTTCAGCCGCACGGCCACGGGTGTTGTAGTTGCTGGCCATCGACATACAGTAGGCACCGGCGGACAGCACAGCAAGCAAATCGCCTTGCTGCACATTCAGGTCGCGGTCATGGCCAATCCAGTCGCCACTTTCGCACACGGGGCCCACCACTTGGTAGCACGTAGCCGCACCTTCGCGTGGGGCTATAGGCACAATGCCGTGGTGCGCCTGGTACAGGGCAGGGCGGGGCAGGTCGTTCATGGCGGCGTCCACAATACAAAAGTTTTTTTGCTCACCCGGCTTCAAGTACAACACCTCGGTGATGCAAACGCCGGCGTTACCCACCAAAGAACGGCCTGGCTCGATCATGAGTTTTTTGTCACCATAGCCGCGTGCATCTATTTTGGCCAGCAGTTGCTTCCACAAGGCGTCGGCCGCTGGTGGCGTGTCGCCGTTGTAGTCAATACCCAAACCGCCGCCAAAGTCGATGTGTGCTAGTGGCACGCCAGCAGCTTCAATAGCTTGCACCAAATCCAGCACCCTATCCATCGCATCGAGATACGGCGCGACAGTGGTAATCTGCGAGCCGATATGGCAGTCAATGCCGACTACTTTAAGCCCTTTAAGCGACGCTGCGTGCAGATAGACCGGCACGGTACGCTCATGCGCAATACCAAACTTATTACCTTTGAGCCCCGTAGAAATATACGGGTGTGTTTTGGCATCGACATTGGGGTTGACACGAATACTGACTGGGGCCACTTTACCAACCGACAGCGCCACTTCGCTGAGCACATCTAACTCGGCTTCACTCTCGACGTTAAAGCAGGCAATACCCACGTGCAATGCCTGCAGCATCTCGCGGCGTGTTTTACCGACACCCGAGAAAATAATTTTGGCAGGCTCTGCTCCAGCCTTGATCACCCGTTCTAGCTCACCACCCGAGACGATGTCAAACCCGCAGCCAGCCTGGGCAAAAAGCTGGATCACCGCCAGCGACGAATTGGCCTTCATGCCGTAGCAAATAAGCGCGTTACGCCCCGCAAACCCGCGCTGGTAAGCCGACAGTGCGTCCAGCATTGACGCTTTGGAATAGACAAACAGGGGTGTGCCGTGCAATTGCACCAAAGGTGCTACTGCGCATTGTTCAATATGCAGTTGTTGATTCTGGTAGTGGACAAATGGGTGACCGGGCAAAATGGAAGTCATAGATAGCATAAAAAAATAAGCTGGTCAGCGGCTAGCCGAAGCGCCTGAAGCAGCGGGTGAGGGCGGTATGGAAAAGCTGACAGTGCTGGTAGGCGCAGAAGGTAATGACACTGTGGGTGCAGCAACAGCTGGCACAGTAGGGTTGTCTGCAGGCAACAGGGTTTGCGGTAAAGTAGCCCGATTGCGCGCAGCTGGCTCGGTAGGCAGATACAAACTGCCCCTTTGGCCGCAGGCCGACCCCAGCGCAGCACATACCACTACCGCAGCAGCGGCTACACTGCCCCAGCGTTTTGTGGCGTGATGCAGAGTGCCTACAATAACATTTTTATAACCCATACCGTGATTGTATTGTGCCGCCATGACTGATCTGGAATATGCTGACCAAGCGGAAGCCCTGCTGCGTGCCGTAGAAGCCCACTGCGACCGTCTCAACGATGATACTGAAGCTGATATCGACAATCAGCGTGTCGGCAGCATGGTCACCCTGACTTTCAGTAACCGCAGCCAAATCGTTATCAATCTGCAAAAACCCTTGCAGGAGGTTTGGATGGCAGCCCGTGCAGGCGGGTTTCATTACAAATACGATGGTGTCTGGCGCAATACCCGCATCGATTCAGAATTTTTCGAAGATCTGACCCGGTATGCCAGCGAGCAATCTGGCCTGCCGCTGCAGTTTGCCAGCATGTCCAGTTGATGCACCTGCCTAACCTTTGAAGAGATCCAGAATACTTTTCTTTTCTTCTTCAGGCGCAGGTGCATTCGGTTCAGGGTCAGCAGTTGATGGCGCTGGCCTGTCTTCCAGACCCAAGCTGCGTACACCGGCGCCTCTGGAAAATTCTTCGTAGTACCATTCACCGGCCAGATTCAGCAAACCTGCTGGAGCAGTGGGTTCAAACACTTTGATACCCTTCAAAGCGGTTTCCATATAGGTAATCCAAACCGGCAAGCTCAGTCCGCCACCAGTTTCTTTGTCGCCTAACTTGCGTGGCGTGTCATAACCTATCCACGAGACTGCAGCTACCGTTTGTTGGTACCCTGCAAACCACGCGTCGATCGAATCGTTGGTAGTGCCCGTTTTACCGTAGATGTCATCGCGCTTTAAGGCAACGCGTGCTTTCGCCGCAGTACCGGTTTTGGTTACTTCCTGCAGCAAGCTAGACATGACAAAAGCATTGCGCGCATCGATAGTACGCATGGATTCATCGAGGGGTTGAGGTTTAAAGTCGAGCAGAACTTTACCTCGCTGGTCGGTGATCTTTGACACCATCCACGGATTGACGCGGTATCCACCGTTGGCAAAGACTGCATAGGCTGTCGCCATCTGCATTGGTGTGACCGAGCCCGCGCCCAAAGCCATGGTCAAGTAAGCAGGGTGTTTTTCTGCGTCAAAACCAAAATGCGTAAGCCATTCTTGTGCAGTTTGTGGCCCAACAGATTGCAGGATGCGAATAGACACCATGTTTTTAGATTTGGCCAATCCGCGGCGCATCGACATAGGCCCTTCAAACGTACCATCGTAGTTTTTCGGCTCCCAAGGTTGGCCGCCGGTGACACCAGCGTCAAAAAACAGCGGTGCGTCGTTGATTACCGTGGCGGGACCTAATCCCTTTTCCAATGCGGCAGAGTAAATGAAGGGTTTAAAACTAGAACCGGGTTGGCGCCATGCCTGGGTGACGTGGTTAAATTTATTTTTACTGTAGTCAAAGCCGCCTACCAAGGCACGCACTGCGCCATCACGCGGGTCTACGGCCACAAACGCACCTTCTACCTCGGGTAGCTGCGTCATTTCCCAGCCGCCCTTTAATGTTTTGACCACACGAATTACTGCACCACGCCGAATCTTCAATGTGGGGGCTGCTTTGTCGGACAACCCTGACTGAGCAGGGCGCAAGCCGTCACCGACAATTTCAACGGTCTCACTGTTTTGGCGTCGCGCAGTGATCTTTCGTGCATTAGCTTCCAGGACAACAGCCGACATAAGATCGTCGTTGTCAGGAAATTCAGCCAGCGTTTCATCCACTATTTCTTC
>JANNCO010000468.1:0-2663 GCA_031386655.1 Polaromonas sp. | reverse complement strand
AACAGCGCACATACATCAGCTATAATTGAGGGCTTCCCTGAAGCTCTCAGAGAACATTTGGCCCGGTAGCTCAGTCGGTAGAGCAGAGGATTGAAAATCCTTGTGTCGGTGGTTCGATTCCGCCCCAGGCCACCATTTTTTTTCTCAGATGATCCCATGACAGCCCAGCAAGTCCTTTTCGCTCCAAGGATTTAGCCTGTAAAAGCTGCTCAAGCGGACTCGTTTGATTCCACTGCCTCCCAAACTTACCCCTTACTTGCACATTTGCGACCGGGGTATCGTGAGTGCGGTTTTTGCTCCAGTCTATATTTAGGCTTGATAAGTCAACCCACTTCGCTGGTGATTGTCTGCCCGTTTCATATGCAAAGACCCAGTCTTTTCGTCTGTTTTTGCATATGATTTGAGCATGTCCCGGAGCACCTTTTCCCACAAATAGTTGATAGTTTGTTAAGAGCACTACAGGGATCATTCGCTTGCAAACGTTTGTCTTTTTAACATAAGAATTGAGCGCAAAATAGTACTAGACAATCCCGATGCAAATATGGCGATATCAAAATGATCGAATTTACGGGTGAACGCGATCCATTAACCCAGTTAAAGGCAGAAAATGCGCGTCTTGTCGCTTTGCTAAAAGCGAACGGCGTTGAATGGCGTCCCGTAGCGCAGGCAGCACGCTCTGCATTTGAGCCGGAGCCCTCGCGTCTCTCCACAAACGAAAAAGTGGCTCTGTTTCGTCGTTTGTTTCGTGGGCGCACCGACGTTTACCCAATTCGCTGGGAGAGCAAGACGACAACCAATGTCGGTTACTCACCTGCGTGCGCCAACGAGTGGCGCGCAGGGGTATGTGAAAAACCGCGCATCAAGTGCAGCGACTGCAACCATCGCGTGCTGATTCCACTCGCAGACACCACGCTGTATGACCATCTTGCGGGTGCGCACACCATCGGCGTCTATCCCCTGTTGGAGGACGATACCTGCTATTTTCTCGCCGTTGACTTCGACGAGGCGCAATGGAAAGAGGACGCCTATGCTTTCGCCGAGTCGTGCAATGAGCTTGGTGTGCCAGTGGCCATTGAAACTTCTCGTTCTGGGCAAGGGGCTCACGCTTGGGTATTTTTCACTCACAAAGTGTCTGCGCGTGATGCACGCCGTCTGGGCAGCGCCATCATCAGCTACACCTGCATGTGCACTCGGCAATTGAAGCTGTCGTCCTACGATCGTCTTTTCCCGAACCAGGACACGACGCCCAAAGGGGGTTTCGGTAACCTGATCGCCTTGCCCTTGCAAAAGGGACCTCGCGAGAATGGCTGTAGCGTTTTCGTAGATGCGGATTTTCGTCCCCACCCTGACCAGTGGGCGTATTTGGCCTCGATCCAAGCGATGGCCCCACAGAATATCGAGCCGACCATCCTGCGCGCCACGGGTGGAATGCATCCACTGGATGTGACATTCATCGACGATGAGGATCTGGCGACGCCTTGGAAGCGGTCAACACCATCACTCACCAACAAACTCTCGGAGCCTATGCCAAAGTCGCTCACTTTGACTTTAGCGAATCTCGTCTATTTCGAGAAGACACAACTCCCCCAGCCATTGGCCAATCGCCTCATCCGTCTTGCTGCGTTCCAGAACCCAGAGTTCTACCGGGCGCAGGCTATGCGCATGTCGGTTTGGGATAAGCCACGCGTGATTGGCTGCGCCGAAAGCTATCCACAGCATATTGCACTACCGCGCGGCTGCTTAGATGCAGCGCAGACTTTGCTGAAGGACAACGGCATTGATTGTGATGTGATGGATGAGCGGTTCAATGGCTTGTCGCTCGATATCAGCTTCGCCGGTACGCTGCGATCTGATCAAGTGACAGCTGTTGCGGCGATGTTGCGTCATGACGCTGGCGTGCTGTGCGCCCCCACGGCCTTTGGAAAGACTGTTGCAGCGGCGGCCATGATCGCGCAGCGTGGCGTGAACACTTTGATTTTGGTGCACCGCACTGAGTTACTCAAACAATGGGAAGCGCGACTGCAGATATTTCTTGCCGCTGGCAAGGGGTTGATCGGCACTATTGGTGGTGGTAGAGCCAAGCCTACAGGCAAGATCGACATCGCGGTAATGCAGTCGTTGTCCCGGCAAGGTGAGGTCAACCCGCTGGTTGAAAACTACGGCCACGTTATCGTGGACGAATGCCACCATGTGGGTGCCGTGTCGTTCGATGCTATTTTGAAACGTACCAAAGCGAAATTCGTACTTGGCTTGACCGCAACACCGTTTCGCCGTGATGGTCAGCAACCCGTCATCTTTATGCAATGCGGCCCCATCCGTTACACCGCCCCTAAGCCGGCAACCGCACCGCATGATCTGGCGGTGGTGCCACGGATGTTAGCTAAACCCATTGATGTGCCACCCGAATCAGGTATTCAGGAGGTGTTCCGTAGCCTCGCTAGTGACTCCGTCCGCACGGCCGCAATTGCAAACGAAATTAAAACCTTGCATCGGCAAGGTCGCAAAGTACTGGCGCTGACCGAGCGCACAGAGCATCTGCATGCTATCGGGGCGGCATTAGCTGGAAACGTGTCGTCACTCCTCGTATTGCATGGCCGTATGTCAAAGAAGCAACGCGCTAAGCTGATTGAAGAACTAGATGCTTTGCCGCCTGATGCGCCCCG
>JANNCO010000444.1:0-2708 GCA_031386655.1 Polaromonas sp. | reverse complement strand
GAAAGCTGAGCGAATTTCACCGACTTGTTTGCCACGCGCATTCAGCAGAACTTGATGCGCCCACGGTGCCAGCAACTCTCGCTGCTGCGCATCTAACCAACCCAACTGATCCATCGTCTCTACCGCTGCTGCGTACAGCGCGGGCATGTGGCCGCTGATGACCTTGATGGCGATGGCTTCGCGCCGGGTGATGCTGGCGATGACTTGTACGCCGTCGGCGCCTATTTTGGTGATCCAGTCACCGCGACCTGCTTGGGTGAATGCCAGGTCGTTACGGCCCGTGCCAGACACCATTTCGGGGTGCGCGCCCATAGCTTGAGTCAGCGCAGCAAAGTGGTCACCAAACTCGGTGTCTTGCATGCCGCTGGCTAAGCGTGCAAAGCACAGCGCCAGTTTAGACAGCGGCATGGCGTAGTTGGGTGCTGAGCAGCCATCGGTACCTGCAACTAATTGCGATGCGTCGCAGCGGGCTACGCGCATGACCGACTGGTGGATGGCGACTTGCAGCGGGTGGTTGGGCGCTAGGTGGTTGTCTAAACTTAAGCCGTGCTGTACGCAAAATGCCACGAAGCCGGTGTGCTTACCGCTGCAGTTGTTGTGCCGTTCGTCAAACTGCACATCAGCGGGCGGTGTGAGGCCACCATAGCTGTAGCGCAGTGGTACGTGGCAGCCACATTGCAGTGCTTGGTACGGCTGACCAATTTTGCGCAGCATGTCGTCGACTTGCGCAATGTGCATATCCTCGCCGTTATGGCTGGCACACAGCAGGGCGGTTTGCTTTTGCGTAAAGCCAAATTGTGCAATGCCGCCACCTTGCAGAAAGGGCAACGCTTGAAAAGGCTTGATGGTAGAGCGGGTAAAGCTCATGGCGTGCGGGTCGCCTACGCTGGCTTGGAGTTCGCCATTAAAGTTGACCACAGCGACTGCGCCGCTGTGCACAATCTCAGCCAGTGTACCGCGGGTGTGTTCGATTAGAGGGACAAATGGCATGGGGGGCTTCTTCTTTTAAAGAAGCCATCAGCATACCTTGAATTATGCGTAGACCATAATTCAGTTTAGCCAACGCGATTAGACCATGGGTGCTGCACAAAGCTTTATTCAACTGAGCGGTATCGGCTGCGCATTCTAGAACGTTGCAGTGCAAAAAACTCACGCACACCCCAAACCATGCAAGCAGGAATAGCTATCGCGCGAAAAAAAGCAGATTTATGCAGCATAACGTGACAGGATATGAGGAAAAATATTCTTAAAACCATAGCTTACTAGCGCAATGTGACAGTTCTGTGTAAATGCAAAATTACGACGCAGCACGCACGTAATGGGGTTACTTTTAACTTCAACCTAACACATTACTCAACAGCAGCTGTATGCTCAGCCACCATATGGTCGTTTTGCAACATTACATCCTCCACTGCCGTGGCTACAACCAAACTGCCTGAGCTAGATGCTTTAGAACGCATCATTGAATTGGGCGCGGACAGGCTGCAATCGCGCACCGTTTGCGAGGTCGATTTACCAGGCGGTGGCAGCTACCCTGTGCATGTAGTTACTATGGGTAACCCGTCACGCGATGTGCCCGCAGTGGGCTATTTTGGTGGTGTGCATGGGCTGGAGCGCATTGGTGCAGAAGTGGTAATTGCCTATTTACACACTTTGGTAATGCGTTTGCAGTGGGACAGCACACTGCACCAGCAACTTGAATCGGTGCGTTTGGTTTTTATGCCCATCGTGAATCCGGGTGGCATGGGTTTGGGCACGCGGGCCAACCCCAGCGGCGTAGACCTGATGCGCAACGCGCCCGTAGATGCAACAGAGAAAGTACCTTTTTTAGTGGGTGGCCAGCGTATCAGCGCAGGCATACCCTGGTACCGCGGCCCCAAAGGGCACCCAATGGAAAAAGAGAGTCAAGCGCTGTGCGATGTCGTGCAGGCCGAGCTGCTGAGCCGTGACTTCAGTGTGTCGGTGGACTGCCATTCTGGTTTTGGCAGCCGTGACCGCATATGGTTTCCATACGCGCACACGCGCGCACCGATAGCGCATTTGGCAGAGATGCATGCGCTCAAGAGTATTTTTGTCCAGTCCAATAGCCACCACCGATATATTATTGAACCACAAAGCTTGCAGTACTTGGCACATGGCGACTTGTGGGATCATTTATACCTGCAATCTATGGCGCAACCAGAGCGGGTTTTTCTGCCGCTCACATTAGAGATGGGTTCTTGGCTGTGGGTTAAAAAAAATCCGCGCCAGCTGTTCTCGCGGCATGGCATGTTTAACCCGTTGATCGAGCACCGCCAGCAACGGGTACTGCGGCAACACCAGCTACTGCTTGATTTTTTGTCCCGCGCGGCATGTGGGCGCGCGCTGTGGCTGCCCCGCGCCGATGCGCGCGCGCAGCAACACGCGCAGGCATTGCGCGATTGGTATTAATTGGCTGGCATGAAAACCCAAACTACTACTTGGATACTGCTGCGCGGATTAACGCGCGAACAGGGGCACTGGGGCGAGTTTGTCGCCCGGTTTGCCCAGGCGGTGCACCCTGCCCAAGTCGTCGCGCTCGATCTGCCGGGCAATGGGCAGTTTTATCAGCAGCGCAGCCCGTGGAGTGTGCAGGCTATGGTGGCCGATTGCCGTGCACAGCTGGCCCAGCGCAACATTGCGCCGCCCTACGGTGTGCTGGCGATGTCGCTGGGGGCTATGGTGTCGGT
>JANNCO010000381.1:0-2430 GCA_031386655.1 Polaromonas sp. | reverse complement strand
CAAAAGCGCGATGAGCTGCTGTACAGCAACGTGAAAGGTAAAAACCCGTTCAAAGACAAACGTGTACGCCAAGCTTTCTACCAGGCTATTGATATTGAAGGCATCAAACGCACAGTAATGCGCGGTGCGTCTAACCCCACTGCGCTGTTGATTGGCCCTGGCATCAATGGTTTTGATGCTAACCAAAACAAGCGCTTGCCTTACGATGTAGAGGGCGCTAAGAAATTATTGACCGAAGCAGGCTACCCCACAGGCTTTGAAGTCAGCATGAACTGCCCGAATGACCGCTATGTGAACGACGGCGAGATTTGCCAAACGGTAGCGGCCAACCTGTCACGCATTGGCGTCAAGATCAATCTGCAAACTGAGACCAAAGGCACTTACTTTCCTAAAATTTTAAAGCGCGACACCAGCTTCTATTTGCTGGGCTGGACCCCGGGCACCTACGACGCACACAACGCGTTCAACGGCCTGATGCGCTGTGTTGACGACAAAGGTTCAGGCCAATTTAACCTGGGTGCGTATTGCAATCCAAAGGTGGATGAGCTGACTTTGAAAATTCAATCGGAGACTGATAAAACCAAACGCCAGGCGTTCATCGCTGAGGCCAATAAATTGCATGCCGACGACATTGGCCACCTGCCGCTGCACCAACAAGCGTTGGCGTGGGGCGTGAGCAAGAAGGTAGATTTAACGCAAATGGCGGATAACTTTATGTTCTTCAAGTGGATGACTGTGAAGTAAACCCAGGCGCTATGCAAAGCATTATCGGCGTGGGCGCTGCCAGCGCCGATGATGCGTTTTATATTTTGCCTGTAACTTCCCCATCTGCATGACCTCCATCCTCTCCCGCTGGTTCGACAGCGATATTGGCTACAGTTTTAAAACTTCGCCCATGGCTATTGGCGCGGCAACAGTAGCATTCATTTGTATTTTTTGCGCATTGTTTGCTGAACTGGTAGCACCGCATGCGCCGTTTGATTTGACCACGCTGGTGCTAGACCACGCACGCCTAGCGCCATCGTGGGCTGCGCATGCTGTGCCGCAAGACATGGGCGGCGGCACGCGCATGTACCTGCTGGGCACCGACGACCAAGGGCGCGATATTTTGTCTACGTTAATGTATGGCGCGCGTATCTCGCTGGCGGTGGGGTTTGCCTCCGTGATTATTTCGGTGCTGGTGGGTGTGCTGTTAGGTTTGCTGGCTGGGTTTTTGGGCGGCTGGGTAGACAGTTTTTTAATGCGCCTGTGCGATGTCATGCTGAGCTTTCCGCCTATTTTGGTGGCGCTGCTGATTGCAGGTGTGGGCCGTGCCGTATTCCCCAACGCCCATGATTCTCTGGCTTTTGGTGTGCTGATTGTGTCTATTTCGCTCACCGGTTGGGTGCAGTACGCCCGCACGGTGCGCGGTACCACCATGGTGGAGCGCAACAAAGAATACGTGCAAGCTGCGCGTGTGACGGGCGTGTCACCCTTGCGCATCATGCGCCGCCATGTGCTGCCCAATGTGCTGGGCCCCGTCATGGTGCTGGCCACTATCCAGGTGGCTACCGCCATCATTACCGAGGCAACGCTATCCTTCCTGGGCGTAGGCGCGCCACCCACATCGCCTTCGCTGGGTACGCTGATTCGCGTGGGCAACGACTATTTATTTTCTGGCGAATGGTGGATCACCGTGTTCCCCGGCCTGATGCTGGTGTTGATCGCGCTGAGCGTCAATCTGCTGGGGGACTGGTTGCGTGATGCGATGAATCCAAGGTTGCGGTGACTGGCATGAGAGCACTTTTACTAGTCTGTGCGTTTGTATGGACATGTCTTGCACAAGCCCAGCCGGAGGGTGAAAAATTGCGCCTTGCCAAGGCCATTGTGATGACGCCCAGTTCTCAGGGAACAAAGACCCATTCAGTAGAGGCTGTTGCTGTTAGAAATAATTACATAGCAGAAATGGGAAAAATTAATGCACGAGTCAAACTAGATTCGCAAAAAATTTACCCAAAGCTGAGTAGCCAAGAAGTTAGCGACATTGTGGATAAGTATTTTGCACCTGACCCGGGTAATCTAGATAAATTTGTTGACAGCATGTTTATGACGATCGAGCGAGAAATTGATATTTACGTGCAGAACTTTTCAGTTCAAGAGTTAGAAGAAATACTTGCCCAAAAACCTAAATTTATCAGTAGTAAGCATGAAAAATTCGTGAAAGAAACCTTGCCAATGAATCGGTCTATTTTTCTTTTAGAAGCTAGTAGCTTCGGAGAAAAAATCGGCCAAAGCATGGTCAACATGCAACGTGCCTTGACAACAGCTAGCAGTGAAAAAAACTAAACATGAGCTTGCTAGAAGTCAAAAACCTGGTCGTCGAGTTCCCCAACCGCCGGGGCACTTTACGTGCTCTGGACGGTATTTCGTTTGACATTGCACCCGGAGAAA